>CAZVYD010000006.1:0-39358 GCA_964631575.1 uncultured Candidatus Bathyarchaeia archaeon
GTAGTCATGAGGATTCGGTTTGGGGCCCGTAGCTCAGCCCGGATGGAGCGGTAGGTAGAATGGGCCGAGCCTCCTAAGCTGGTCTGGCGAGAGCTAAAGGTCCGGGGTTCAAATCCCCGCGGGCCCGCCATTTCATGTCTGAATCTCCTGTTTGATCTGATCTTAATGTTAGTTATTGGATTCACAGGTCCGAGGATCAGCGAGATCGCCAAGACTCCTGTAGAGTATTGATGATCACAAGAATGACGCACTCCTTGAAGGAAAAGCTAGGGATCCGATTCTCCTTCATTGCTCTTACCCGCATGGCAGTGCGCTGGGCTGGTGCAAAATCCCTCTGCCTGACATGATATGTTCAGACTCTGATCCACCTCACTTGTTGAAACAACGGCTTTTCGCATGAATGATCTTCCCGTCTCTCATAGGCTCGAAGCCATGATGTCTATACATTCGCAAGCTGAGAAGTGAACTAGATACGCGAAGCCAGAATCTAGACTTCACAAGTCAGGAATGCTCAGGCCGACAGCCGGCGAGAACTCTCTCGCGCGCTCTCTATAGTTCTTTCCGAACATCGTCAATCCGGATTTCTTTTTCCATTCGACTCTGCATATCTCTAAGCTTAATGAATCCCTTCTCCAATTCCCTTCGTCCAACGATAACCACGTATGGTATTCTCATGGAATTCGCAAACTCTAGTTGCTTTTCGAGAGTTCTTTCCTTCAAATCGAAATCAGCTGCGACTCCGGTGTTTCTGAGTCTTGTCACTATTTCCCAAGCCTTAGAACGGACATCGTCTGTTGCACAAGCGATGAATACTCTTGGAGTTTCTGATAGCTTTGGGTACAGCGAGGACTTTTCCAGAGAAATCATGAGACGCTCTATACCGCCTGCCACGCCAGTCGCCGGGATGTCTCGTTTGCCATAGATTACGCATAGCTTGTCATATCTGCCTCCTCCAAAGATCGATCCTATGTCCTCGCTGCCCTTGTCATATGCTTCGAAGACGATCCCATCGTAGTACCCTATGCCCCGAACGATGCTTAGATCGTATATGCATCTGTCCTTCCGGCCAAACGATTTGAGGACATCTGCCAACCTGATCAACTCGTTTCGTGCGGCCTCTACACTCGTGTCCTCCTTAAGCAGTTCCTTGAGTCCAGAGAGAACCTTTTCAGGAGAGCCTTTAAGCGAGCAGAGTTCTCTTGTCGCTTCAGTCTGCTTTCCTGACAGACCGCTCTTCTCGAACTCTTCTGTGGCCTGTGTTGAAGGCAATTTGGATAGCTTGTCTATTGCAATAAGCGCTCTGTCAATCTGAACTCTGTTTTCCACGCCGATCTTCCGAAGAAATGCTTCCACAAGCTTCCTGTTGCTGATTCGAACCTCGTACTCCTTTAGTCCGACACTCTCTAATGCGTCCATGCCTACACAGATCGCTTCAGCGTCGGCTAAGGGATCCGTAGTCCCGAATATTTCTGCGTCCCATTGACGGAAGTGCCTGTATCTGGCGAACTGAGGCTCGTCATATCGCCAAGAATCAGCGATCGCACACAATTTTATTGGCTCAGGAAGGTCAAGCCTGTTTGCGACCATTCTCGCCATTCCAACTGTGAGGTCAAATCTCAGGCCCAGATTCCTACCGGCCTTATCCGCGAACCAATAGATTTCCTCTCTGATCTGAGGGCCAGACTTAGCCTCAAGGGTCTCCAGATGCTCGATAGGTGTTGGCTCCATCATCTTGAATCCGTACCGCTGGAGCACTTCGGATATCTTGGCTTCAACCCAGATCCGCTTCGCTATTTCCTGCGGCTCAATATCCCTCATTCCTCTTGGAGTAGAGAACTGTTGTGACAAGGATGTTGTCTCTCCTGTTTGTGCAGCGTAACCTCAGGCGCCTGAGAGTAAGGTAACATGCTAAACTTAACTATGTTTCGTAGAAATCCCTTCACTTCGATGTAATGTGGCCTCTCGAAACTCGTTTATCTATCAAGCGTGCTACGAGTAGGCGAGCTGCGGAACGATGCCGAGAGAAGTTGCCCTAGATTGGATGAGAAGAAATGAGTCAAGAGTCATAGCGATTAGCGATAGGATCTGGGAGTTGGCTGAGATCGGCCTACAGGAATACGAGTCATCGAAACTACTGGCCCAAGAATTGCGCAAGGAAGGATTCAAGGTTGATCTTGGAGTTGCCGGGATGCCCACCGCTTTCGTTGCGTCTTACGGCTCGGGAAAACCTGTGATAGGGATATTGGCAGAATACGATGCACTTCCCGGAGTATCCCAGAAGGCCCAGCCCACGCGAGAACCATTGAAGAAAGGCGCACCTGGACATGGCTGCGGCCATAATCTTTTTGGCGCCGGGAGCGCGGCAGCGGCTCTGGCAATTCGGGAGGCAATGGGGAAGAAGGATCTCAAGGGGACGGTGAAGCTCTTCGGTTGTCCTGCCGAAGAAACTCTTGTCGGCAAGGTCTTCTTGGTGAGGGATCGCCTGTTTGATGGTGTTGATGCCACACTGTCATGGCATCCGGCAAGCTGCAACTCGGCGTGGATGTCATCCTCAAACGCGCTGAACTCTGTCAAGTTCAACTTTCACGGGCTGACTTCCCACGCAGCAGCCGACCCTGAGCGAGGCAAGTCAGCTCTAGATGCGGTCGAACTCATGAATGTCGGAGCCAACTATCTTCGTGAGCACATCAGCGAAAAGGCCCGTTTGCACTACGTCATTCCCCGTGGAGGAGGAGAACCGAACGTTGTGCCGGACTATGCTCAGGTCTGGTACTATATTAGAGCGCCTAAGCGAAATGAAGTTGAACAGATCTACAGTCGTGTTGTGAACATTGCGAAGGGGGCCTGTCTGATGACTGATACCACCATGGATCTTGAGTTTCTTGTTGGATGCTACGGGATGCTTCCGAATAGGAGCCTCACTGATTTGATGATTAGGAACATGCGGAAGGTCGGCCCTCCCAAGTGGTCCGAGAGGGATTTGGATTTCGCGAAGAAATTGGCTGAGTCGATGACGGCTGAGGAGAGAAGGAACGCCATATTGAAGTCCAGAATGCCAAAGAGGGAGGAGAAGGTGAAGAAGCTTCTCGACGACGGCATAGATGATCCCGAGGATGAAAGGGAAGTAATGGCAGGCTCAACAGATGTAGGCGATGTAAGCTGGGTCACCCCTACAGCCAACCTCGTGACAGCGACATGTGTGCTAGGAATGCCGGGACATTCTTGGCAGGAAACCGCCACTTCGGGAATGAGCATAGGTCATAAGGGGATGATTCTCGCGGCCAAGACCCTTGCCCTAACAGGGATCGACCTTCTCACAGAGCCTGAGGAGTTAAAGAAGCTCAGAGACGAGTTCGAGTCCAAGACGAAAGAGTTCACTTACATAAGTCCCATTCCTCGCGGCCAGATGCCCCCGCTGAATCAATTGTCACACTAGGAACGTTTGCCGGTACCGATTATCTCAGAAAGCCTCCGGCCAGGAGCAGAAAACCAGTTCCGGGCATCATTTCAGAGACAGTTGGCCCAATGCGTAGTAAACAATGTCTGTTCTTCTATCTATGACTGCCAGAAGAAGTTCCTTCTTCTCAGTGACGGCCATCATCAGAAGTTTCTGAAGCCTTTCAATACTCGCTTCACGCCCTTCATAAACAATTGATACAAGCCTTCTTACCGCACCCTTGCCGAATATCTCAAAATCAAAGGCTTTCTCTTCTCTAACTATGTATCCTCTGTCCCGAAGATCGCGGTACACGAGATACTTCATCCAAACCTCAGGCTTACCCTTGGAAAGCTTTCTGACCAATTCCGCGAATCTGATTTCATCCTTCGTCGTCGAGTCGAGAACCTTTGTTCTCTTCTTGTCAGCAAGATAGATCGCCTCCAGCACCGAGAAATAGATTCTCGCTCCCCTTAGGGTGCCGAACCCTCTCTCGCGAAGCTCTGAAGGCGTATCTGAAAGAGGAACCGACACTCTATTGTTCGCAAGAAAAGCCTCAACGGCTTCGGGCCTGACGGTTTCCATTCAAATCAGCCTGAGAAAGTGCATAAGAACCCTAAAATCTTTGGTATAGAGGAGAAATCGATGGCGAAACGTGCCTCAGACGTTCGCCTTGAGCGATCCCCCATGATAGCAAGGAAAGCTGTTAAGGGCATCGTTCCAACTGTTACTCAAGACCCCCTGCGAGGTACGCAGAATTGCTGAAAACCATCGAGTTGAGAAAAGGAGCGGTCGTCACGATCGACCAGACGAGGCTTCCTAGCCGACTCGTGAAGATCAGGCTAAGAAGCTGTAAGGAGATCTGCCAAGCGATTCGAGAAATGAAAATCAGAGGAGCGCCCTTGATAGGTGCTGCAGCGGGATATGGACTAGCTCTTACTGCACTTCGAAGTAGATCAAGAACTGTCGCAATGATGATCAAAGAGTTGGAGCGCTCAGCAGAGATGCTTGTTGAGACCAGACCGACGGGGGCCAACCTGCGTTGGGCTGCTCAAAGGATTATGGGAAGAGCAAGAACATTCGACAATGTCGAGGATTTAAGAACATTTGTACTTAACGAAGCGGATGAGATTCGCAAGGAGGATATTCGCTCAAGTATCCGCATCGGAAAGAACGGAGCCAACCTGATTGAAGACGGCGACACCATTCTTACACATTGCAACGCTGGAGCGCTCGCGACCGCCGGCTATGGAACAGCGCTTGGGATACTTCGAGCAGCGATTGAGGAGGGAAAAAAGGTCAAGGTGATAGCTACAGAAACCCGCCCTCTTCTCCAAGGCGCCAGACTGACAGCTTACGAGCTTGCTTCGGAGCACATACCTGTCACATTGATCACGGATGGCATGGTTGGATATACATTCCAACACAAGATCGTCAACAAGGTGATCGTGGGATCGGACAGGGTCCTACGCACAGGCCATGTCGCCAATAAAATAGGGACTTATACGATCTCTTTGGCAGCCAAGCAGCACGACATTCCCTTCTATGTGGCTGCCCCTCTATCGACATTTGACTTCACAGGATCAGCCGAGTCTATCGTCATTGAATACAGAAGAGAAGAAGAAGTTCTCTCCTTGGGTAGAAAGAGGATCGCCCCCAGAGGCGTTGGTGCACTCAACCCTGCGTTCGATGTTACGCCGCCAGAGAATGTGACAGCGATCGTCACGGAAGAGGGGGTTCTCTTCCCACCTTATGAGGTAACCATAGGAAGACTGGCCGAGTCTGCTCGTCGAGCTAGTCAGGCAGCTACCTGACTGAAGGCTTTCTCGACTTTCTGGGAAGCTCCAAAGCGATCTCCACAGGGCAGTTGCCTGCCGCTTCGCCGATACATGTTTTCCACTCGGTTCCGATGGCGGTCAAAGCGTATATGCCGGTCACTTCTGCCCTCGCCTTCTGAACCATGCGAATCAACGCCCTATGGGTCTCTCCGCTATCCAATACGTCATCGACAATGAGAACACATTCGTTCCTTTTTATCGCGTCTCTTGGAATGAAAAGGCTGTGGACAGTGGCAGTCTTGCTTGGGACGAAAACCTCTTCGATGAACTCTCTCACGCCGATCTCTCGTGTCTGCTTCGCGACGACTAACCCTACACCGAGCCTGTGAGCCACAAGGGTTGCCAGAGGAACGCCGTCCACTGCGGCGGTAAGCACCTTCGTGACCCTCTTTCCTGCGAAGGCGTTTATTGCTTGCTGCACAGCCCTCTCTAAGAGCATGGGGTCGGAAATGATGGCGGTGTTGTCAAAGTAGTCGTCATCGTCAAACTTCATTCTCTTCTGGAGTTCGATCTCAAGCCTGAGAACCTTCTGAAGGGTCTTGTTCATCTCCCTCGCCCGAGCGATCGTTGGCAGAACATGCCCTTTCACATACCGGCTCAACACAGTCTCAGGGAGGCCTATTATCTGAGCTAGCTCTCTGTACGTGTAGTAGTTCTTCGCAAGGTTCAGCAGATCTATGGTTCCAAGTTTATATTTCAGGTCGAAGATTCGGGAGCTCGTTTTTGACACAATCCTACCATTAGCGGTTTCATGCTTCTATCTATAAGACCTTCGGTCCCAGTTTTACGCGACCATGAGCAATACATGGACTTGAAATTCTGACTTGCAAGTCACGGCCCCATTTAGAGAAATCTCTCAACATGAACAAACGTGGCAACCGGCGCGATAGGTCGGTCAGGGTCGAAACACGACTACACTGATATGCAAGTCATGAAGACAGCGCTTGTTGCATCGCGTTTTCTGCATCGACGAATTGCGACGCTTGACATCGGCGCAATTATCGTCGCCAGTCTGGGCGACCGAACATATGGCAATACTTATGAAGAATCGGCGGTGCTAGCAGAGAAGGCGTTTGATATGAAAGGAGAGGCTATATGTTCGCTTTGATCTCTAGGATTTCTTTTCGCAATTCGATGATCGCTTTCGTACTTGTCATGTCTGTCCTAGCTGTCGAGGCCGGTCCGGCTCAAGCGGTTCCCTCTTCGAATCTTCTGTCGGTACCGTACCGCGCGCAAGAGAAAGACTACTATTGTGGGCCCGCCTCTGTCCAAATGGTTGTGGCATATGTGACGGGTTCCCTCATCAGCCAAGATCAACTCGCCACCGAACTAAGTACCGACCACGTGAAGAAGACCACGTACACAAGCAATGTGAGAAATCCTTTCGATTTGAGGGGCTACACGCAGACTTTCGAAAGGAAACCGATGTCGTTGAGCGAATTGAAGAGTGAAAACGCTAAGGGGTATCCGGTGATACTCCTCATCTGGTTCCAGATGCCACATGCGGAGTCTCAGCATTATGTTGTTGTAGTTGGGTATGATGAGACTGGAGTCTTCATAAACGATCCTTGGCCCACATGGTGGGGAAGGCCCGGGAGAAACACGGGCGCGCAGGTCCACGTTTCTGACACTGATCTTGAGTACCTGTGGAGCTGTAGCTATCCGTACTGGGGCCTAGTTGTGCCATACACACAAGCAGTAACAACGTATGCCGCCTCAGTCTCCATGCGAGGCATACCTTCAGGCTTGAGAATCGCGGTTGCTGTTGACGGAACCACAAAAGGCACAGTTGAAGCCAAAGAATCCTTGAAGTTCAACTTCGATAGAGGAACCACTCACATCATCTCAGTCGAGAGATACGTATCGGGTAGCAAAGGGGTCAGATACAGATGCGAATCTGACACTTGGAGAGTGTCATCCGAAGGTTCTCATACGTTCGAGTACGTGACCCAGTACTACTTGTCCGTATCTTCGAGATACGGGACAACTATGGGCGAAGGCTGGTATGACTCAGGCTCGACAGCAACATTTTCCGTCGAATCGGTGACAGTCCCGCTTCAAGGTACGCCTGGAGCAAAATATATCTTCAAACGGTGGAGCGGCGACTCATCGGCGAGCGGTGCAACTGCCACAATACTCATGGATGGCCCAAAGACTGTGGAGGCAATATGGGAAGCGGATTATGGAATGATCATTGTTCTACTCTGTTTGCTGATGGGAGCACCCGTTGTCATCATCACGGTAGTTGTCGTTACGAAGAAACGCCCAGCGCGTCCTACAACCCGGCCCTCCATCAGAACACCTAGGTTTTGAGCGACCTGCCATACGAGAGGCTGTAAGCGTCTTGGAGAGGGGCTTATTACCGTCCTCCGTTCTGAAACTACGTGTAAAGTGGGCCCGTGGTCTAGCTGGACTAGGATGCTGAAGACGAGCGTCTGCACAGGCCTTCGGAGCCGGAGGTCGAGGGTTCAAATCCCTCCGGGCCCGCCATATCGAACCTAACGGTCAGTGTAGAACTGATGCTTCGTCCTAGAAAGGCTATCTTGGCGTTTCGTATGCAGGTAATAGAAGGCGAAACATGTGCAGTGAGAAGGGGTCTACTTGCCAAGCGTTGAGCTGAACGGATTGACAAAGAGGTTCGGGCCTCTTACAGCAGTAGATCACTTAGACATGACAGTTGAGGGAGGAGAGGTCTTCGGCCTCTTGGGCCCAAACGGTGCTGGCAAGACAACAACAATCCGTATGTTGGCATGTCTGATCTCTCCTTCAGATGGCTCAGCGACAGTTGGCGGATACGACATAGTCAAGGATTCAGTGAGTGTCAGAGAAACGGTCGGAATACTGACCGAGAACCCGAGCCTCTATGAAAGACTAACAGTACATGAGAACATGAGCTTCTTCGCTGAAGCCTATGGTCTCTCTGATGCTCAGGAAAGACGAGATCGGATCAAGGAACTGCTTGACTTTTTTCATTTGCTGGACCGAAGAAACGACAAGGTAGGAAAGCTCTCAAAGGGAATGAAACAGAAGCTTGCGATTGCTCGGACACTGGTACATAAACCCCCTATCCTATTGTTAGATGAGCCCACTTCCGGCCTTGACCCAGAGTCGGCAAAGGTGATAAGAGATCTAGTCGCAGACCTGAGTCAACGCGAAAATCACACGGTTCTGCTTTGCACACATCGCCTAGAGGATGCTGAAAGACTGTGCAGTAGAGTCATGATTATAGACCGAGGCAGATATGTGGCTATGGGGACTCCTGAAGAGCTCCAGAGCAGAATAGCAGGCAAACCAATCCTACGCGTTGAACTAAAGAAACTGGATCAAGCGATAATCAATGCCGTCAAAGAGGTTGAGCAAGTCGGAGAGATAAGTGCAGATCATGCTACAGGCACACTGTCAATTACACTTGACTTGGCGGAAGCTACCCCGGAGATAGTTAGGAGAATCGTCCAAGCCGGAGGTATGGTACTCGCCGTCAATACGCTTCGACCATCGCTAGAAGAAGCATACTTGAAACTGATTCGGGAGGGGGCATCGTGAGGACTCGAATGGTAATGCTGGTCTTCAGAAAAGACTGGTGTGAGGTCAGGAGAAATTGGCAGATCCTCCTTCCGATGGTGGCAGTACCTATCCTGATATCGGTCATACTTCCGACGCTCATCATCGTAACCCCCAACCTCTTGTCAATGCCAGGATCACCTCTGGAGAACTCGACATCAATGATGAGGAATCTTCCTAGCCAAGTGAGAGAAGAACTCGTAGGGATGACTGCCTGGCAGGCCTTGGTCTACGTCATGTCGCTCTATTTCTTCGCGCCCTTCTTTCTAATCGTTCCTCTTATGGCATCGAGCGTGATAGCATCAGATAGTTTTGCTGGGGAAAAGGAGAGAAAGACAGTCGAGGCGCTCTTGGCGGCTCCCTTCTCTGACGGTGAGCTGCTTCTGGGAAAAATGCTGGTATCATTCGTTCCTTCCATGATAGCAACCGCGGCCTCGTTCGCAATCTATTACGTAGTCATAGACCTCTTTTCGCTTTCCGTATTTGGAGGTAGACTGTTGCTTCCCAACTTGGTTTGGATAATGTTGATCTTTGGGGTTGCTCCAACGATAGCTCTTGCAGGCATAGGGCTGACAGTGATTGTCTCGGCTAGAGTCAAAGGGTTTAGGGAGGCTCAGCAGATCAGCGCTATTCTGCTTATACCCATATTGATGCTGGCGCTCGGACAGCTTTCTGGAGCAATCATCTTCGGACCCGTTGTAGTCTGCGCGCTAATAGGAGCCTTCGCTGTGATCGACCTCGTCGTATTCTATCTCGGCATGAGATCGTTCAAAAGAGAGGAAATCCTGTCAAGACTGCCGTAGGAACTAGATTAGTGCACGAGACAGATCTACCTCGCTGGAAAAACGCCAACGCCTCGATACATTGTGCAAGTGTCGGCAACCGGAACAAGTCCATCTTTTCCCCTTGACGAACACGCTGTCGAGGGCCAACATCTCTCCAAGCTTGGCCTCCTAAACCCAGTCAAACGCAGAATGTGTGGCAACGACCGACTATTGACATCGACGTGATCCGTGAGCAAAAAAGATGTGCCTAGCCTTCTCAAGATCACTTCGCGTATTGATGTTCACAAACATCGTAAGATCTACGTGCATCTGCCGGATAGCTTCTGTGGAAAAATAGGTGATATCGCGGAGATTTGAGATCATACTTCTCATATCAACGCGACCCATCCTCAAGGCCCTTTCGGTAGCACTCAGGCAGTGACTAGTATCATAAACCGAGTGAAACGGCTCAACATAGCCATTCGGCCACCTCGGAATCACCGCATCATGACCTTGGCAAAGCTCGAATAGAAGATCTAGCAAATCTCCGGATACGAACGGCATATCGCAACCCACAACTGCGACCTTGTTCCCATTGACGACTTTCAATCCTGTGTATAGCCCCGCCAAGGGCCCACCATGGAATCGATCGTCAGTTGCCACAAAGCAGCTGCTGAACATTCGAGAGTAGATCTCTTCCTGAGCCTTTGTGCTAACTGTTATCACTACTTCCCTTGCGATGCCCGCCATCTTTTCGCGTACGTGTTCGACAAGAGTTT
Organism: uncultured Candidatus Bathyarchaeia archaeon; assembly: GCA_964631575.1. Taxonomy (GTDB): domain Archaea; phylum Thermoproteota; class Bathyarchaeia; order 40CM-2-53-6; family JALHTG01; genus JALHTG01. Next base: position 10,379 of record CAZVYD010000006.1, read on the forward strand.
TCCCGCCAAGCGACAGGAGGCCCTTGTCCTTGCCAAACCTACTCGAACGTCCGCCAGCGAGTATTATCGCAGATTTCATGACCTTACTACCGACCCACGTGAATGCTCAATTGTTAACCTTAGGTCTCACCGGATGGCGCGCGCTAAAGAGCATACTAGGTTGGATTTTCCCTAGAATGATTTGTTGCCAGTACCGCCAAGCGGGCTAACGCGGTGCCCAAAGTACCATTCTCGCTTTGATCATTTCCTTGGCCAGATCCTCGATTGGGCCGTGTTTGATGCATTTGGCCATGCAATGCTTGACACACGCTGGTTCAAGGCCCCTTCTAGTACGGCTTGCGCAGAGGCTGCAAAGTTCAGTCGGAAACGGAATGAAGGAAAGATACGGCTTGCCATTGGGCAGCATCTGTACCATCTCAGTCACCTGCATCCCGACGATCTCTTTCGGCCTACGGTACTCTTGGGCACAGGCTACTTGACAAGCAAAGCAACCCGTGCAATATTCGTAGTCGATTAGAAGACCGTATCTGGTTTCCTTACTCATGATTGGCCTCTTCCCCTGAAAACTTGTAGACTCTGCAAAGCAGGTGCTTGATAGGTGCCCCTAGACCATCCTTTCCTTGGTACCCCATGGGAATAAGCTGGTTGATGTTTGATTCCCAGACATCGAAGAGGTTTGGCTCCGATGCCTTCTTCTCAGGGAACCACCAGCCATGTTCCGCCATCACCATCCATTCAGGCACCACGGGAGTGACTTTCGCTTTGAACTTGCATCTTCCAAGCCAGTTCTCGACCCAGACCCATTCCCCATTGCTAATTCCCAATGACTTTGCTGTGTCGGGGTGGATCTCAACGAGAGGATGCGGATGGATCTGCCTCAGCCAGGGGATATTTCTGTGCTCTGAATGAAAGTAGACCGGAGATCTTCTTCCTGTAGAAAGGATCAGGGGATACTCCTTGGCCAACTGCGGTTGACTGATAGGTGTAAACGGAGGTTCCTCATAGTGAGGGAGAGGCTCCAATCCCCATTCTTCACGGAGAGAAGAGTACAACTCGATCTTTCCTGACGGAGTCTGGAACCCAGGCCTTCTGTCCTTGCGCAGTAGCCCTTTCACGAATCTGTGATACGGGGCGCTATGGTGGCCCTCCGGTGGTAGAGCCCAGCCTCCTCTCTTCTGTAATTCGTGGAAAGTCATGCCAGAGGGCTTCAGAATGTCATCAAAAAGATCATGAACAGTATCCCATCTGAAATCTGGGTCGAATCTCTTGGCTAGCTCGAAGTTTATCTCCACATCTGGTTTGCATTCGCCCACGGTTATTACCTTGCTGATAGCCTGAAGCGGCGCCCACCAGCTCCTGACCCCGTCCTTTTCTAGAAAGGTTGCCGCTGGCAGCACGATGTCGGCCAACTGAGTGCTTGGCGTATGAAACAGGTCAACGGCAACCACGAATTCAAGCTTGTTGATGGCTTCGACCCATCTCTTGGGATCCAAGCCTATGCCTCCAATAGGATTGCATGCCTGTAGCCACATCCCTTTGATGGGGTACGGGTCCCCTGTAAATATCTGCTCAAGAACCAAGTCTGTCTGAGCGCGCCAGATGAATTTGCGCAAAGGCCCGTAACGATCCGCTCCAATCCTCTTCCTGTCAACTTCCTTAGACTTCAGTTTGATTACTCCTTCCGCCCCGGGGAGAGCATATGCAACCGCGTCGAAGGCATAGCGGGAGATCACGTTTCCGCCGGGTACGTCCAAGTTTCCGGTCAGGCACCACAGGCAGGTTATTGCTTGGGCTGTAGGGGTGACCGCAGGCGTCATGTCGATGGGCACACCCCAGTGTATGGATGCCGGCTTGCTCTTTGCGTACAAGATTGCTCCGTCCCTGATCTCCTTCTCCGGGACCATAGTGATTTCTGCTACTCGCTCAGGGGAATACTTGTCCACTTCCTTGCAGAACATTTGCCAGACAGTCATGGCCCGCACTCTGGTTCCATCTCTAAGAGTGACTTCAAAGTCCCCTGTCAGTGCTGGCTTCACGTTTGGCGACCGATAGCAAACCTTGTCTGAGTCCCAGACAGCGGGTTTTTCACTTTCGGTATCCCAAACAACAAAGTTGCTCTGAGATCCACCATCAACCAGGTCGCTCTCCCGAAGCAGCTTCGAGGTGTCACATCGAATCAGATGATGTCCATTGGTCCACTTTTCAACGAAGTCTTCATCGTATAGTCCTTCGCTTATTATGACGTTGAGGAATCCCATCGCTAGGGCGCCATCTGTTCCCGGTCTGAGTCTGAGCCATTTCGTGGCCCTTGAAGCGAACCAAGACAGCCGGGGATCGATAGCGATGATTTTCGTCCCCCTTTTCATGAGGTCAACTATCCAGTGACCGAATACGTTGTCCGGGCATGAGGCGGGGATGTCGTAGCCCCAGACCACAATGCACTCAGGGATCTTGTATCTTGGACTTTCGTAGCGGTCAGCGAGCCATTGGCCAGCGTCGATTACGCAGTAATCTCCTTGCACGGTTTCCACCGCCGATATTCTTGGACTGTAGCAGGCTATCCCGCTCAGGCTGAACATGACGTTCGGGCTGCCATAGGCGTAGGCGAGCATGCACACCCAAGGTCCGATATCTCTGCCGGTTCCCATGGCGAAGATGAAGCTCTCTGGGCCATGTTCTTGGCGTATCTCTTTCATTTTTCTCTCTATGAGGTCGAAAGCCTCATCCCAAGAGATCGCCTCCCACTTTCCTTCGCCACGTTCCCCAACGCGTTTCAGTGGATGTGTGAGGCGATTTGCGTGATAGATGTATTGGGTTATTGCAAGGGCTCTTGAACAAAGACGACCTTGATTCCAAGGGTGTTCTGGATCACCTTCGATCTTAACCAGCTTACCATCCTCAACGTATGCCAGCACCCCACAGCCACCATGGCAACCGGGTCCAGCAGACCAAGTCGTAGTCTTGAGAACCTTAACTCCCTCGTTACTCATTGCTGAATTCCTTTCGGACACAATCGCTTGAGATAGAAAGTATTCCCTTCGACAGGAATTTAAGGAGAATGAAAAGTCAACCTTGATCGGAGAAATGCGGCTGGCCAGAAAGGGAAGGGCGGGTACTCTACAAAGTTTAGATACATGCGAACCGGCGCAAGCTAGATAAGCTTCACGAGCAAGTTGTTAGTTTTAGCGCCTTTGAAGGAGCGAATCGCGATGCTCCGGCGACAGCGTTTCCGACATCTATATCTGACAATCCCTGCTGGAGAGTCTTGTGTACCACAGATTGACGCAGGCAACACCTGAACGACGGGGTGGATAGATTGACACAAAAGCTACCAGATCGCAAATTGGCCGAAGCGTATGAACGCGAAGCAGAAGACTTGTTGCAGCAAGGAAAACTTCGCGAAGCTGCTAGCAAGATGCAGCTTGCGGCAAATGAACATTCCAAGGCTGAGGGGAGCGAAGTTCATGCAAAACCACTTCGCGCGAGAAGTTCCCTCTTTGAGGGCCTATCCATTTTTGACAGTATTGACTGGGCAGGAGAGTTCGTAGACACCGATCTAGACCGCGCTCTGAGCGCTTTCCAGAAAGCTGAAGCAGTGTTCCATGAGACCGGCAATGAGAATGGGAAGATTGTTGCTCAGGGTTGGAAGGACCTTGTTCTGGGCATGAAAAGCCAAAGAGCTGGCGAGTTTGGACTGGCGAAGAGAAACTATGAGGAGGCTAGATCAAGATTTCTGCAACTCGAGCCGAGCGATGTTGTGAGGCAGGCTATAGCGCGCGCGGAAACTAACTTTCTCTGGTGTGGCCTAATGGAGATCGGCAAGGACCCCACATCCTTTCGCTCTCGAAGAGGAGAGATAATCAAGAACTACGAGCTTCTGAAGAAGAATCACCCGGCTGAAGCAGACGTCTATGATGCCCAATTCGCTACTAGCGAAGCTTTCGCATCATTCTTGAATGGACAAGACGCACTAAGAAGATGGGACTATGATGAGGCTGAAAAGGCATTTCACGATACAGAGATCCAGTTGTCGAACTGGCCAAGAGTACAAGCACCCCTAGAGGCAGTTCAGATGAGACTCCAAAGTACGATGAGGGCCTTCGAGCTGTTGAACAGAGCAGGACGATACGAGGCCCAAGGCATCAGGTCCCTTCTCGAAAATGCGGATTTGAAGGAGGCACGTGATGCGTTGAGAGTTGCCTCAGAGGTCTATCGCCAAGCAGAAGAGGCATTTGCTGAGGCTAGGTACCCAGGGGGTTTCATCACTCCGATAATCGAATTTGCCAGAACAACCAAAGAAAGAGCTCAAGTGGCTTCTGAATTGACCTCGAAGAGTCTGAAGGAAATCACTTTCGGTATCGGGAAATGGTTCATCATTTTTGGCCTCGGGAGCCTAGGGATCTTGACTTGGTTGAACACTTATCTGAACGTAGCTGGTGAGCAGGTGTTGTTCTTCTCTCTTTTGTTCGGGGTCATTGGAGGATTCGGTTTAAGATCACCTGACATTCTCGAAGCACTGCAACCCTTCTTCCAACCTGATAACAGCAAGAAATGATTGAACGAACCCGCGGAAGATGAAGGGCATAGTACAAGGCCCGGCCTAGTTGGTCTCTTACCGGTTCTGCGAAAGACTAGATTCGGCCTCTGATTCGAGTGCACGTGCGATGTTGTGAAGAAAAGTAAGATCAGGGCTCTTGAATCCTTATGGAGAGTAGAAACTGTCGCAATTCTCTAGTGAGTTTGAGCGACTCTTCAAATTCCTTGTCAGTCATGTTCACTATGCGATTGTACTGAAGTATCCGGTTTAGGAGCAAAGGATTCATCGGCCCGAACTTCATGAAGTAACCAGAGAAACTGCACGAAGAACATATTTCCTTCGCAGCTGAAGAAGCATTTGACAATCCTGGTTGTCGCTCATGGAGCCTAGAGAGTCTGTTCGCATTCTTCTCGCTCACATCAACTTTGATCCCCATCTCACTTAAGCCATTCAAGATGTGAATAGAACTTTGAACACTCTTCTCAACTATCTCATCAGCGTGATAGACGAAGGTGTCAGCGGTTGCCGTATAGTAGCTCTCGATGAGGTGGCCTGAACGCCTTTCCTTAGACACTTCGACAAAACCAGAGTCTTGGAGCTTCTTGATATGATGGTAGATGTCCTGAGTTGTTAGATCAAGCTCCGAGGCAATCTTCCTCACAGTCTGCTCGTTGTCTCTTAGAAGGGATATGATCTTCCTTCTTGTCTCGTCTTGCAGCAACTTGAAGGCTTCTTCATCGATTGACTTCAGTAACTTCGATTGTCCTGATTCTTCCATCATCTTCAGCCACGCCATACGCCATATGGCTAACCAAATAAGATTTGGTAACAAAAAGGTAACACCTATATAAAACCTTGGCCGAAGCGAGCAGACCGAGGAGGAAGCATGAGCCCGGACGACAAGAAAGAATCCTACCTCGTCCTAGACATAGACGACTGGTTGACTAGGGCTGTTCTGATCGAGAAGAATGATGGAGTCTATGAGGCGAAGGCGATAAGCGAAGCACCTACCACGGTTGATCTCCCCAGCCTTGATGTCACAATCGGAGTAGAGAAGGCTGTGAGGAGTCTGGGCCAGAGCGTTGGCAAGGAGTTCTGGGGTGCTGATGGACCGTCAGGTGCACATAGATTCCTTTGCTCCAGCAGCACGGGAAACCTGTATATGATGGTGGCAGGTGTCGCAAGTATGATATCTGCTGAGAGCGCTCAAAGAGCGGCTCTTGGAGCAGGGGCATTACTCACAGATGTGTTCTCGAAAGACTATCCACGCCCCGACTTCGAAATGGTAGAGAGAATGAGAAGCATGAAGCCAGACATGTTCCTGCTTGCTGGTGGCACTGATGGAGGTGCAGTGCGACAGGTTCTGGAAATGGCTCATTGGATAAGAACCGCCGATGTGAGACCAAGATTCGGCTCTGAGTACAAACTACCTCTGATATACGCCGGAAACATTGAGGCTCGAAAGCAGGTTTCAGACGTTCTACCTGAAGAGAAATATGCAACCAAAGCAGTAGACAATGTCCGCCCCCTCATTGAGAGAGAAAACCTTGGACCTGCCAAGGAAGCCATTTACGATTCCTTTATGGAGCACGTCATAATCCATTCTCCGGGATACAACAAGCTTGTGGGCTGGGTTGACGAACCCATAATTCCAACCCAAGCTGCAGTAGGAAAGATTCTCTACGCTTACGCAGTAGATAGGCAAGTGAACCTGCTGGCAGTTGATGTCGGAGGAGCCACAACTGATGTCTACTCGATCTACCACGGGGTCTTCAACAGATCTCTCAACGCTGACATGGGATTGACATATGGAGTCAGCAATGTCATGAAGACGGCGGGAATCGAAAACATAATGCGTTGGATCCCTAAGCAGATGAGCGAAGGAGAGGTCCGCAACATCATCGGCAACATGATGATACTCCAACCTACATCTCTAACGTCCGACGATGCTCTAGTGCAACAAGCCGCAGCCAGAGAGGCGATAAGGCTGGCCGTGGAGTATCATAAAAAGATCGCAAGCAGGCTCAAGGGCGTTTCATTGAAGCGCAGCATAGGAGACATCTTCGTTCAGGCTCTCGAACCAACATACCTAGACATGATGAAAACCCAGGTGGTTGTGGGAAGAGGGAAGGTGTTCGGCCAAAGCCAGATCACTGATGCGGCCACCCTACTTCTAGATGCTCTTCAGCCAGAGGGCGCCACCGAGATAATGATTGACAGACTTAGCGTAATGCCCCACCTCGGAATGCTTCTGAAAGCAAACCATGAAGCGGCCATGCAAGTACTTTCGAAAGAATGCCTGCTTAGGCTGGGAACCTGCTTGGCACCGAAAGGTAGGGGTAATCCGGGAGATGTGGCGATGCGAGTGCGAATGATCAAGTCTAACGGCGTTGTGATCGAAGATGAAGTGAGCTTCGGAGAGCTGAAAACTCTTGCCCTTGGAAACGGAGAGACAGCTAGGCTTGAGGTGACGCCAAGGAGGAGACTCGATGTTGGGAGGGGCAAAGGGAAGAGACTGGAGGCAGAGGTGGTCGGCGGCGAACTGGGGTTGATGCTGGACGCTCGAGGAAGACCTCTGGAAGTACCGACGGAGAAGCATAATTTGGCGAAGTGGGTCGAGTCGCTGAAGCATGGCCAGAAATCCTTGGCTTGAGGAGTTGTTTGAAATGCCTGAACTGGAAGGACTTAGATTCCAAGAAGAAGCACTAGTCAGAAAGGTCAGGAGGATACCTACCCAAGGACAGGTCTTGGTTAACATAGGGGACTTGGTTGACCCTGAGACGGTTGTGGTTAGGGGCACAGTCGTCAACCCGGAGATCCATGAAGTGAAGATCTACGAGCAATTGGAAGTCGATACAAGCGAAGTAGAAAGGTACATGTTGAAGGGGGAGGGAGATGAAGTGCAGAAGAATGAGGTCATCGCCATTCATAGATTCTTCTTCGGCCGAGCCTCAAAGGTCTGCAGGTCTCCTATCGACGGATCCCTTGAGACATTTCTCAAGTCGTCAGGACGAGTGCTCATCAGAGGTAAACCAATTCCAATCGAACTCAAAGCGCACATTCCAGGAAAAGTTGTGAGCATAATCCCCAGTGAGGGAGTGGTAGTCGAGTGCAAGGCAGCTCTCATACAGGGCATGTTTGGCATCGGAGGCGAATCGGTCGGACAGTTGGCCATAGCTGTGGACAAGCCCGGCGAAGCCCTGACAACAGAGTTGATTGAGGACAAGCATAAGGGAAAGGTCGTGATTGGAGGCTCGTTTGCAACTATTGATGCACTTCGTAAAGCTGTAAGAATAGGTGTGAATGGGATAGTCGTCGGTGGCGTGGATCAAAAAGATCTAACAGATTTCCTTGGATACGAGATTGGAATGGGGATAACTGGTAAGGAGAAGACTGACCTTACGTTAATCATCACAGAAGGATTCGGAGTACACCCCATGAAGGAAGGGACATTTAATCTCTTGAAGTCTCACGAAGGAAAGCAGGCATGCATAGACGGGTCAACACAGATACGCGCAAGAATGCTTCGCCCGGAGATGATCTTGCCATTATGGGCGCAGAAGAACCCGGGTTCCTGAGCTTGGCTGCATCTTTCTCAACCAGAACTCACTAGCTACCCTGCATGGTCATCAACTGCCTTCTGAGCCATGAACAAGTATCCTAGCGGCGGTAGCCTTGGCAGGGGCGTATATACAGCTGTATATGCGCCACGGTCCGTCACGGTTCTGCGACTTCTGCGTATGCTGTTCGATGTCTCCTGCACCAAGCAAGAACTCGTTAGGTTCAGTCTGCCTCTAGCATGTGGCGCGCGCGTATCGAAGCCACCAAGGCGATATTCGCAATAAGCAGTGCTGCACTCGCCAAGAACGGGATGTGTTTCCCGATGAAGTCATAGGCGAAGATGAAAATGACTGGTCCCAGAATCCCGCCCAAATCCATAAAGGTTCTGTATAGTCCTACCGACGTTCCTCTCATGTTGGGAGTTGCCGCTTTGGAAAGAAGAACGATCAAGGTCACCGAAATCATTCCGCCTCCAACCCCTTCGAGCAGGCTAATGATGACAATATCTGTCAGGGAACTTGTGACCGAGTAGAGACCGAGGCAGACGCCCTCAGTTAGCAATCCGCCCATTATGACAGACTTGGTCCCCAAGCGATCGGCCAACCTACCAGATAGAAATGTCGCAGCGCAAAATCCGGCGGTTCTCACGCTCATGATCAACCCTATCGTAGCAACATCGTAGGAAAGTATCTGGTTCATGTAGAGCTGAAAGACAGTGGACATGATGCCTTGCACAACAAGCATTCTCGACATTACCACGGAGCAGATGACAAGAAGCGCATGATTCCTCAGGCCGCTCAAAGCTTCACTTAGCGACACCACCGCGTGACCTTGTCGCGGTCTATCGGCAACCTGCTTCAACTCTTTGGAAAGGGAGGCGATCAAAAAAGAAAACAAGGTCATCACCGAGGCAACGTAGAACACGGAGTAGTATCCGAACCATTCGGCTATCACAGCTCCTATCGGTGCACCGATGAAGCTACCGATGAATTCGATGCTCTGCAACGTTCCAACGGCTTTCCCCCGTATACTTGGTACGAACATGTCGAACATTAGGGCTGTATTGTTCGTGAAGTAGAAGGCCGCCCCCAGACCCCACAGAGCTCGTCCAAGGATCAGTTGATATATCGAGCGAGAAGTCGCACATGTGAGCGTCCCAACTACGGAGAGCGCCAAGCCGAAGAGAACCAGCCTTCTTCTTCCCACCCTGTCGGAGAGAAAACCTGATGGTAATTCAGTGAATATTCGTGCCAAGAACCAAGCTGAGGTGACGATTCCCACAAGAACGCCTGTGGGGTCAAGTTTCCATGACAGAAGGGGGAGAAAGGCGGAGGACAGCCCCATACCTAAGATGAGAGAGAAACCCACAGAGACAAGCTCGAAATAGAGATGAGGATACGACCTGATTCTGACCATTGCCTTTTCATCGCGAGTCCAACCACAGGACATACCTGTCCTGCTTAACTACTTCGCAGTTGCCATTATCGCAAATAGCCATGTGCTTATAATACTGACCTCTTCTTCAAATTCCAGATTGGGCCGATTACATAGTGGTCTTCTAAACTGAGAGCTATCAGACGGGTCAGGTAAGGCTTATGTAAACCTGCTCCGGTCTATACTCGTTGTCCCGCGGTAGCTCAGCCTGGTAGACTCGCGTTCCGCGAGGCTGAAAGCTTCCGGCTGTAGTCCTGTACCTGTCCGGTGCGGGGAAGTCAGCCTGCCAGGCGCACAACGACTGAAACCGGAGCTTGGCGATGCGCCAACCGGAATGTCGCCTGTTCAAATCAGGCCCGCGGGACCACTATCTCTCTTGATAGATGATCATTTCGCGTGGACTATTCATTCTCTATGCTAGGAAGAGGTGGACTTCTCTTTAGCAATGGTCCGCAGCTGAGTAGTTCCTTTCTCATCTCCGAATCTGCCAGAGATCAACATTTGTGGTGGAGAATAGAAAAGTGATCGAGCTATTCCTAATTCGAATCCTTGACAAGGTTTGCCAACGATTGTTTGATGGCTTTAGGTGAATCACTGGGTCAGGGACATCGTCGAGGGGCGTGAAGCTTTGCGGGTTCATGGCGCCCTTCGCCGAGAGATGATCATTCGCCATCTTTCATGGGCGGGATTCGAACCCGCTTCACGCAACGGCCTGTGTCGTGCGGGCGACAGCCGCACATGTTAGACCGGGCTGCACCACCTTCGCCGTCATCAGTTTGATCGATGACTAGGGCGGTCCAGGGCGAATACCTATCCCAATGTATCCGAATCTTAAGCCTTTCCTAAGCTGTCGCTCCGATTTGGTCCTACTCGTATCACTTTCATCAGAAACGAATATGCTTAGGCCTGACAGCCTCGACCCGCGAGCTATTTCTTTTTCACTGCCACTTGCGAGCGTGAGATAATTCGCGTCGTGATTGATGCGGGGAGGGGAGTCTCCACAAATTGTGGGCCTTCTTGGAACACAAACGTGACCAGTGTCTCATCTCTTGGAGTTGGCTGGAAACTGCGGAGGCGCAAGTCATTTAGACCACGAATAGCTTAGGCAGATTCTGTGATTGGTGTGAGCCTGTACAGGTGGAGCGATGTTCCGGAAGAGCAACTGACGGACATGCTCTCACGTAAGCTGATTTCTGGCAGGAACGAGATGATCGCCCAAATCTTCCTCAAGAAAGGTTGTGTTGTCGCGTCTCATAGACATGAGAGTGAACAGATGACGTTCATTCTCAAAGGGTTGCTGGAGTTGACGCTTCCTGATGGAAAGGTCAAGGTGGGCGAGGGAGAAGTCCTTGTTATCCCACCGAACCTAGAACACAGCGCAGTGGCCCTCGAAGACACAATAGACCTTGACATTTTCAGCCCGATTAGGATTGATTGGCTGACCGGGCAGGATCACTACCTCCGAAGGAGGTGAATAGAGGTGAACCTAGGACTGAAAGGGCGAGCAGCAATCGTCACTGGTTCAAGCCGGGGAATAGGTAAAGCGATCGCACGTGAGCTGGCAGAGGAGGGAGCGAAGGTCACCGTATGTGCAAGAAACGAGGACTCACTGAAAGAAGCTGAAAGAGAGATCGAGGCCGCCACAGGAGCCGATGTCTTGAGGATCAGAGCAGATCTGAACCGCGCCGAGGACGTGAGGTTGCTCATAGCGGAAACCTACAAGACGTTCGGAAGAGTGGACATCTTGGTCAATAATACGGGAGGCCCCCCACCGGCGCTTTTCTTGGCAACCTCGGAAGAGGATTGGAGGCGCACCTTTGCCCAACTCTTCATGAGCGTTGTCTTTGCCTGCCGTGAAGTTGCTCCCTACATGAAGAAAGAGCGATGGGGACGAATCATAAACATGACCTCGATGGCAGCAAAGCAACCTGTGGAGAACCTTGTCTTATCCAACGCACTAAGATCCGGCATCCTGGGTTTGACGAAGACTCTAAGCGACGAATTCGCTAGAGACAACATTCTCGTCAATAGTGTCTGTCCCGGCTACACGCTGACGGAGCGGGTTCAGGAACTTGCCGGAGCAGAGAGTCAGCGAACAGGAAGATGCGTCGACGAGATAGTTCAAGATTGGGCGAAGGCCATACCGCTCCGGCGGATGGCTCAGCCAAAGGAGATCGCAAACCTGGTGGTTTTTCTAGCGTCGGAGCGAGCCAGCTTCATAACCGGGGTGGCATTTCAAGTGGATGGAGGCTGGATTAGAGGAATAATCTAGCAAGCTTCATCATTAGTCAGCGGCTGCGAATACAACCTCCTTTCCTACAGGGTTCGCAGCATTCTAAAGCGCTTCTACGATACCCTAATGGCTCTTGGCAGGAGATCGCCGAAAGTTTCAACCCTCGAAACGATTAAACCTTGACTAATAGGCCATAGGAACATAGTTGCGGGAGAACCAATCAAGCTTGAACAGCCCGAAAGTCGTTCTGTTCTCGTACACCCGAGATATTGAAAGGGTCTGTGCTGCTGCCATGCGGTCGTGCTATTCGAATGTCTCTGCATTTGACTTGTACAAGAACAGTCTTCCAAGGACCAGTAAGAACGAAAGACAGCTAACTCAGGAACGCGCCGAGGAGCTTATCCAGAAAGCGCTAGTAGGCGGTCACGAAAGCGTCCTTGAGCATGGCCTACTTACATTCGATCTTCAAGGTGTGTCTAGAGCTTTCACGCATCAGCTTGTCAGACATAGGATCGCCTCATTCTCTCAGCAAAGTCAGAGACATGTAAGGATCGATACCGACAGCGACTGGTATGTGATTCCTCCGAGCCTCAAAGATGAGTCTCGGCAAAGATTCGAGGAACGAATGAAGGCCATGGCTTCATGGTACTTGGAGGAATCAAGATCGGGAAGAAAGATTGAAGACGCTAGATTCTATCTTCCGAATGCAGCGAAGACTAATATTGTAGTCTCGATGAACCCCAGAGAGCTGCTGCACGTTTTCAAGCTCCGATGTGGAGCGGAAGCGCAATGGGAGATCAGAGCTGTCGCTTGGGCAATGTTGGCGTGTTCAAAGCTCATCGCGCCGAGCATATTCAGCCGGATCTGGCTCTCCTCGACTGATGAGTATTTCGCAGAGAGGGAAGGAGCGCTCGAAAGAATTCTCTCCGAAGTGCGCTCGCGTTTCAAAAGCGCTGACCCGCAGGAAACAATGGAGATTCCCTTGGCCGGTTTGAATCTCGGAATTGATGTCCGAGCATTTGTCAACAAGCTCTAAGCTTATGGGGACATAGATAGTTGAAGTTGCAGGAGCTAGGTTGTGCGCATTCCTAGAGAAGTCAGGCTTTGGATAAGAATTATATGGCGATCTCGCCAAGCTAAGGTTAGGTGTCAAATTTGGCTCTTGTCAATTTGGATGTACTGATTCTGCAAGTGATAATCAATGTCATTATCATTGGGCCGATGCTGTGGCTTGCGGGACGGATCCTTGCTGGAAAAGACAAGGCGAAGTTGACGGACGCAATATGGATCGCTGCTCTAGGAACCATAATCGGATTGGTGTTCAGCCACCTTTTCTCAGGCGTCATAGCTTTGGTCATCGTTGTGTTGCTTTGGCTGGCGTTGATAAGACACTTCTTCGATTGCGGATGGGCAAAGGCGTTTCTGATCGCTCTGGTTGCCATTGTAATCTTCGTTGTTACAGCAACCGTGTTGGCGCTACTTGGCCTTGTGGCACTCAGAGCCCTTCTACGCTTTCCATAGCACTTCAGCTTCCTCAGATTCAGAATTACTTAGCGCACTATCTTGGATCTGACAAAGGTGTACAACTACATCGACTCGGATGTGGATGGCCGCATCGAAAATGCCCAAGAACTTCTGGGACAGCCGAGCATCTCCATTGAGAACTGCGGCATCCGTGAATGTGCTCAATTGCAGGAAAGATATTTCTGTGATTTGTGACATGGATCAACCGAGTTAGTAAAGACAGATGGAAAGCCTGCTGTCTGTGGAGAGTGTGATGCGGACACCTGTACGATCGGCCTCCAAGCTGCTTTCGTGAGGGATATTGTTGAGGATACTTGTAGTCAACGATTATGTTGATCAGATGAAGTATGCTGCTCAAATGGACAACTTATGTGCTAAAGTTGAGAAGGTGTCAGGGAGTTCTGTTGAAAGGGTCTCATACGAGCACTTTGGACGAGAGTTCGTTCAGGACCAGATAGGGAAGTATGATGCTGTCGTGCTGAGCGGCTCGGAGGCTCTATACAGCAAAGCTGAAGATAGGCTGAAGTTCCAAAAGGCAATCGAGGGAACTCGCTCATTGACTCTACCCGTTCTGGGAATCTGTGGTGGACATCAATTGCTGGGCATGGCTTACGGCCAGAACGTTGTCAATATGGAACGGGTCTTGAGGGGTTACTACGATGTGACAGTACTTGTCGATGATCCTCTCTTTGACGGTTTGAACAGAAGCATCTTGGTCGCAGAAGCTCACCGAGAGATGGTAGAACGCGTTCCGAAAGGGTTCTCACTCTTGGCGAAATCTCAGGACACGCCGGTTGAAGCCATGAAGAGCGAGAAGGCGGCCATCTATGGAGTGCAGTTCCATCCAGAACGCCATGACGAGGCCCATCCAGCTGGAGGAGCTATCCTAGCGAATTTCGCGAAACTTGCTAGGAAGTAGAGAGATCGGTGCCCTTCAATGCGTCGTTGTGTAAGTTCACTTCTCCAGCGAAGTACCCCGATCTTCCCAAGGGGCTTCATTGTTGGGGCCCATGAACTGTCGAGGGCGCCCAGACCTTCGGACTCACTTTCATAAATGTTCGTCGCGCAAGCACGACGCAAACTCTAACGCGGCCTCCCGGCAAACAAACTTATCTTTGACATCAGTGGCTCCTTTTGTGGCGGGGGTTCCCGAGACCCCGGATCATCAAGGGCGGGAGTCAGGTCAAAGGGGCAGGGCCATCTAGACGGAAGATGGTGTTAGACTTAAGATCGACCTGATGCGAGATCCTGTGGCACAGGCCTTCATGGGTTCGAATCCCATCCCCCGCACCATCTGATTGAAGAACGATCAACAATGTGGTGATAACGCCCTAAGAGGTTCTTCGTCAAGGAGCTGTCCGATATGGTGGACATTAACGCTATCGGTGAGAGCCCGGACTTGAATAGGTGAGTGAGATTGAAGGGGTTCAACCGTTCATGAAGCGAAGGGAATTCTCTAAAGGTGCAGACGTTCTGGGTCATCGGCGTGCTTCGGCAGTTAGTGAGGCCGCTGTTGGATTGAGTTTGTGTGCCGCTTTTGTTTGTCGCATCGGTTCGGTGTTAAGAACACTGTAGCGTGTGCCCTAGTGAAATCAAGGATTGAGCTTCTGATTAGAGCCCTTTGGCAGGAGGTCAGTGAGACAATATGGCTTCTATTTTATGTGATGTTTCAGCCAGTATCCTGCTGATCTCTTTCGCCTTATCGTCGGTAAGCTCTCCATGGCTCCGTAGTAGCCTTGCTAGCCGTCGGCCCTCTCTGATCAGGTCTCCTCTTGGTCCTTTGAGGAATTTCTGTCCTCTTTGGAAGACAGCCTCAAGGACCGGCTTCTTTTCGGCTAGGAACCTCATTCCCTGATCGGTTACAGTATAGATCTTTTTTCCATTCTCAGTCCTTGAGGTGACATGACCTTCATCTTCCAGCAGCTGGAGGGTGGGATAGACAAGGCCGGGGCTGGGCATATAGAGGCCCCCATACTTTTCGTTTATCACCATCATGATCTCATAGCCATGCATCGGCTTGCTCCTCAAGGCGTCAAGTAGCATGTACTTGAAGTCGCCTCTTTCCATTCTACGCCTAACTCTGCGCCACATTCTTTTTGTCACGATATATCACGATATATTGCGATATATTTAAATATGTCGGTTCAAAAAAGCCCCAATTCATGCGTCGAACGGCACAACAACTGAAGTCAGAACAAGCATGGCCTTAAAACACGGTGCTCGCGTCCAGCTTGCACCCGCACGATTATAGTTGAAACGCCTATTCATCAGAACCTCCTATCTTCAATGGGACTTCGTAGTTTCTCGCATGTGGCTTTGATTTTGCCACGTGATTTCCACAACAAGCTTTCACCTTCGACAGGCAAATGTATGCGTGATGCCTGCAACTAGCTCGACGGCGAGAACCGTCAAGGGGGCTTGCACGTTGCTTGTCTTGTTTCCGAAAGAGAGAACTGAGCAGACTGACGTAGCATTGCAGGCGTCATCACTGTTCAACTCGACGATTCTTAGATGTCAAGTTGTCTTGGCGGCCAAGCCTGTAAGCGATGTCCCTGCAATTGCGGTTAATCTTTAATTTGCGGCCGCTGACCTATATCGCATATTAGTGAAATGATTTGGATCCTCACTTGGAGCACAGACGAGTTTCTACTGGAATTGACGGGTTAGATGAGGTCACAGAGGGCGGCTTCCCCGAGGGCAGCCTCATCCTCTTGGCAGGCAACCCAGGAACGGGCAAGACAGTTTTCTCAAGCCAATTCCTGGCGAAAGGCGCAATGCTGAATGAGCCAGCCTTGTATGCCAGCTTCGCCGAGAGCAAGGAGACTCTTGTAAAGAACTTGTCTAGGCACCTGCACTATGACTTTGGTGAGCTTGATAGTGAAGGCAAGCTCAAGATTCTAGACTTCACCGCCGTCAAAGAGGAAGCTGTCTCTATCATTCTGAAAGAGATCTTGGCCGAAACTCAAGCCATGAATGCTAAGAGGCTGGTCATAGATAGTTTCTCAGCAATGGCTCAGGCCTTCAAAGAAACGACAGATGTCAGAATCGTTGTCCACACCGTTTTGAGCAAGATTGTTAGGCAGATGGGCTGCACGACAATCATGATAGAAGAAATCCCGATAGGAGAATCCAGAATTGGCTGGGGTGTTGAAGAATTCGTGGCAGACGGTGTGATAAAGCTTGAGGCTAAGCAGTTGGATGGTCGTCCGCTGCGGGATTTGGACATCATAAAGCTCAGGGGAACAAGACTGGGCGAGCGTCAGCTTCTCTTCACACTTGAAGGCGGCTTCAAGGTTTTCCCCCCCTTCAAGCCTAAGTCCATTAAGGAAAGCAAAAGGTTCCAAGAAATCAAGGATTCTCCTACGCATCTTTCCACCGGGAGCCGGGACTTGGACAAAATGCTCAGCGGAGGACTGCCAAGAGGCACAACGGTGCTTTTAGACCTAGACGAAAGGACTGCCACGACTGAATATCACTTGCTCGTCATGACATTAGCAGCAAATTTCGCTGCTTGCGGCAGAGGGATTTGGGTCTTACCGACCAGCGGCGTAGACTACTCAATGCTTGAAAAACTGGCACTAAGATATGGATTTACTGAAAAGGAATTTCGGAATCTAGTACTAGTTTCCGATTTTCAGAAAGGACTCCCTGATGAAGAAGAAAAGCCAAATCTCATTCTCCTGAAAAGTCGCAGCGCGGAGAGGGATTTCCACATTCACGAGAAGGCCATAGAAAGGCTTGCCAACAGGCTTGGTCAACCGGTTCTCACCATTGCTGGAATGGATAGCTTGATCAATGCATATGGAGAGAACAAGACCGAGAGAGTCCTGAACCTAGGCATAACTCGAACCAGAAGCCACGGTTCAGTGGCGCTCTTCATCGTGAAAGCTGGTCATGAGGGCTTAGTCAAGAGAACAGCCGCTTTGGTCGACATCTACCTGAAACTCACGAGAGAACATGGCTCCATGCTGCTCTACGGTGTTAAGCCTAGAACGGGTCTGTATGCGGTTGAGATGGACACGTCTGAGGGCTACCCAATGCCTCGACTTACGCCGATTGTCTAGATGCGGGAGAAGGCTTGAGAAGTTTGACCCACGAGATGGCACGGGTAGATGAGACAATCGGCTACAAGAAGGTCTTCCTTAAGGCTGTTGATGAAGGGCTGTCGGCCCTAGGCGAAGGTATTGCGCAGGCCATCTACTATCATATCGAGAAGAAACATGGGATCAAGCGTGAGCAGATCCTTGACAGGCCTGAGGTGTTCCACAGAGCATTGGGGAGCCTGTTCGGTTCAGGAGCCATCGTTGTTGAGAAACTCATCTCGAAAGGACTCTGCACTACGGTCGGCATAAGTTATGAAGAGCATGAAGACTGGTCACTAGTAGACTTTGTCAAGTTTGCGAAGAAGATCGTGAGAGGCGAAGGCCGCCGCAAAGCGTAGGAAAGTTTCAAGAGTTATTGGATTCGCCCATACTTCTCAAGGATTGTTTTGGTCTGATCTAACGGAAGCGCTGTACGCGTGTTTCCATCTCTGCCAATCATGGTCTCGGCCTTGAACAGGGAGTTGATTATTGCTTCCTCAGTCGCTTCAGCGGCGGCTCTAAACAACCAAGAAAGATCCTCCTCAAGAACTGAGCCGACAGGAGCCCTGATGTCCTCCCTGTAGTGGGATACGCGACTCGTAGTGGAGAACGCTATGACTACGTCTCCGCTTCCCTGAGTTGAGACTGAACCCGTCCTCGCAAGGCCGTGTGTTGCCCTCTTCGCCACTCGCTTCAGTTGCCTTGACGATACCGGGGCATTCGTTGCGACGAGAATTATGATCGAACCATTAGCCGAAGACCCAGATGCCATGCGCACAGACAAATCTCTTCCGACTGGAGCACCGTCGATAATCAGGTCTGTGAGCCTGCCGAAATTCGAGAGTACAAGAGAGCCCACAACGTATCCCCCATGCTGTGACGGCAGGATCCTTGATGAGGATCCGATTCCACCCTTCAGCTCGAATGCTGACATACCAGTTCCGGCGCCGACTGCTCCTTCTTCCACATGCTCACTCGTCGCGGTGCGAAGAGCTCGTCTAACGTGTTCAGGTTTCACGTGCCTTCCTCTGATGTCGTTCAGGAAGCCATCATTACATTCACCAACTACTGGGTTAATCGTTCCAGTTGTTACGCCGATGTCAGGATTCATTTCAAGCATATGTTCAATCAGAGCATCAGCAACTATTCCTACGTTCAACGTGTTCGTGAGAAGGATAGGCGTTTCAAGCGTTCCAAGTTCATCGATCTGAACCAGTCCTATCGACTTGACGAAACCATTAATGACAAATGACGCGGCCTTGACCTTCTCCCTGAAAATGTTGCCCTTGTGAGGGAGAACTGCTGTCACTCCCGTTCTGATTGGGCCATGTCCAGGATTGAGGGCCCCTTGCCCTTCAATCAACGTGACTTGGCCGATGTGAACGCCTTGAACGTCGGTAATGCAATTGTATGTCCCAGGTTCAAACGATCCGATCCTTACGCCAAACTCGCGGCTTCGTGGCCGATTGACCGACATCACACTCACAGCTGTTCGTGTAAGCAGCGACTGCATTTAAGTTTAGATAGAACTGAAGAACATGAAGAGGCACAAGTAGAAGGTTCCAGTTCTGACGTGTCAACGTTTGCCTGCAGGAATGACTTGTATCATGTATTGGCTTCTAGAAAAGGCTGTGATCGTTCAGAACGTTTAAACATGCATTCTCCCAGTAAAGGTTGGGAAATGGAAATGAGCTGCCAAGACGCCGAGCTGCTGAGAACTCTGGGATTCTCTGAGAACCAGTGCAAGATCTATCTTGCGTTGCTTGAATCGTCAGAAGGAGTGAGCATTGATAAAGTTATGACGGAGCTAGGCGTGCCGCCGGCCGAGGCGGAGGGAGCCATCAGACTGCTGGTTGACAAGGAAGCCATCAAAGTCATTAGCAATAGGTTGGAGGCCAATCCTCCTAAGCAGTTTCTCGCTAAAGTGGTTGAGGAGAAAAGGAAGGAGAGTGGAAAGCAGCTTGAAGACTTTGCAGACAGGGCCTTATCGCTCCAAAGGCTCTTGGAGCCAGCGTACTGGGAGAGGAGGAGGGGGATAAGGCCGGAGGACATTCTTGAACCTCTGGATGACTTAGCGGACATGGAGATTCGAACAGTCAAAATGATCGGAAACGCCGAGAAGTATGTTCGAATCTTCGCGCAGACTTTTGGCTGGTACGCGAAGATCCGTGAGGAGCTCTATAGAGCCCTCGACCGAGGCGTCCGAGCACGAGCGCTTATGACCGCTATAGATGAGTACTCCGGCACAGTTTCCAGAGAACTCAAGAATCTTGGCGCGGAGGTAAGACTCTCAGCTCAAGACTGGTATCCTGTCAGAGGCACCTTGGTTGACAGCTCGGAGCTTGTTTTTCTGATATGGGCAACTGACAAGAGACAAACACCGAAACCTGTCTACTATCGACCGCACTACACGAAGAATCCGGGGCTTATCCGAGTGTTCACTGAAGCATTCGACAGGCGATGGGATCAGGCTAAGCCAATCTAGTTGAAACGGCAAAGCCTGGGCCTGAGACGCAGTCCAACGTAGGAATTCTTTGCCTTTGCCCAAGCTCGATCAACCCCGAACTGCGGTAAGTATACAAGATGGCTGAGGCAAGAGCAATCTGAGGACCCGAAACCCTTGACGGGAAAAGCGGCGTGACTGGACTCTTGGATCCGCTTGTTCACCTTGCACTCAAAGTCTTTTGCAGTTTCTGAATAGATGAAGGCTTGGATCTTCCAACTCCCCGTGCTCAACAGATAATCGATGTGCCAGAAGTTGCGATTGCGCTTGCCAAGATGTCTTCTCTTCCTTCCTTCAATAGACGCACTTCCTTTTCCACGAGCGGAGCCCGTGTAAAGATATACGCCCTTTCCAAAACGGAACGAGCCTAGAGAACCAACTCTGCATCTCCTCTCATTCTCGAGTTTCATAACAATTGTGTAGATTCCTTTCAATTGATTGTATCCCTCAAGGGAGCTGAGGACGCCTTGCTCCACACATCAGCTATCCTTATGGAAGGCAGAACAAATTTGATTTTGCTCTGAGGTCAAGAGATGCGAGGTTTGATCGCTCCTGTTCCGTTCAAATCATTGGGATGCAACGGTTTGAGCAGAACAGGCGAAGCTTACATAAGGTTGATCCGACAAGTTTGCTCGGATGATGAGAAGGCACCTGTGACAGAAGCGCTACGGAGACTGACGAAGTGAGTGCGTCACGATTATTCGGAACCAACGGCGTACGCGGAATCGTGAATGTCGATCTCACGACAGACCTAGTGCTCGAACTCAGCCAATCAATCGGGACCTTCTTCAAGCGCGGTCGAATTCTCGTTGGCAGAGACGGAAGACTAAGCGGTCGCATGCTCAGCGAAGCAGTATTGGCCGGATTGACGAGCATAGGCTGTGAAGTCTGCGATATTGGCTTGGCCCCTACACCATGCATTCAGCATTTGGTGCCTTACTGGGGATTTGATGGTGCTGTGGTCGTAACAGCTAGTCACAACCCTCCTGAATACAATGGTGTCAAAGTTGTGGCCAGAGATGGAGTAGAGGTACCTCGTTCAGACGAGGAATTGATTGAGGGGATCTACAGGAGAAGGGAATGGTCAAGAGCTGACTGGAGACATATGGGTAAGGTGCTCCACAGAAGCGATGGAGTTGACGCGTACGTTCGCGACGTGCAAAGACACTTTGACTGTGACGCAATCAAGAAGGCGGATTTGACTGCTTTGGTGGACGCAGGAAACGGAGTTGGAAGCCTGACGACATCTTATGTGTTGCGTAATTTAGGCTGTGCCGTTCACACGATAAACTCGAACATAGATGGGGCCTTTCCAAATAGGTTGCCCGAGCCTTCTCCTGAAAGTCTAAGAAGCATAGCTGGAACCGTTAGAGATCTGGATGTTGACTTCGCAGTCGCCCTTGATGGTGACGCGGACAGGGCAATATTCCTTGATGAAGGAGGGAGGGTCCACTGGGGCGACAGGACCTTCGCCCTTATCGAGCAGTTCTTCCTATCGGAGAACAGAGGGGAAAAGATCGTGACGCCAGTCAGCTCCTCTCAGGTCATAGAAGATGTGGCGAGACAATATGGCGGTTCTGTCATATGGACAAGAGTGGGAAGTGTCGATGTGTCCCGGAAGATGGTGGAGACAGGTGCCAAACTTGGCGGAGAGGAAAACGGGGGAATCTTCTATGCGCCCCATGTACCAGTCAGAGATGGAACAATTGCAGCAGGCTTCATTGCGAGCATATTGGCAAAGACGGGAGAGAAACTCTCCAGTCTCCTTGACGAACTACCTTCCTACTACAATGCCAAGGAGAAAGTAATGTGCCCTAATGAGAAGAAAGAACAGACTCTTAGAGAAGTCAAGGGGAAAGCTCATGGCTCACGGATCGAGACAGTTGACGGCGTCAAAGTATGGCATGAGGATGGCAGCTGGATACTGTTAAGACCAAGCGGAACGGAACCAGCATTCAGACTCTTTGCTGAGGCGAAAAGCCAAGAAAGGGCAAGTCAACTTGTCACCAAATATAGGCGGATTGTGGAAGACTCTGCGAAGTGATCAATAGACGTGGATCAGTCTGCGCTGCCGAACTTGGTTTTCTCAGGGATTCTATTCTGCATAGGTTTCTTGGTAACCTTTCTGACAACACCTTTGCTTGCGAGAATGAATAGAAAGCTAGGAATAGTAGGAATAGATGCCCACAAGACGAATAAGAGAAAGATTCCTGAGATGTGTGGACTAGGAGTTACACTGGGCCTAATCTTTTCAGCAATCCTAGCCGCTCTATTCTTCGGGCTCGAAGCAAAGCCCATTCTGGCTTTAGTGTTGTGCGTCAGTACCGCCGCGGCCATTGGTGTCGCGGATGATTTAGGACCCTTGAGTTCAAGGTTAAAGCCGGTCTTGACAACTATCGCCGCGGTTCCGATTGTTCTTCTTGGAGCCTACAGTCCGTACATGGCCATACCGTTTCTGGGAACAACGAGGCTCACGATAGTCTATCCTGTTCTCGTAATCATAGCGATACCGGTTCTGGCAAATTCGATAAACATGATGAATCCTTTCAACGGGGCGATGAGCGGAACCTGTAGTATGCTGTCACTCGCAATGATTACCTATTTACTGTTGTTAGGACATTTCTCTGAAGCGATCTTGCCTGCTGCGCTTCTAGGATCACTGCTAGCGTTTCACTGGTACAACAAGTACCCCGCGAAGGTTTTCTCAGGCAATGCAGGCGATCTATCCATAGGCGCAGCCATCGGTGCCCTGACAATCATTGGAAGGATAGAGGTGCCGATGTTGATCGCCATGATTCCACACATCACAAACGCTTTCTACCTTTTGTCCAGCGTTGGAGGGCTACGGGAAAGACGAGAGATGCCTTACAGGCCAACTAGGCTTCTTGAGGATGGAAAGCTTGAGGCAACGGAAGATGGTAAGGCCCCCGTAACCCTTTCGAGACTCATCCTGGCTGAGGGCCCTCTGCGCGAGAACGAGGTGGTTAACATCATGATTATTTTGACCACAGTCAGTTCACTATTGGGCCTATTGACCATATTATTCTTGAGGCGATGAGATTGGCGCTGAATAGGCTTGCCTCTCTTATTGCACTGACCGTTGTCGTTTGGTTATCAATAGTCTTCGGTCTTTTCATCGTTTTCAGAGTGATCTTTGAGATCTCATTGCCGTGGCAGAATATGCTCGCGCCAGCAATCATCGGAGTATCAAGGGTCATTCTGAGCGCTATGGTCGGCATCGCTTGGCTACTTGTCTGGTGGAAGCTTGCCAATCTGTACCTCTGGAGAAAACTGAAAAGGCGCGAATGAATCTACTTTAGATGCTTCTCGATGACTGCTATAGGATCTTCCATCCTCGACACGATCCTTCTTGACTTGGCTCTTGACGCCCTTTCATAACCGGGATCGCCCAAGATGCGGACAGCATGTCTGACAATTGCCTGAACACTCTGCAATCTAGTGACGAGGCCTAGCCTGATCAAGTAACTCTCTACGCATGTTGGAGAGATGGGGTAAAAGGAAATTGAAGGCACCCCGAGAAGTGCTGCTTCCGCTGTCATAGTGCCTCCCCCTCCTAAGAAGAGACGAGAGTAGTATAGTAGGCTCGTGGCGTCAATTGCTGAACTAGCAACAATGACTGATCTGCCTGCCAACTTCTTGACGAGCTCACTGGGGTCATATCTTGGAATCAAGACCACTTGACTCTGAGGCATTTCTCGAGTCAGGGTTCGAGCCACCGATACTGAAAGAGACTTGGCCGAACCTCGGCTGATCAGGTACGAGGCTTGACTTTCCTCAGGCCTCACAGTGACAATAGGTCTGGAACAATCCAGTTCAAGTTTGTCAAGTATGTTTGGGTCAGGCTCAAAGTCTCTGAGCCATGCAATGGGGTCAAGGGCGTCGTAGCGGACGATGTGAGATCGGCCTATGCCGTAGTTCCTCCATGCATTCAACGGCACTGCTTTCGGTGTGAAGAGCATCTTTGAAAGTGGAATTGTAAGCCGTGAAACTGCTTCTGCGTGAGGGGAATCACTTACGCAGTAGTGCGGAATGGACAAGCCGTAAGCGACGCGGGCTGCCTCCGGGGAGGAGAAGGAGATTGTGCTTTCACAGTGGTGTGAAGGCAGCAAAGCGGCGAGGCGCCTAATCCTTTCGGCGCTTGAGATCAGTTTAGCTTTGAAGGCAGCACCGCCGTGCCTTCCGACCTCAAGAGCAGAGATCCTCCGTATCTTCAGAAGTTGATTGACTTCCCGGTATTTTCGAGTTGTTACTAGTACGTCTATGCCTCGTTGTGACAACCGTCTTACAAGCGGCGCAAAGAAGTTCACCTGTTTTGGGGTGAGTATGTCAATCCATACTTTCAATTCGCGCGGCTCCATTAGGCCTGATAGGTTAGGTATGCATTGTTGGGTTATCAAACTTCTTCAAGGCGTGATTTGAGTATGAAGGGTATGCAAGCTCAGTTTCGCAAGCTCACTAAAACAATAAATGTTGTGAAAGGCACTTCTCTGTGGTGGCCTGCCGTTGATTGACACACTAAGATCGTCTACCGACGATCTGAAGAAGCAAGTCGCAAAAGGCAATGTCACCATATCTGTCATCGGATTGGGTTGGATGGGGCTCCCGACGGCATGCCTGCTAGCAGAAGCCGGGGCCAAGGTCATTGGAGTGGACATAAACCATCGAGTAGTTGAAAGGCTCAATGAAGGAACCTCACACCTTGATGAGCCGGGCGTTGAACGACTTGTAAGAAGGCACATGCGAACAGGAAAGCTCAAGGCAACGACCAGTGTTGAAGATGCCACCTCACAGAGTGAAGTCATAATCATAGTCGTTCCAACGCTGATTGATCAGTCAAAGAGACCTGACTACTCAGCGGTCGAGAATGTATGCAGAGAGATTAGCAAGGGCATACGTAAAGGCTCTCTGGTTGTCCTTGAGAGCACCTGTGGACCCGGGGTAACAGAGAGAATTGTTAAGACCGTTGTGGAGAAGCGCTCGGGACTGAGGGCCGGAGAAGACTTCGGGCTGGCATACAGCCCGATAAGGGCTATGGCTGGAAGAGCGCTGACCGATCTACAGAGCTACAGTAGAGTCGTAGGAGCTACTAACAAGAAGAGCCTCGACGCCGCGTGCGCAATTCTCTCATCGATGACCAACGGAGAGCTAATTCGAGTTCGCGATATCAAGACAGCAGAGGCAGCGAAACTCTTTGAGGTGATCTACAGGGACGTGAATATTGGCTTGGCGAACGAGTTCGCGATTTTCTGCGAGAACGCTGGGATCGACTACATGGAGGCGATGGCGGCAGCCAACTCCCAGCCTTACTCTCATCTTCACATACCCGGTGTCGGGGTCGGTGGTCACTGCCTCCCGGTATACCCCTATATGCTGATGGAGGAGGCGAAATCTCAGAACGTGAAACTGAGAACTGTGAAAACTGCAAGATCGATGAATGAGGAAATGCCTAAACATGTTTTGAGTTTGGCTGCGAATGGTTTGAGGTCTTCTGGAAAACCTTTGAGAAGGGCTAGAGTGACTGTCCTTGGAATATCCTATCGACCGAACGTCAAGGAGATTCGATTCTCGCCTGCTATTGAGTTGATCTCCCTCTTGAAGAGGAGAGGGGCTCGCGTGACTGTTTATGATCCCGAGTTCTCTTGCGAAGAAATAAGTAGGCTCGGACATGAAGCGGAGCCCACGCTGAAGAAAGCTGTTGAGAAGGCTGACTGCGTAATAATCGCTGTGGCTCATGACGAGTTTAGAAGACTGGACGCGAGGGACTTGGCTGCGTCAATGGGTCGGTCACCCGTAATAGTTGATTGCACTCACCTGATAGACCCAGCGCAGGCCGAGAAGAGCAGAGTAACCTACCGCGGAGTAGGTCGAGGCTTATGGACCAAGTAGAAACAAGGGAAAATAGTATATTGCAACAAGCAGCTGTATGAGTGGGATCTATCGCCATGAAAAGAAGATTGATGGACATTCTTGCATGCCCCATCGATAAGTACCATCCGCTAGAACTTCACGTCTTCGAAGAAAAGGACGAGATAGTCGAAGGGCTTCTCGTATGCCCAAAATGCAACAGGTTCTACCCGATAATTGAGGAGATTCCACATATGCTTCCTGACGAACTCAGAGAGAAAGAAGAGGATGTGGGATTCCTGAAGAAATGGAAGGAAAGGATCCCGGAAAAGATTCTCAACGAAGGAAGACCTTTCAATCTAAAGGCAAGCTAAGGCGTGAACATTTCAGATCAGAAATCTCGAATACAGACAGGATATACTACGTGACCCAGTGAACCTGTTACGGGAACGGACGTAAGTGGATTGGAAGAGTTTTCAGCGCTCAATCGTTGAGAGAGCAAGAGTAACCATTGCTTGAAAGGCCTTGTACACATTGAGGAAGTCGTCGGAGCCATAAGTCAGGATTCTCGGAGCAATTCTCTTCGTTTCCGGGATCAGTTCCGCAATGTCCGCCATGCCTGCGTTCATAAGTTCCAAACGCATCTCGTACGGAGGCTTGAGTTTGAACGGGCCTATCTCACTGCGTCTCTTCAGGGCGGATATCGCTCCTTGCCTTATCGCTTCTCTCGCCTTGTTGGGATGTAGGCATTTCGCAGACGACCTACTCACAGATTCCTTGACGGTGACTGTTTCCACGTTGCCTAGAAGGTTCTTTGCCTCACTTGTCACAGCAGAATCCCCGGTAACGAGAACCACCGGGACATCGAAGCCGCCCGCGATAAGGGCGTTCATACCTGTCTCCCCCAATTCCTGGCCATTAATCATGAAGCTGCTGACCGTTGCACCGGAGTATGTGTGGTCAAGAATCCCATGTAGCGTGCCTCTCCTTGCGTGATATCCGACCAAGAAGGCTGCGTCGAAGCTTCGGTCTATGCCTTGCATCATGCTAAGAGGCTTTGTGGAACCCGTGATTAGCTTTGCATCTTCGTGAAGCTCCTCTGGAATTAGGTTCCTCATGGTTCCATGCGAGTCGTTTACAACTACTTCTGATGCTCCAGCTTCGAAGGCGCCAGAAATAGCTGCATTAGCCTCTCCCGTCATCAATTTTCTAGCTCTGTCGTGCTCTCTGCCATCGCGCATGGTGTGTTCGCCATGAACTACTCCGGATATTCCTTCCAAGTCAACGGATACGAAAACCTTCATTCTCCTCACCTCTGACAAACTCTCGAACTATTGCCTTACTTGATATAAGAGCGTTTGACCCTAAACGGAGATCTGCTATAGGCGTTATTTGCTCGTTGCCGTAGCCATTCGATCAGGTGGACTAACTGACATCTATTCATGTAAACATTGGTAGCCCGGGGGAGATTCGGGCGTACGCACGAATTTATACCAAACCCACTTTTTAGGTTCATTTGAATCGGCGGGAAACCGAACCGCCAGAGGTGTCTTCCTAGTTTAGCGCGATGGCTCAAGATCTAAGAGCCAGAAGCGAGTGACTATTGCACAGGGGCTAAAAGATGGGATGGTACTGCCCTCTGTGTCGAACAGAGTTCTCCGAGTATCAGCCCATGTGTCCGTTCTGTAACGTCAGATTGAGAAGATCAGCAAGAAGTGTTGAGTGAGGATACGCTGCGTGCGCTAAGCCCGAAAGTTGGTGGTCCGGGCGGGCTTTGAACCCGCGGCTTCCGCGTCTCTCTCCTGTAGGATGCGAACGCGGCGTCTGTACTGGCGGCAAATGGAAGCCGCCCTTCATACCAGGCTGAACTACCGGCCCACAGGGATCACGGTGCTGAGCAGCCTACCGCTCTTGTTCGGTCGGTTAGAGAACAGATCGCAGAACTGCCTAAATGGTTTGTGGAATCCGAAAACATCAAGGATCGTCAAAGGAGACATTGTCGGTCCATTGCCCAGCTAGTCTCATCTATGTTCTATCAAATAACCTGAGAGACGGCGAAAGTCTTTCATATCTTTCCTACTCTGTAGCAGCGGCAAGCGAGGGCTTCGACAACGACCGAGGATAAGAGTAGATCGGTGAGATCTGGATACCTTCTGGTAATCACGTCGCACATGTTGAACCACACCTACGACAGCTTACTCCCTATCCTGTATCCATCGATAATCTCGGAGTTCAGTCTCTCATACGGCTTGGTCGGCATCTTGGTCATGGGGTATAGGCTGTGTGGCGGTGCACTTCAACTCGTGATGGGATTCTTGGGCAGGTTTGTGAGAAGAAAGATTCTCCTCAGCTTCGGCATGATCTGGCAATCGATCGCAAACTCATTCGTTTCAATGTCTCAAGCATTTGGACAGATCCTAGCCAGCCGCATATTGGCGGGCGTGGGCTCAAGC
This sequence comes from uncultured Candidatus Bathyarchaeia archaeon, assembly GCA_964631575.1. Classification (GTDB taxonomy): domain Archaea; phylum Thermoproteota; class Bathyarchaeia; order 40CM-2-53-6; family JALHTG01; genus JALHTG01. The sequence continues at coordinate 38,571 of CAZVYD010000006.1, forward strand.
CCTCAGCATCCCACCGGCGCGTCATACATTGCGGAAAGCTTCTCAACGGCCGGCCGGATAACCTTGTTCCCAGATTCTCGATCGATGTCAGCCTCACGTGCGATGAGGAGTACGGAGAGTACACTGGGCTGCGACATTTGGTTGATGCTACAAAGAGAGGAGAGAAACACCTATCCTCCGATGTTCTGCTTTCGCTTGACGGTGGAATCGACACTATAGGAATTGGGGGAGCGGGATTCATTTCCTACAGGGTTCGAACGAAGGGAAAGACTGTACACTCCTCTGTGCCTCATAAGGGAGTCAACGCAATCTTTGCGATGCTTCCAGTGCTTGAAGCTATCAAGGAGCTCAGTCTCAAAGTTGAATCCCGGTGGTCCAGCTACCATGCCTCACCAAAATCTGGAGTGGCCCGAGTGAAGCCCTGCCTCAACATTACCCTGATCAAAGGCGGACACGCGCAAAACGCGATCCCTGAAACATGTGAAATAGAAGGGGATAGACGAGTGATTCCAGACGAGAACTTCGACGAGGCCCAATTGGAGTTGACCAATGCCATTCTCGACGCAAAGCTGAGGCATAACATCGATCTGGAGTTTGAAGTGCGCCCAGGAGCATCGAGACCTTTCGCCACGTCTCCCGAGAATCCTTTCCTCACACTGTACAAGGAGACTGCTGAATCCGTCTTGGAGAAAGAGTTGCCTGTCGCGGTGAGCTTTGGATCGACCGATGTTTCAAGAGTGAGAACGGATCTAGGGATTGACGTGATTTCTCATGGAGCTGCAGACGAC
>CAZVYD010000007.1:0-39334 GCA_964631575.1 uncultured Candidatus Bathyarchaeia archaeon
TGAGCGTCAAGGATTTCGTCGATGAAGTATCACGCGACACTCCGGCTCCTGGAGGTGGGTCGATTGCCGCCTTAGCTGGCTCTTTGGGAGCCGCTCTGGCCTCAATGGTCGCCAATCTGACCCTCGGAAAGTTGGATTCCGAAGGAAAGGATGACCTGCTGCTGAACGTAGCGGAAAAGGCGCAAAGAATCAAGGATCGGCTGATCTTGGCAGTGGACGAAGACACTATTGCTTTCAATGCCTGCATGGAAGCTCGAGGGCTCCCAGCGACCACTGCTGATGAAAAGGCCTTCCGTCACCATAAGATGCAGGAAGGACTGAAGATTGCGGCCAGTGTCCCATACCGATCAGCCTTGGCTAGTTATGAAGCCATGCAACTTGCCGAACAGGTGGCGGTCCACGGCAGTCAAAACTCGATCACTGACGCGGCTGTCGGCCTTTCCATCGCCTTTACCGGTGTGCGCGGAGGCATCTGGAATGTGATAGTCAATTTGAAAGACATTGGCGACAAAGCTTTCGTGCAGGAGATGCAGAAAGAATGCCGCCAACTGCTTAAGAAGGCCGAAGAGGTGCTGGAGAGAGGAAGCCGTTACACGGACAACAAGCTGGCGGGCAATCTAAGACAAGGATAAGTGCGCCGCCCCTTACTGAAAGAAGCCACCTGCATAGTCGTGAGGTAGTGCGCTATAGTAGTGCGGCCGCCGAACCACTATTCAATTGTGGTGCCCACGGATTCAGAGACTTCGTACCAACCTTCTTCATTGATCTTGTGGCGGTGTTTGTTGTACAGGTAGTCTCGGTTCTCCAGAATGTAATGCTCCTTCAGCAGACAGACAACATTGTGGCTCAAGATGCTTTCGATATCTCCATTCACCCAACTATTGAATACTAAGGTCGAGTTGCCGTGGAATGGATCCACAGGCATTCGTGTCTTAACGATGCCGTCTGTCACAAGTTCCTCGAAGAACCTGTCTTTGGTCCACCCTCTGCCCTTAAAGGGCCGGATCTCGTCCACACAGACAGAATCAACACCAAGGCAACTCCTTAACCCATAGTACTCGAAGTCCTTGTTGAAGGCATGCACAGACGGACGGGACCCTATGTGTGAAATCGCTTCTCTCTTGAATTGTGCAGTATCGTCTATGCCGGGCTCTCGGTAGATCTGAATGATCTTATCGTCCACTATGATGCCGACGCAACAGATGTCAAATTTCTCGTATTCAATAGATCCTGTCTGAGTTCTAATGGTCTTTGTGATCTCGATGTCGATGATAGGCCTGGTGCATTGAATATCTTGGCATAGTTCTCGTCTGACGTTCAGAAATCTGACCTTCATGAAAGTCCCCACAGGGTCGGGCCAGACACAATTCTCAATCTTGCGGCCTTCTCCTCATAGCGCGAGCGCACGCTCTAATGCCCTATAGGCTCTCGCGCGATCCTCCGCATGATATCGTCTAGCTGTCCTTCATTTCAATTTTGCCATCAACACTAACCCTGGCAACTTTCCAGTCGTAGTCTCTTCGCTCTACGATTTCCCGTACAGAGTCACGCATTCTGTTCAATTGCGCATTTTCCGTCGCTTTGGAGAGAAACACGATTTGCCGAATGTCTTCCTTCCTTTCCAGTCCGTCGAAGACAACGAAGTCAACAGGATGCAGCAATGCCTTGATGTCATAAGGGTTGTAGGGTAGCTTTGAGAATTCTGATTGCATAGACCTTCGTATCATCGTTGGAACCTTGCGTCTTCCTTTTTCGGCGGCTCGTTCTCGTAGCTCACTCTCTTTTTCGTCAAACAGAGATTCCTTTCTCTCTAGTGAATTGATTTTGACATCGTATGTATCAAGCCAAGTCTTCGGAGCGGCGCCTCGGTACCTCAGCCTCATGTCACTCAATCTCAGGATGGATCGGCAATTGGGACAGAGACACAACACTCTTCGGAAGACTTGGAACGTATCAACGATCTGACTCAATCACACCACCTGAAAACCGACCTTATGCTCGACAACAGCCTCTCTGACGAGCTGCTGATGCTTGCTTAGTTTGCTTTGACCTGTCTTGATTTCCATGAACGTGATGGACTCCAAGTTGGCTATGCTCAACCCATTGAAGACAATCATGTCAATCGGGTCGAACAAAGGCCGACAATCGCAGGCTGGCATGTCAAAGCCCCTATATGTGGGCACTATTCTCTCGATGATCTTTCCAATACCGACTTCCATAGTCTTCTTCTCTGCACCCGGTCCAGCCGATACCTTCCGCTTCCTCAATGCTTCAAGTCTAGCCTTCAATTCCTCAAGCATTTCCCTTCTTCTCTCCTCAACAGGTTCGGGGAAGTCCCCTAAGCCATCGAACAGGATAGCCTTTGACAAAGGGAACTCTTGGGAGCAGCGCGGACACTCTGCACATAATCTGGATGATTTCATCTGAATGATCAACTTGGAAATATCCATCTTTCGTCCCCTGATCCAGACAGGTGCCAAGAACATAAAAGGATTTCAAGCTTGATTCCGCCAATCTTCAACAAGGAGCCGCCTTCTTTCTCATTTGTGGCAATAGCGTTACCTTCGCCAAATCGAAACGTGTAGAATACAATCTATCCCTAGACAACGACAATTAGAATGTGTGCCATAAACGCTTCGTGCCATAACGTCGCGGCGCGAACGTCAGCCTGTCGCCGTAATTGTCTCCCCCAGTCTGACAATGTTCACATCATCATGAATATCGTTGAATAAAGATGGGTGTTCAGTGTGAATGGGAATCAGCTGCTTTGCCTTCACGTTCTGCACAATGAACTGCAAATCTGTCGCGTTTGCATGACCTGACGAGTGAAAATGGAACTTCCTTAGCCCGAAGAAATCAAGCCAGTTGTTTAGTCTTTCCACATCTATTTCCTGTTCCTCGTTATGGGGTTCGGAGACGGACTCGATGTATATGCTTCCTTCTCTGGGCTTTATGTCTATGAGTTCATTGATATCGAAGAAACTCATACAAGCTATGATCTCGCTCTGATTCTGGTGGATGTAGTTTGCCCTGACTGCACTCGACATCGTCAGAAACTCCCGTTCCCACGTATCATAGTCAGCTGAACGATAGGTTCCGGTGTCTTTTCTGTCTACGTATACCAACAGTGATTCGTCATCAATCGGTGGCAGTACACTGCGAAGCTGCTCAATGTTACGGAGTTCTCTAATGAGGTATGCGTCCTGTTTGGTGATCAACAACCTTCTGTCAAGCTGTTTCGCGATCTCATGAAAAGTTGAGAACCGAAAGACATCTCTTGGTGCAAAGTCAGCAATGATGAGCTGGTTGCACTTGCTTGCGACTTCCAACGCGTTGCTCTTAACACCTTCTTCAGAGGAAGTCTCGTAGTCGTTTATGCGGGTACCTTCACACAAGAGCAAATCCGGGGCCTCACGACCGAGTTTGTCTAGAGATTGGCGAGTTTGGAGTCCGTAGGGGCCGTGCAGCCTGAGATCTCCTGTATAGAGTAGTGAAGTGTCGGAACACTCAAGCAGATATGCTGTTGCGCCCGCGACCGAGTGATCTACAGGGAAGGACTGAACCGTTATCGATCCGACTTCGAATTCGGCTCCAAGATCGAATGACTTGAATGTTCTGAGGATCGGCGCAGTTCTCATATTTAGAAGAGGGCGGGGTTTGAAATTGTACACCTCGGTTTCTATGCTCCTCTTTCCCGTCTCCATCAGGGCCTTCGCGTAAGCTCTCGTAATCTCACTCGAATATACTGGAACTCTTTCATCCAGGTAGGAGATATTCGCAGAATGATCGTAGTGAATATGAGACAGGAGAACACCGTCAAGATATGGCTGAGAAGGCACCTGCGTGCCCATCATTCGAAGCAGGTCCGCCCGATAAAGCTCAAGTCTACTAGGAATCAGCCCGAGTGTCAGAACATCGAGTATACCACTTGCTGTGCGCGGCTTGAGATACTCCTCAAAGTACTTGCCCCTAAGAGGGTATCTCATCCCGAAATCAAGAAGCAAACGCGTTCCCTTATCCTCAACGAGAAAGCAGTTCCCTCCGATCTCATTGATCCCACCCAGAAAGGTCACCTTCGCCATAATGCAGCCCTTCTACCCCTCATTGCTCATGAAGTGAATCCGCTAGATCACGATAATAAGGTTCCTAGCACTCTTGTATTGATCGGCTGGCCCACGAGACTCAACTCTTCTCTCTGCGTAAAAAGCGAATTTCTCATACGCAGGAAATTCAGCCGTGTGATAGTGAACTGGGCTAGATTCACACGGCTAGAGGAAAACCTTTCCGCCGCGGAAAACTTGTGTGTAGTAGTACAGTGGTGGACCCGGCGTACACTGAACAATAGGTACGGATCAACGACTTCAATCGCAGTTCATGCTCGCCTAACGCAGTATTAGTCTACAACCTATCATTGTGCGCTGGGCCATCACCAGTCCAGTTAGAGATTCAACCGTGCTGAACGCAGATTCGATACAATTCTATCCATACTGGCAACAGCTTAAAGATGATCGGTACTAAATGAGTTCCAAACTGGATATTTGGTGTCGATTCAGGAGAGGGCGATGTGAGCTATCGGGTAGCCGGAACAATCAGCGGCGTTGAGGTCAGGCTTTATCAGGACACCCTCGAAAAGATATTTCGGAAGCACGGAGAACTGAGAAACACACAGTCGTTGATCTTGGAGACTGTAAGCGCACCCGATGTAGTTCTGGCGGGCCACGATAAGGAGCTGCTGGCAATTAGACACTATACTGCGACGCCCTTGGGTGCCAAGGACATGATCGTTGTCTACCGTGAAGACAAGCGGTTGATTATCACAGCGTTTTTAACCTCGAACCGATCTAGGCTCTCGAGGAAGAGGCGGACAATATGGCGAAGACAGAGCAGGTGAAACTCTCGCCTGAACGAATCGATGTGGAGTATGACGAGAGAGGAGACGCTCTGTACATTGCATTCAGTCCTGAAACCGTTGCCAACGATTCAGAACTGACCGACAACGATATACTGCTTCGCTATAAGGACAACAAAATAATCGGTCTGACAATACTCCACTTCTCAGAGAGACAAAAGCGAGACTCCACGTGAAGACTATAAGCCATGCTTCGATGTCAGCCTTCTTAGCGCTCAGCGTCACGAAATACCACTGAAACCTCGTCTTTGCGACACTCAACGTTCGCGTCGTCACACATGTGAACTCAACGACGACGAGATAGAAGATCACACTCCACATCTGTCTGTTCGAATTAGTGAACTGAGCGTTCCAATCTGTAGGTTTTATTGTAACCTCTCCCACCGACATGTCGATGAAAGATGTCGAGAAAGAAGCTAGCGATAATAGGCGTCTTCGTTCTGATCCTCATAACAACAGCATTCTGCGTCGGCACGCTTTACCCTCAATCTGGCAGATCCGAAGAGTACGGAACTAGTATCAAAGGCCTGGTGCCCTCAACCCGTCAAGATATCATGAATCCAACCACAGAGAAGCAACCTGAACTCCAGCAGGAGCGAATGGTTGTCCACAACGCATATGTCTCTCTTGAGACCAAAGAAATCAAAGACGTTCTGGCCAAGGTCAGGGTTCTGGCTGAAGGATACGGCGGTTATGTTGCAGGCTCGTCCCAGAAGGAAGGGAAGGCTCAGGTTACGATTCGAGTTCCTAAAGACAATTTCCAAGCTGCAGTCCAAGAGATAGAAAGCTACGGCAAGGTTCTTGACGAGCGCACCACAAGCGAAGACGTTACCGAGCGATACATCGACCTCAAAGCCAGATTGGAGAACCTGAAGAAGCAGGAGCAAAGGCTCCGCGAAATACTCGGAATGGCGCGAACCGTCGAGGAAGTCCTGAAGGTTGAGAAGGAGCTTGAACGCGTCAGAGGACAGATCGAAAGCCTTCAAGGACAGATAAACTACATTGAACGAAACATTGCCATGTCAATCATCGTAGTCAATCTAACAGAGCCTCTACCTCCGTTCACAACTCCAGACATGAATTGGAGGGAAGTCTTCGAAGCTGCTCTCAGAGGACTCTTCTGGGTGCTTCGCGGATTGATAGTGCTCGTAGTCTCGCTGCTTCCACTAACCATAATCGGTGTTCCAGCATACTTGGTCTACCAGAGGAAAAAGAAGAAACGCATAACAAAGCCATCCTGACATGACCCACGCTGATTGATCTCCGAAGCCTCCGCCATCCAATGCGGCGCAGCGATGCACGGTGCCAGTCAGTTCAGTGTATCTTGCGCCGGAGAACCCGAAGGATTCGAGGGGTCAAGCTTTGATATTTACGATGTTCGGTGGTGTCTCTCCCCTGAATACTTTCAAGATGCCTTCAGCGCACTGCACGGACATTCTCCTCATGGCTTCTTGGGTGCTTGCGCCTATGTGCGGCGTCAGGATGGCATTCTCAAACTTCAACAGAGGATTGTCTGACCTCGGAGGCTCCTCCTCAAGAACGTCCAGCGCGACTCCAGCCACTTTGCCTGAGCGGAGAGCCCCTTCAAGGGCTTTCTCATCTATGACTTTTCCCCTCGCCATGTTGACCAGATAGACTCCTTCCTTCATCATGCCGAACTCGGCATCTGACACCATCTTCAACGTTTCAGAGGTGAGCGGAGTGTGGAGGGTCACGATATCGCTAGCTGAGAGAAGTTCATCGAACGCCACCCGCTTTATTCCCAGCTCATCATGTAGCTGTCTCCTTTCGTGCATGTCAGAGTAAATGATGTCTGCATTGAAGCATCTCACACGACGCGCGACTGCCTCCCCTATCCGCCCCAGCCCCACAATACCGACAGTCTTACCCATCAACTCCAGCCCTACAAGATCCGAGAACTTTCGATTCCATTCGCCTGCCCTCACCGCCCTATCGGCGGTCACTATCCTTCTGAGGAGAGCAAGTATCAAGGCCACAGTCAACTCCGCAACAGCATCGGTCAGGGCATCTGGAGTGTTGAAGACGACAACGCCGAGTTCACTCGCCGCCTCCAAATCGACATGATCGACTCCCGCGCCGTGCACCGCCACGACCTTTAGCCTATGAGCTCCCCGCATGAAATCTCGCGTTATTCTGATGTATCCTCGGCTGACGACAGCATCTGTCTTGTCTGCTTGAGATAGAAGGACCCTCTCATCCGATTCAGGAGGTAGAGAAACGACTTGACATTTCCTCCTGAGAAGTTCGATGCCATCCTCGTGGATGGGTTCAGCTACGATGACCTTCTCTATGTTCATCCATCATCCTCTCTCATGGTCTGCTCGAAGGATTTCCGGAACCTTCGTTGCTAACCCTAGGTGTCTCTTTACTATTTCGAATAGATGGGTTCGCGTCCAACTTCAGTGGAAGCCATGCCTATTCCAGTGGAATCAGAAACCCTCAAAAGCCAGAATGCAAAATCGTTTCTCTTGAGCAAATGAAAAATGGCCAGGCTCAGAACCGAGACGCTGACCGTCCAGACCGAACCACCGCGCAGCTTGAAATGTCAGCACCGGCACAGGAAATATGTAATCAACAGCATCGAACTCAAGATATGGCGATGCCTAGACTGCGGCCTCATCCAAAGAGAAGAGTAGGATAGACCAAAGCCGGACTGTTTCAGAATAGAAGACAGATCCAAATTCAGCTTCTCGCCAACAAACCGACCTTTCTACCTCGCGCACGATCGCGAGCCGTGACTCAGGCTACGGGAATCCGATAGTTATTTCTATAGATTCACAGAAAACTAGCGGCACAGGCTAGTAGTGATGGCCATGATCTCGATAGTAGCTACAGGAGATTCTCTCGCCACAATGCGAATATCAGCCTACGATGAAGAATCCTACCTTTCGATGCTGCGGATCTTGAGATCAGCTGACGTCTCCTTTACGAACCTCGAAATGCTACTGGGCAACTTTGAATCAGCTCCTGCCGCAGAAAGCGGCGGAACATACGTTATGGCCCAGCCCTTCATGGCTGAAGAACTGAAATGGATGGGCTTCAACCTCTACGCAACAGCAAACAACCACTCAGTAGACTTCGGAGAGGGAGGAATTCTCTCAACAACACGAGTCCTCAATCACTTAGGACTCACCCACGCAGGCGTCGGAAGAAACCTAGCAGAGGCGAGAAGCCCAGCTTACGTCGAGACCAGGAACGGGCGCGTGGCCCTGATTTCCACATCTTCAACCTTTCCTTCGTTTGGCAGAGCCGGGGAAACGCGACCGGACATGATCGGAAGACCTGGGCTGAATCCTCTACGGTACGAGGCAAGACTGATCGTTCCGCACAGGATGATGCGCCAGCTAAAGCAATTATTCAAGGACGCAGGAGCGCCGATCCGCAAGGAAAGAGGGGGAGTAATCTCCCTGATGAATCTGAGGTTCGCAGGAGGAAGAAGACCTGAAATCCTCACCTTCCCCAACGAGGCTGACATCAAAGGGACCGTGGCTTCCATCAAGGACGCGAGAAGGCAATCTGACTACGTGCTCGTAAGCCTACACGCACATGAGTCCGACGGAGCCAACAGAGAGATACCTGCGAAGTTCATACGCATCTTCTGCAAGAAATGCTTGGATGCCGGTGCACACGCGATAATTGGCCATGGGCCGCATCTGCTCAGAGGAATTGAGATCTACAAGCGAAAGCCAATCATGTATAGTCTCGGCAACTTCATTTTCATGAACGAGACCGTTCGCTTCCAGCCTTCAGACGTCTATGAAAGATATGGGCTAATGTGGAATGCGACTCCGGCTGACCTATATGACGCAAGGGGAAGACGAGGAAAGAAAGACGCAGGAGGCTTCAGATGGTTCACATATGACCGCGTCTACTGGGAAGGCGCGATTGCAAAGTTCACCCTTGAGGACGGAGCACTCGGCGAACTGCAATTATACCCGGTCACACTAGGATTCGAGAAGCCTCGATCCCAGAGAGGAAGGCCAACCCTGGCGGAAGGAAAGCCTGCCAGAGCAATTCTGGAAAGGGTCAAAAGACTGTCTCTTCAGTACGGAACTCAACTGGACATTGTTGATGGAGTAGGGAAGGTACGCCTCTGATCTCCTCGAGAAAGGAGGCGATATGGCTCACATGATCACTGGGCAAAAGCGATTGCTGTCGACGATTGCTAATATCTGAGTCCACAATTCGCGATTCTTCAGTGAAAAGAGAACCATCTATTGCTAAGAGAGAGGAACGAAAAGCGTGTACAAACTACTTCGTGAACTTTGTCATCTTCGTTCCGCAGTTCGGACATATGGCTCTTAGCATCGGTCTTCCTTTCGATGTCATCTCTCTCTTGACATTCTTGTCGTCGACGACGACCTTCTTCTTGCATTTGACGCAGAACATCTCTGCCATGGCTATCTACTCCTTGAACCGTTCGTGTTCATTTCACTGCTCATAAAACCTTTTCCATGCATAACCCACAAACTCATAACAGAATCACAAGAGTTTGGACAAGTTCATGATCATATCGTTGCCGCCTTTGCTCTTTCTCGTTTCATGATCTCATGTGCAACAATAACTCCTGAAACTGATGCTTGAACCAGACCTCTCGTCACTCCGGCGCCATCGCCGATCGCAAAAAGGTTTTTGATTCTGGTTTCAAGAGTTGGAGTTAACTCAAGACGCGAGGAGTAGAACTTTACCTCGACTCCATACAAGAGTGTGTGTTTTGCACAGATCCCCGGAGAGACAAGATCCAAGGCGTGAAGCATCTCTCTTATGTCAGAGAGGTATCGATACGGAAGGACAAAGCTGAGATCTCCTGGAGTAGCCGATCTCAACGTTGGCTTCACAAGATTCCTTTCGATTCTCTCTTCAGTTGAGCGCCTCCCTGCCTCAAGGTCGCCGAGTCTCTGAACCATTATTCCGCCGCTCAGAAGATTAGCGAGTCTCGCTAGATACTTCCCATATGCAATCGGTTCTTTGAAGGGCTCAGTGAATGAGGTACTCACCAAAACTGCGAAGTTCGTGTTTGGAGTCTTCATCTCAGAGTAGCTCTGACCGTTAACTGTGATCACGCCGTTGTAGGATTCTGTTATGATTTCGCCAGAGGGATTGAAGCAGAAGGTTCTGACCTTGTCGTCAAACGACTTTGAGAAGTAGATAAACTTAGGCTCGTAGAGGGCATTTGTCAACTCCTCAGTGACCGTGGCAGGGACTTCTACGCGAACGCCGACATCGACCGGGTTATTCAGCGTCTTCAAGCCGAGTGTCTGAGCCTCAGACTTAAGCCACTCTGCGCCAACCCTGCCAGGCGCCACAACCACGTACTTCGAAGAAATCTTCTTGCCTTCGGCTGTTTCAATGCCCACCACTCGCTCTTGGTCAACCAGAAGTTTCTGGACCGCCGTATCTGTTCTGACCTCAACAGCTCCTTGTAGGGATTTCTTCATCTCTCGAAGAACCTGAGCACACTTCTCTGTTCCGAGATGTCGCAGCTTCTCAGGAACAAGTTTCAATCCGGCTAGTGCAGCCTTACGCTCAATCTCCTCGATTCTGTCGGCATCTACTCCGTACAGTTTGTCCGGGGCGCCGAACTTCCGGTATACCTGATCCACATGGCGGATCTCGCTGGCCAACTGCTCGTTTCCTATGTATTCGTTGAGCCAGCCTCCAACTTCAGGTGAGAGTGTGAGCTTACCGTCGCTGAAGGCTCCGGCGCCTCCCCAGCCGCTCAGAAGAAAGCATGGGTTACAGTTGACACATCCAAGACCTCTGCTGGCAGGGCACTTGCGCTCGGTAATATCTGGACCCTTGTCAAGCATCAACACAGATAGGTTGGGGGCTTGGGCCAACTCTAGAGCGAGAAGTATCCCTGCCGGCCCGCAGCCTACGATAACGACATCATAAGGCAAAGCTGAATCTCGAAACCCCAACAAACGCCACAGCATTTTCATATAAACGTATAGGTGTCCGCGGAGCTGCAGGACATCCCTTGGCGCTGAAGAGCGTGTGACCCCTGCCCTTTGTTTGTATTGCACCGATGACAATTGTCTATGACGAATGGAGAGAGCGGACTGAGGGCTACGGGTGAGCTTGAGAAAGAAAAAGGGGGGGTGAGGAACTACTTCTTCTCGGTTGTGGACTTTGGTTTCTTTTGCTTGAGTCTGTCCCAGAAGATCGCGACTCCCATGAGGATTGCTGATATTGGAAGCAAGATCCATGCTGGCCACACGTATAGTGCTTGGATTCTGCCGATGATTAGTGAAATTCTAGCCATGAAGGTTTGTCCGAAGGCTGCGCCAAACGTGATCATTATGATGTATTTTCCGAAGCCGACTAAGCCTTTGATAGGGCCTTTGTGCTCTCTTGAGAAGTAGAAGAAGAGCAGGGATCCGATGACTCCGAAGACTATGATTATGTTGTTGATGCTCTCGTAGGGACGATTTGATATGAATAGGGGTACTAACGTGGCCTTGATCTGCTCTGTGAGGCGAGTCCTGAAGTCCGCTGCGACGACTATTCCGGTTCCGACGCCGATTATCGCAGCGGTAGGTATCCTGTAGATCCAGAAATGTTTCTTCGAGAAGTAGAAGTAGATAAGTGTACTCGCGAGGAGTGGTATCGCCCAAGCCGTATTGCCTTTGACCAATGGTGTCCAAGCGTTGTCGTAGACGTATTTTGCAGAGAGGATCGCACCGTATCCGACCCCGGCGCCGAGGTATATGTGCTCTGCGATTCTGTATGCGCGGTTTTCCTTGTATAGGAAGCTGTAAGCCATCAATGTCAGTCCTCCTGAGATCAGGACTCCTAACAGCTTCGCATCTAGTCCGATCATTTCAACTGGGGCCTCCTAGACTTCCTAACCATGTAGCCGGCATTTCCGACCATTACGAAAATGATGACTAATAGGTGGGCCGCTGACTGGGCGTCCATTCCAGCGAGTGCGATGCCAGGCCTCTTGACTAGCAGTTCGTATTCGGCTGCGCCTCTCAATCCATTCAAGTAACCTATGACCTTGGCGGGATAGAAGGGCATAACTCGAGTCACAAGAACTGCCGTCACGGCACCAGCGATAGGGACGCCGTACGGGTCCCCGAACTGTCGAACAAAGTTGTCCACCTGACTTCCCGTAATCACTATCATAAGCTTGAATTCTTTGGCGCTGGATAGCGGCTGCATTATCTCCAAATCCTTAATCTCCTTTCCGTAGAAATCCTTCTGAATCATCTTCGGGTTTGCAGCGAACGATCTCATGGCAGCTTCTCCTCCCGCAATGTATCCAAGGTTGACGAAGTTCTTGCCGTACAATTGATGATCCTTGGAAGCGCCGAACACGTCTTTCAACGCCTGATCTGCGAACATGGGCCCGGCAGAGTCAAAAGCCACCTCGACTATCTTGAGGTTCTTGTTCTTCAGATGCGTAGTGAACGCTGCAACTTGGGGATAGCATTCCGGAGCGACCGCGGCACTCATGTCAAAGGCTGAGACGACAACACTTCCTGATGGTAGGCCCTCAATGAACTTGTACATGCCAGATGTCCCCGGACTGATCCCCACTGGGAGGCCGAGAGGCGAGAGCAACGGGACGCCAACGCATATGAATAGAAGAAGAAATATGACCCTGGGGTCTATTGTTGCGAGCTTCAGCATCCAACCTTTCTTTTCGGTCAATTTGTCTTCCTCCTACGCACCTGCTCCCAAGTAGCCTCTCTCATGTCCCATTAGCATTCGAATTGTCAACGAGAGCATGCCGATCGCTATGCCCATGATCAACGCTCGCACGCCAGCCGTGTTTGGAACATCCAGGATCCATTGACAAATACCTGGAAAACCTGACCATATGGTCTCACCTATTGGTGCCTGCCCAAGCATCACAAGCACTGCTGCAATCAGAAGGGCGAGCGCTTCATTTGATCTTGCTCTGAAGGCTCTGTACGCGGCAGACGCCATGAAAAACCCTGCGATCGAGAACATTGTTGAGTCCAAGGGAACGATTATGTTCTGAAACATGTAGACATAGCTTGGATCTCCTGAGCCCAACACAGCTCCAACCAATATGAAGGCCGCGAGCGTCACCAGCATTATCACGCTTTCCAAGCTGTGAGGTTTCTTCTTTGTGATTCTGGAAACATGTATTTTCGTCAGCGAGATTATGCCTAATCCTATGGCACATGCGCTCATGACTAATATGGCTACAGTCACGTCTTTTGCGATAGAGTTGATGATTGGGACTTGGAAGTAGTAATCAGCCACCTCGAGTAGTACTAGGATGATTGTTATTGCCAAGGGGAGTTTGAGCTTCATTCACGTCACTTCCTACATCTTGAAGAAGTCTGCGATCAAAGGAATGCCGAAAGTCGCAAGCAAAGCTCCGACGATGGTGAGCGCAGCGGCTATGAGTCTAACCCAGTCTTGGCCTGCGATGGCTGCCAACTGAACAGGATCTTTTGAGAGATATGCCCCTGCAGCGTACAATTCCTCTGAAATCAGAACATGGTCACATGCAACAACAAAGAATGGGATCTGGTATGTGTTCGCTGTTCCTCCGACCTGAATCGCTCCCCCGAGGAAGCCTGCCTCAGCAATAATCATCGACTCGCCCGCGAAGTATCCGATCATCAAATTGGCAGCAACCTTTTCGCGATGCAGAATCCCAACCACTGCCGAAGTGTAAGCGAACTGCCTGCCCGAAACGTAGCGAATACCCTCAGGATCAAACGCTTCCGGCCTTCCAGCCGCAAGATATGCTTGTCTCACAACATCTGTAATAACAGGCTCAACCTCCGGAGCAGCAAAAGTCACAATAAGCGGCGTATTGTACTCAGCCACCTTCCTTGCCGCGTAGCCCAGAACGCTTATGCCTGCAATCGTCATGGGGGCGTCGTAGCCATAGAAGTCACCTATGCCGGGAGTGAAGTGGACTGGGCGGCCCATCTCGGTAGCTCGGCCAACAGCTTCATCAATCGCGTCTATCGCAGCTATCTTTCTGATCTTCGGGACCCGACCTCTCCTCGAAGCATATAGAATGGCGATCATCATGACTGTTGAGACAACCAAGAGAATGAAAGAGTGCGTCACGCCTTTTGCGAATGGTAGCACAAGTATTCCTCCAAAATTTCCGTACGTATATTGAGAGGAAAATACATTTAACAGTATCCAAACTGAGTCAAAAGCGTTCAATATGAAAAGCCTGATTTAGATCGACGATCGTTGCATCCCAACCTCGTCCATACGTTAAGCACCCTTCAATTCAGATAGCCTATGTTGCATGGAAGAATCGTTCACAAGTCTTTTACCGCTAGAACAGCATACCGCTGTGACAGGGAGAATTCCATGACAACCCAGCAAAGTAAGCCTCCAGGAGTAGTAATTCTGGTTGTTTTGGAAGTGCTTGGTGGTATACTCGGATTGGGAGGAGGCTTACTCCTACTTGGTATAGCAGGTGTCATGACATTTGGACCAAGAGTAGAAGTATTGCTTTTGGTCCTAGGCTTGATTTTCACTATTATGGGAGCCATTCAACTGTTTCTGGCATATGGGCTCTGGAACGGCAGGGGCTGGGCTTGGACTTGGACACTGGTCTCTGCAATCATTGGGATCGTCCTTTCAGTTGTAAGCCTGGCAGGAGGACATATTTGGGGCATCGTACGCCTGATCGGAGACGTTCTGCTAATATGGTATCTGAACACGCCGAGAGTCAAAGGATTCTTCCGTAAGACTACGGTAGCCTCGTCGACCACTGCCTAGGCTCATATTCAGAGAATCGAAACTAGCCAGAAAATACAACTTGATGCGTCAACCTGCGTCCAGCCCGGCTACCAAACTGATTTGTTTCTTCTTTCCGGCGTCTATTGCCTAGGAGATCTCATTCTCCGCGAGCAGGGCCGATGTGCTTGTCTAGGAATTGTACTATCGCCTCATAGGCTGCTATGCGATTCTTGAGTTTCACAATGCCATGTCCCTCATCATCAAACAGGACGTATGTTACTGGAATTCCCCTTGCTCTAAGGGCTTCAACCATCTGATCTGTCTCCGACTGAGGAACTCTAGGATCATTTCTGCCTTGGACAAACATCAACGGCGCCACAATCCTATCCACATAATGTATCGGTGAGATCTCTCGAAGGAACTCGGCGTCCTTCTCAGGATCCCCATATTCGGCAGCTCTCAGCCTCCTCCTCCACGGCCCTGTGTTCCTGAAAAACGTCTGAAAGTTCGCGATGCCGTAAAGGTCAACTCCTGCCGCCCAGAGTTCAGGATACTGCGTAGCCGCCGAGAGAACCATGAAACCCCCGTAGCTTCCACCCATAATCGCGATTCTCTTCTCATCTACGTACCTAGACTGTGTCAGCCATGCTACCGCATATTTCAGATCTTGAACTGAATCCAATCGCCTCCGCACATCGTCTAGGTGGACGTATGTCTTTCCGTAACCTCTGCTTCCACGGACGTTTGGCGCCAAAACCGCATAGCCGCTGTTCGACAAGTATTGAATCACCTGATTGAAGGAAGCCCGAACCTGAGACTCCGGTCCACCGTGAACATGAATCACTACCGGGACTTTGGAATTTGGCGCTGCATCTTGAGGAAGATACAGAAAACTTGGGATCTGCCGGCCATCAAAGGTCTTGTAACGAATGAGACTAGGTTCCACAAAGCTGCTTCTGGGTATGCCTGCCCGGCCACTAAAGGTCAACTGCCGAACACAATCTTCACCTGTCGAGTACAACCATACATCCGGATTGTAAGTTGCTCCGCTGAACGTAAAGGCTAGAAAGCGTCCATCATGCGACCAGACCGGCTCTTCAACGACTCCTGGCGGGATGCCTTGAACCTGCTTTGCGACTCCCTCTATCAGATCCAATATCCTGAGTTCACTGTAGCCATCAATGTTGATTGCGAAGGCGATTCTCCTTCCATCATCAGAAAGAGCGCTAGGGCCGATGTCCCATTTCTCCTCCGCTAGAGCATTCATCTTCCGTGTCGCAAGATTCATGCCAATGAGGGCGGCAAATTCTCGGTTCTCGTTGGACTCAAGGTAAAGCCGTTTGCCATCAGGAGAGAAGTGTTCAGACGAGTATTCGGCCTCTCCCTCGTGTGGCGTGAGGTGGAGAGCCGAGCCGTCTTCCAAACCGACAAGATATAGGTCTCGGTCAAGGTTAGTATTCGAACGGCGAACCAATACTCTCGCCTTGTCAGGTGTGAAGCAGACGACGTAGTTAGTCCCGTCATGCTGAAGAATACAGCGACTTTCCTTTGATTCCACATCCATTACATATGCGTCAAAGAAGGCTTCATGCCGCTCATTTGAGGAGAACGTTACCCATCGGCCGTCCGCAGCCCAATCTCCGAACATGTGGATTACGCGAGACTTGTCAGTGAGCTGTTCAATATGCTCCCCTTGGTCTTCGATTAGATAGAATTGGGTTCTCTCGTTTCCTCCCTGATCCATGCCGAAGATCAATCGATCGCGCCCGGGCGCATATTGACAGAATGAAACCTCTTCGGTATAGAATGTAAGCTGCTCTGGCCATCCTCCGTCCAAGGCAGCACGCCAGACCTGAGGCACACCTGTCGTATTCGTAAGAAATGCAACGTGTGCTCCGTCAGGCGAGAACGACGGGCAACGCGCGCTTCGAATGTTCAGGTATCTCGCAAAGCCGAACCGTCTACCCAAGCCTTGACCCTACCTTACTCGCTACTTATGGCCGAAATTCTGGATATATATCCGCTTGGACAAAGACATCTTTCAGAGTCTTGAATTCACTGAGTAAGTATGCAGAGCCTTTGACCAAGCGAATTTGGCTTAGACCAAATCGGCCCCTGACGAAGGTCAGTCTGCGTTGTGTGAGCGTCTGAAAGCTTTATCGGTACAGTCCAGTCATGTGTCACCATTCACAGGGTGCTCGTGGTGACAACTGCATCTCTTCCTATCAAGCTCACAGGATGTCTCCAAGCTGGTCCGCGCCGCGCAAGAGAAGTGAATTCGCGGAAGTGAGGTTCGAGATGAGTGTCTAGTAGAGTCGACTGGAAATGGTTCTGAAATTCAAATTCCCTGATGCTTGGAGTTGCGAGTGTGGAAGAGAACACGAGATACCATTGAAACGGATCCTCATTGAGGAAAGATGTCTATTCAAGCTTCCTGAAATCGCAAACGAACTTGACATGGGGAAGAGATGTCTCATTGTCGAAGACTCTACTACAAGGCGCATTGCAGGGGAGAGAGTGAGGGAAGCCCTAGAAGGCGCGCACTATTCCGTCAGCGAAGCTATCATAGAAAGGGCAGACATAGAGAATGCAAGAAGAGTCGGCGAAGGGTTGCAAGGATGCGACTTTTCTGTCGCTGTGGGCGGTGGAGCCCCAATAGATGTGGCAAAGATCACCGCATATGAGAATAACCTTCCGTTCATTTCTGTTCCAACTGCTCTGTCACATGACGGTATCGCGTCGCCTATTGCGTCAATCATTCAGAATCGTAGGAAGACTTCTCTATTGGCCAATCCACCGGTAGCTGTTGTGGCGGATCTTGAGATTCTCCTGAATGCTCCTGACAGGATGATCTCGGCCGGATATGGAGACGTGGTGGCCAAAGTGACTTCGCTGAAGGATTGGGAACTCGGCAGAGATGAAAAACGTGAATACTATTGTGAGCGGGCTGCGAGCCTTGCGTTTCAAGCCGTGACTGAGCTGATCCAACAACCCAAAATGACTTCGAGGAAGGAAGCGCTCAAGAGCCTCGTGGAGGCGCTGTTGAATTCTGGTGCCTCCATGATTGTTGCTGGCTCGTCCAGGCCAGCCTCAGGCGCAGAGCACTTGTTTTCCCACTTCATTGACCTAAGCGTCGATAAAGCGGCGATGCATGGCGAACAATGCGGACTCGGGGCAATACTCTTCGCAAAGTACCATGAGAAGCACAACCCCAATTGGTGGAAGCAGACTGAATTTCAATGGCAGAACATCAAACGAATGCTGAAAAACTGGGGCACCGACCCAAGTCTAGGCAGGCTTGGCATAAGCAGAGACTTAGCATCTCGCGCCTTGGTAGAGGGAGCGAGTATAAGACCAGAAAGATATACAATCGTCCACAAGAGACCGCTAACCTTGGCTGAGGCTACAAGGTTACTCGAGGAGACAGGGGTCACATAGTGGCGTGGAAGATGCTTCTAAATGTGGAACCGCCAAAAAAAGGGCTCTGGGGGAGTTCTATTGTTCGCTTACGCCTGTGAACCGTAGTTTGCTTACCTTTAGGGCAGGAACAGTTGCTTGTGCTTGCCTCTCCAGATCTTTACCAGTCATCTGTATTCCTTTGTAGACATCTAGAAAGCTGTCTGTGAACCTTAGGTTTCGGACAGGCGCAGTGATCTCCCCGTCCTCTATCAGGAATGTTCCGTCTCTTGTTAGCCCTGTTAGGATCATTCGAGGCTGATTCACTGTTCTGACGTAGTGGAACCTTGAGACATATACGCCTCGCTTCGTTTCTTTGATCATCTCTTCTTCGGAAGCGTTTCCCGGCGCCAGAACCATGTTCACTACATCCGGGCCAGGGCCATAGGCCTCAAAGAACGGGACAAAGGCGTGCCCCGTGCTCTTCTTGCCCTCCTTTCCAGCCGTGTAAGAATCATAGCATATGCTCTTCTCATCCACAACGCCATCCTTAACCAAGGTTAAAGCCTGCTTCGGCACTCCTTCACCGTCAACC
Source organism: uncultured Candidatus Bathyarchaeia archaeon (assembly GCA_964631575.1). Classification (GTDB taxonomy): domain Archaea; phylum Thermoproteota; class Bathyarchaeia; order 40CM-2-53-6; family JALHTG01; genus JALHTG01. The sequence goes on from CAZVYD010000007.1 coordinate 18,618, forward strand.
GGGGATACATACAGGGTCGCCATGTCCCTGCCATCGTCCTTCAGATCAAACTGCTCGTGGAAGACTTGCTTGCCCAAGTTGTATTTGACGAAGGAGGTTCCGTCTTGGAACCATGTGGCGAGAAAGCCATTGCCTATGTAGCCTAGGGACAGAGCAACTGCGTCCGGTGCCAATATCGCTTCGTATTCCCCTGGTTCTAGGCGTATCGGCTGAACGCTCTTCACAGATTTCTCAGCGGCCTTCTCAGCAACATTATCAACATTGATCTCCCTTGTGTTTCGTGCATATGCCGAGTAGTACCCGTGTCCCTCAGAGCCCTCCTTCTCCGATATCACGGTCACAGCCATCTGGGCTAGAGATATCTGTGCCTTCACATCTGTTCCTAGACTGTTTACTACTGCGAAGCTGGCTGACCCCGTCATATAAGAGCCAGCAACCGCCTTAACGAAGTTGGCTCTATCGTGAGCGACTTGAATCGCCCTCTTCGCATTGTCAGCTCTGAAGTTTGGATCGCAGCTTGCCGTTCTCTTGTCGTAGGTTCCTTTCAAAGCAGCATACTTTCTCGGCTCCGGTAAGCTCTTGAAGAGCTCGTTGGGCGGAGAAAGCTTGGCGATCTTGATCGCGTCGTCAACTGCGCCTTTGACAGAGAAGGGATCAAACGCGCCTATTGCCACATCTCCGATTCTCTTCTTGAGAACTACTCGAACCCTCAGTCCATCCTTATGCGTAGCTACGTTTTGATGAATCTGAGAGTTGGCGAATCTTGTTAGATCCTCAACTAACGTGAACGCTGTGGCTTCAGCCTGATCTGCTCCCTTCTTGACTGCAAGTCTTGTTGCCTTCCGGGCCAGTTCAGATAAGATTTCAAGCGACAATTCAATCTCCTCCTATGCTATACCGACACGAACATTGCGGAACCTGGCAGTGGAGACTCCGTGCCCGACATACATCACTTGGCTAGGGACACCTTTTCCGCATGTAGGGGTCCCATGCATATACCAGTCATCGTTCGATACAGCGTCGCAACTTCCCCAGAATTGATGGGTTATTCCCGTATATGTGGCCTGCTTGATCATCCGCTCCTTGCTTCCGTTTTTGATTAGCCACGCGGCCTCAGTCCCAAACTGGAAGTTCAATCTTCTGTCATCGATGCTCCAAGACTTGTTGGTCAGCATTAGGATGCCATCCTGTGTGTCCCGAATGAGTTCTTCAACCTTCCAGTCTCCCGGGAGAAGGTTGATGTTGGTCATGCGGACGATGGGCATCGCAAGCGGAGAGTCAGCTCGCATCCCGCCACTGCTTCCTTCGGGCAAATTGAGAAGAGTTGCAGTCTCACGAGAGCTTTGATAGTTAACGAAGATGCCTTCCTTGATCAGGGGCACGTTTTTGGCTGGAACGCCTTCGTCGTCGTAGCCGAAGGTTCCTAAGCCTCCTGGAGCCGTGGCGTCAGCTGAAATATTCACCTTTGGCGAGCCGTACCTGAAGGTACCGAGCTTGTCTGTGGTCAGGAAGCTTGTTCCTGCATAGTCTGCTTCTGTTCCCAGCGCCCTGTCAAGCTCAGTTGGATGGCCACAGCTCTCGTGGACTTGCAAAGCCAATTGGTCTCCCGCGGTGACCAGAGTCGTCGTGGTTGACGGGCATTTCTCAGCTGAAAGTAGTTGGATGGCTTCTCTTGCAGTCTCCGGCGCATGACGAGCCAGATCCAATGATTCAAAGAACTCGTACCCCGCAGTGTTGAAGTTACCTCTGAACGAGGCGGGATAGGATCGGATTTGCACATCGCCGTTTCTGATCGCCGTCGCTGAGACGCCTCCGCCACACCACACAATTGTTTGATCTATCTCCGCTCCTTCACTGCTCAGGAAAAGCTTCCGCTCCCTGTGGGCGCGAAAGAAACTTGAGGAGGTCTTGATCAGTTCTTTAGATTCCGCTGCAGCGGCTCGCTCCGCGGTTTTCAATGAATCAAGCTTCTCTTGGAGCGAAACCTTGAATGGATCCTTCCTGAATCGCGTCGAATGTTTCGCCTTTCTTGCTGATGTCGGGCTCAACTTCACATCGGTTTTCTTTGCTGTTGCACTTGCACAAGCAACCTTGTATGCTAGCTTTGCTATATTAACAACTGAAGGGCGCCCTAGTTCGGTTGTTCCCGCGAATCCCCAAGCTCCTTTGGCAATTGCCCGCACACCGATGCCAGCAATACTGCTCTTTCGGATCTCTTCAGGGACTCCTTTCTTGACATGGAGGTTTTCGGACTCAGTCTTGACATATCGCACATCTGCATATGAGGCGCCTAGTTTCTGAATGGTTCGTAGCGCCATTCTTGCAAGGTCCTCATTCATAACTAGCATCTCCGAATTCAAACGGTGAGACTGAGAGCTTAAATGCCTTGCGATAATTCCGGACTTTTCACAGTCAAGGGGGATAGGTGCCCAATAACAAATGGCTCCTCAAGGCCTTGCCGGATCTTACCGTTGACGATTTCTCGAACCTACTAACAGTTGCAGGTGGGACCCGGGCACATTCTTAATAAGTATACACTCGTCTGTCCCATTCGGAGTCGCTTGTGTTGAAGTATGAGATCAAGTACAAACCCTCTTACTCCATGCTAGAAGTGGAGCTGGAGCCAGGTGAGTGCATAACGGCTGAGGCGGGTTCTCTGACATATATGGATCCGACAATCGAGATTGGAACCCGCATGCGCAGAGGAGAGGAAGGCGGAGTAGGCGGATTTCTGAAGACTCTTGGCGTATCTGTCCTTGGTCAGCAATCGTTCTTTGTCAATGACCTCTACACAGAAAGTGGAGGAAGGGTTGGTTTGGTCTCCGCGCCGATTGGAGACATTCAGAGGCTTGAGGTGCAACCTGGGCAGAGCTATATCGTCCAGAAATCGTCTTACATCGCCTCAACACAAGATGTGCAGCTCGATATTCAGTGGCAGGGCTTCACGAAGGGCATCTTCGGACAAGGACTCTTCATGATAAGAGTATCGGGTGAAGGAGACCTCTTCATAAACACTTTTGGTGCGATCGACACTCACATCCTTCAGCCCGGGCAGAAACTGATTGTTGACAACTTCCATTTAGTCGCCTTCTCAGACAGCTGCCAATACGAGGTCAAAAGAATCGGAGGATGGAAAGAAACGATCCTCAGCGGCGAAGGACTTGTTGTTGAGGTCACTGGCCCAGGCGTGGTATATATACAGACCAAGAACCTCAGAGAATTCGCGGAATGGTTGTGGACAGTCATAGAACCAAAGGTGCGACAGACCAGAGCTCGATAAAGACCTTCATTTCCTGTAAAGATAGTTCTAGTGCCCTCATTAGAGAAGCATATTGCGGTGGATTAGAAGTGTACTGTCGGATATGTGGCGTTGCCCTACAAGAAAATGCGTATTTCTGCTCTGCATGCGGCGCTAGAGTGAGACCTCAGGAAAGAACTGTCGTGGAAGAGTTTCAAGTGACGGGAAGAGAACTGGTTCGCAAAGTTGAAGAGTTGATCCACGAAGGAAATATCCGAAGGATCATGATAAAGCAAAACGGAAGAGTGCTGCTTGATATTCCGCTGGCAGCTGCTATAGTAGGGGTAGTGTTGGCGCCTGTACTCGCTGCAGTCGGGGCTTTGGCTGCAATCGTCACCAATTGCACTATATCGGTAGAGAGAGTGGAACGATGACTGGGCTACGTTGATCCTCAACTGCCAATGTTTTCATTCCATAGAGCATGCTTTTCCTTCACGCACCACTTATTGTTCGCGAGAGAGTAATCAGGTACCTCTATATCTTGCATCTTTGCGAGTTACCTTGAGATACTTCCGTCCAAAGGGTGATTGGTTGGAAAGGATTCCACGACTTTCCATTGGAAGACTTTCGCGGATCTTTCTAGTGGCACTGGTACTTCTCGTGATGTTCTACGGGCTCTATGTCTGGCTCGACTGGAAGATTCTACAGACGATGTATGAGAAGAAGGCAGGTATCAACTGGTTCGAGACGGTCTTCTACCACAACTACACATTCATAGCTGCCGCGTTGCTCGCTCTGATCGTTGTGAACCCTAGACCCGGCCGGAGCGACCTTTGGGAAGCCTACAGGGCGGTTCAGTCAATGCTAGGGTCTATGTACGGAAGATCTGAGTCTGCCGGGCCGTCAACATTGGGGCTTGGAAAGGCCGTTTGGGCGTTCTGGCAGTTTCTAAAATGGGCTCTGGCTTTCTTCTATATAGTTCCGAACAATGGGCTCCCCTTCCTCGGAAATCTGGCGATTATCGTTTCTATGGCCGCGAAAGGCGTTGGGGATTGGACTAGGCTATTTCGCGTTCTTGTGCTTCCTGTCATGCCTGCCTCTGGTTCTGAGCTAATCTCTCTCATGCCCACAATGGAAGTCCAATACAGGTTATTCTTCTATGTGATGTCCGCTGTGGCCATCGTATTCGCCCTGAGAATGTTTCTGAAGTTTATCAGAGACTTCGCAACTCTCAGGCGTGAATCTTGGTTGCGAGACATATTCCTCGGCTTCGCCTTCATTGTTCTAATCGTTGTCTTTGAGGCTCCATATTGGAGGATGGATGTGAGGACGCCATACGAATATGCGATTTCAGCGGCCCTCGTCGTATGTTTCCTTTTTGTTGGAGTAGCCTTTCAAGTGAAAGGCGTCGGCACAACTTTGGCGCTTGCTCGTCGGAGAAGGCTACTGGTAACTGTCTCAGGGGCTTTGTTGCTGGTGATCCTAGTTGGAAATGCTTTGATAGTTACAGGGTTTTCGGTCAACTGGAACAACAATTGGATTGAGTACGAATGGCAGCCTTTGACTGCGAAGCAAATAGCGGTGACCAGGTGGGCTGCCGGAATTGCCCCCTTCAAGTATCAACCTCTCTCGGCGATTCCTTCAGGTAACGCGAGTCGAACGCTATCCGTGGTTAGGCAATGGGACCAAGAAGCTGCGATAACGAAGATGAAGAACCAGATCGGAGTGAACTGGATGAAACTTGCAGATTCTGACATAATCTACTATGGAGAGCGAGAATATTGGGTTGCCCCAACTACAGTCCTCTATCCGAGCACTGATTGGATCAGCCGGCGGTTGATTTACACTCATGCTTCGAGAGTGATATGCCTGGACAGCCACAATGGCGAGTTCGTGCCTGTAAGAAACGTCTTCGGCATCAAGGCAGAGCCAGCGATATACTATGGAGAGGGTTTCAAGGAAACCGTCTACGTACAAGTCAAGGGCTTCAAAGAGGTTGAAGAGACATCATACTCGAAAGACGCTGACTACTCATTGTCAGGCTGGCAAAGGATGTTATGGTTCTTGTCCGAAGGGCAGCTTGGCTTCGCTTTTTCCCCTCCTCAAGATGAGATAAGAATGCTGTACAAAAGAGACATCCTGACCAGGGTCAGTAGTATTCTGATCTACGGATTGAGTTTGGATGAAGACGTGTACTTGGTCAGTGACGGACAAGACATCTACTATGCCGCGCAGGTCCTCATAGAGTACCCACTCCAGTCAGGTTTCTCGGCGAGCAGCTACCAGCGTCTCTTCGGGTTTGTTCTAGTGAACGTGGAAGACGGACGATTGTATGGATACGTAGTAGCGAAACGGGATGGTTTCCTAGTCGACTTCTACAGAGACTACTATCCCAACTGGGGATCCCCTCCCTCCTGGCTAGTGTCTCAGCTAAGATACTCGGAACAGCTTCTTGGTATGCATGGGGAGACAGGGCAACTTGATGTTGACTTCAAGTTCCATGTTGCTGATCCTTTCGTTTGGCGCGCTGGGTCTGCATTCTATGAGAGGCCCCCTGCAACATTGGTTCACTACATCTTACTCTTGTCTGGCGAGGATGTGCGTTTCGTAGGCATCCAGCTTGTCGAATTCAAGGCCTCTCCCGGCAAGAACCTTGCTGGCCTGTATGTCGCTTATGGCGGCCCACATCTTGGTGAAGTAGTTCTTTACGGAGTTGGAAATGTCACCATGGCTCAACTCATTGGCCCGTCCGCTGCCCTTCAGGCACTGGAGACAGATGACTATGTTCGAACTCAGCTTACTCTGCTGACAAATCGAAGATTAGGCAACATTCTCCTGTACTCTATAGCAGGGAAACTGTACTATTTTATCCCTGTATACATAGTCACCCAAGAAGCCGCGGCTGTCATAACAAAGATGGCTTTCATTGTTGTCATAGATGCCTTGACAGGCGCGAAAGTTGCAACTGGATCGGACGCCGCTCAAGCATACTATTCTCTAATCGGAGGAAAGCCCCCAGTCGTAACTGGCTACGAGACAAGACTGATGAACATTAGAACTTACTTAGAGTCAAAGAAACTCCCGCTCATCAATGTGACCAAGATAACCGCAAACGCTGAAATAGAAGTGGGCAAAGCCACCTATCTCGACGAAACGCAGTGGCAACAGACAGCTCGAACCATCGATAGCTTCCTGAAGGAATACGCATCTAAAACAGGAGCCAAGGAAGTCTACACTTGGAGTCAGGATCCAAGCAGCATAAGTCTTGGCGTGTTGGTCTTTCAAGATGGTATTGTCAAGCTCTACTACATCACGATCCAATTACGGTGAGAAAGATGAGTCAAGAGGAGTTCAACCTCTGGCTTAGATCTAGCTACAGCGGAGCCTTCTACGTTGCAGGCCACAAATTTGAGAAAACGGACACAGAAGACGTCAGGGTGGATGGGGGACTTTTCAAGAGAGATGAGGCCGCGCAGCTGTATCGACTCCTCTCATCAAGAAACCCGATAACCCAGATCAACGCCTTGCTAGCGATCCTAGAACGTAACGGGACGTTGCTCTGGATACTTCTGGCAGTCTCATTCATCTTGATGCTAATTGTCATAATTCGAGTTAGACGATAGGGAACGTCATCAGGAGCCACAACCTACGTCAAACATGATATTCCTCGCCTCACTCCTTCTAAACTGGTCAGAGATAGTTCGACTCCTTAGCCTCAGGGAGAGAGAAAAGGGAGTCGGAGACGGCACAGTGGAAGACCATAAGTGCACTATCGTCCAGCGAGGTGACGAGATCTACATAGTACTACCGGACTACCCACGAGACAGATGCGAAGATATCGTCAAGAAACTTCTTCAGAAACTGAAACCAGATGCAGAGATCAAGATAGGCTCCGTCGGATATGCCTCTAGCCACTGCAACTACTGTCTCACCTCCCTTCCGTTTTCATATCGATGCCACAGATGCGGAGGATGGTACTGTGCTGAACATCGTCTACCAGAAAGACACAACTGCCCTGGCGAGTCTGGTAAGTTGGCCGTAGAACGCGTGCAACGGAAAGAAGAAGAAAAGAGAGAGAAAGAGAAGATCGTCGCTGTGCAAGTTCCGTGCGGGTAGAATGCGTAGGAGAATGTCTACGGGGTCTTCCGCATGGCAGTGACCATTATGGCAGAGGCGAGGAACCGCATGTCTGTGAGTGGTTGACTGCATCTGCTTGGACAGGGAGCTAGTTGGCCGATTGAAGAGTCTAGTCGCAGCATTCTTGTTGCTGCCATAGTTCTCAGCTCATGTCTTCTCTTACCATACGCAACTGTCGGAGACAAGTCATTTGTTATCAATGTGGCGAGCCGCCTCAACTATTAAGGCTGTGTTTGTCGAAGTGACGTAAAGGTCTTCAACAGCCAATTTGGAGCGAAACTTTTAACCGTAGAAAGCCGAGTACTCTTGTGGGAATAATCCCATGAAAATGAAAAAGGGAACGCTACTGATAGTGCTATTCTTGGTGCAAACAATTGCGTATTTCGGAGTGTCTAAAGTAGACGGTGCAGCTGCTCCCGCACAGACATGGTCACCGTTTGGTCCGCGTTCGGATGCACTGCTGTTCCGGATCATAACCTCGTATGAGGCCAGACTCGCTGCTTTCGAAGCAGATGAGATCGATGCTGTTGGGGTTAGGCCGGATGATCTTGAGAGAATTCGCAAGAACCGACCTGACGCTATCTTCGGCGAGGCTCAGGCTTGGGGATCTCAGTCAATATTCTTCAACATGCGCAATTGGCCCTTGTCGGACGTTAGGGTCAGAAAAGCTATGGCGCATCTGATTGACCGTGAAGGATACATCATGCCGGAGATTCTGAAAGGATACGGCTTGCCTCTGTACACAGTCTTAATGCCGACGCTTGGGTCTTGGTTCAATCCGAATGTGAAAACATACGAATACAGTCCGGACAAGGCGAACAAGTACCTCGACGATGCGGGCTTCAAATGGGACGCCGAGCACAAATGGAGACTGGATCCAAAGACCGGCGAAAAGCTTAGGCCCATAGGACTAATGACGTCAACCGAGGCTGCGGCGCCGGCGGCTTTTGCGATCGCAGTCTATTTCTCGAAGCAATGCGAGAAGGTTGGAATAAAGATACAGCACGAGGCAGTGGAATCCGCTGCAGTGAGAACAAGAAGGGTCAGAGACACACTTGAATTCGACATCTATCACTGGGGCTGGACGGGCATAGGTCCGGAATCCGACTGGCCTTACCGCTTCTTCCACTCACAGTTTGATTGTGCCAAGGTTCCAGGAAGCTGGAACAGATACGGCGTGAAAGATCCCGAACTTGACAAGGTTCTCGAGGCTTTCGTGCCAACTCCTGACATCGTGAAGGCCAAAGAGTATCTCTTCAAGGCGCAGGAGATGCTTCAAGAGATCCTACCTTGGGTTCCTGGCTATTCGCCTACAGGGATAACGGCTTATTCTGGCAAGCTGAAGGGTCTGGTCTTCCTCCAGGTTCCAGGCATGACCTACCCCGTAGGACGTGGTTGGATAAGCGACTTAAACGAATACACTGCTGCATTGCCTTTTGGCGCAACAGTTCGCAGGGCCTATGTGGATGTTTACACGCTCAACCCGATGACATACGCTTGGGCGGACGAAGGAGACGTGATCGCGAGAATGTATGAGCCTTTTCACGCCTCGAACCCCGCAGACGCAAGTGACTCGACTAAAGACATCCCGCGTCTCCTTCAGAACCTTAAGACCGAAGTGGTCGATGTGCCCCCCAAAGGCAAAGCGACAAAAGTTACGCTGTACTTGGCGAAGAATATCACTTGGCATGACGGGGTTCCGGTCACCACGAAGGATATTGACTTTTGCATCTGGAAACTAGGCAAAGAACTTCAATTGTACCGTTACGTGGATAAATGGATATTGGATACATACAAGACTGAGATTGTCGACGATTCTACGATGAATGTCTACGTCAACGGCACAAGCTGGATGACTTGGCTCGATGTCTTAGGGCTTCGAGTGCTCCCGAAGCATCTTTGGGAGAACGTCAAGAACGTAAAGGCTAGTGTTCCACCTCGTGAAAAGCACCCAACGAACCCCGACCTGTCCATGCTTACAGGAAGCGGTCCATGGATCATGAAGGAATATGTTGCAGGAAACTACGTTCTATCAGTTTGGAATCCGAACTACTACATGAGACATCCGGATAAGGGATTGATACTCGAGCAGATCACAGTGCCTGCAAGCATGTACGACGACGAGTCTACACAGATATCGTTGAAACTAACGGACTACCTGAAGAGAACCGTGGAGAACGGGACCGTCAAAGCAACATTCCAGCTTGACGGTAAAGTCGCCAAGGAGATCTCGCTCTCGCATAAAGTTGGAGGAACATATTCAGGGACTGTGTCAGGTCTTGAGGCAGGTTCATACAAGGTGCTTCTGAAGGCGGAGCAAGGAACAAAGTACGGAAAACTGACCAGAAGTCAAACGCTCTCGCTTACGGTGACCCCTGCTTGGCAGAGGTACGCGCCCTATTTGGCCGTCATCGCAGTCGTAGTGGTCGTCGCGGCACTCGTGTATGTCAAGAAGATAAAGACCAAGAAGTAGCGTCAATTCCCTCCTTTTTTGTTGGGCGTTTTTTATGGCCGGCATGGGTCGATACCTACTCAAGCGCGGAATCGACCGTCTGGTCCTCATACTTACGGTAGTCAGTCTGCAGTTCATTCTATTGCGCGTAGTACCAGTCTATGTTTTGGGTTTTGACCCGACAGCCTTCCTCATCGACCCCAATTCTCCTCCCGAAGTAGCGAACATCCTGAGGAGGCAATATGGGATTGATGAACCAGTCTTTCCACATCAATTCGCGAGATACGTTCTGAGCTTGTTCACTTTTCAGTTCGGTTACTCATTCGCCTCTGGCAAACCTGTGATCGGGGAAATAATGGATCGACTGCCGAACACAGTAGCGTTAGACTCCCTATCCATGCTGTCGATTTGGACGATTGCCTTGATTGCCGGATTGTATGCCGCGAGAAAACGAGGTAGTCGCATGGACTCAGGCATCGTTGTGCTTGCGATTTGGTCTTACGTTATGCCCGCTTGGCTTATGGGCCTAATAATGCTGATGGGTCTGGCTTGGGCGCCACAAATAGTCTGGGGCATCAAGCTATTCCCGATAGGCGGTACAACTTCACCGATGCTTCCTCCTGATCTGTGGATTCGTCTTGCGGACTATCTATGGCATTTGAGTCTGCCTCTCATGTCGGTGGTGATCGCAGGATTTGGGTGGTTGACATACTATATGAGGAGCATGACAGTGAGCGAGTTGGGACAGGACTACGTGGTCACAGCGAGGGCGAAAGGCGTGAAGGAAGCCTCCATAATGCGTCGACATATTCTCAAAAGTGTTTCAGCTCCAGTGCTGACGGTACTTGCAATGCAATTGCCTGGACTCATGGCGGGAGGAGTGATCTTTGAGTCGATCTTCTCTTGGTACGGAATGGGCAGATATATGCTCCAGTCGATAAACAGCTTTGACTACCCTGCCGTCCAAGCGGTGCTATTCATGCAAGGGCTGGTTGCAGCAGCCTCTCTATTCGCCCTAGACATTGCAATCATGTACACCGATCCACGTGTGAGGTTGCGATAAGCCATGCAAAGAATGCTGGCCAGAAAGAGTCAGAGAACTGGCTGGAAGACGCTGTTCAGAAGGAAAATGATGATCGCTGGCATGTGTCTTCTAGCACTCAACATCGTCATGGCATCTTTGGCACCATATCTGGCCTGGCATAACCCAATAACTGACATGCAGGTCGCAGACGACTACGCCATGCCCGAATGGGCGTCGGCCCTACCCGGATGCAGCGACCTTCCAAGAAACATGAACATGGAAATTCGTCAGCAAGAATGGACGGTCTCCTATTCTGGGAGCAATGGTAAGGCTTGGACATCGTTCTCTAGGAGTACAGAACTTACTCTTCAATATGATCAGCGAAACACATCAGGGCCAGGAGAGGCAACAGCCTCGTTGACGTATCAGTTTCAATACCAGTACGCTCCGCCGAAAACCTTCGTTCTTAGAATTCCCGTGAACATAACCGTGACTGATACTGAAACGGTTGCGTATCGAATAACCGTCACGCTTCGCAGAGTTGGCGATTTGAAGGGGTTCGTGATTCATGACTCATTCCCTCCTTGGAGAAGCTCGAACTACATCAAGTGGGGAGATTTGGTTCTGATCTTGCATTCCAGAAACGCGGCCCTGGCAAGGCAGGCTGGAATCAATCCGCTGTACCAGAATATTGCTACGGAAATCTTCTCGGAAAAGTCCTCGTATGAGCTGCTGATAAATCTGTTCCTGAATGACAAGAGGGGGGCTGAGGCTCCAGGAAAACTTGAGGCGACTTTTGGAAACGTTTCATTTCGAATCCCGGGCCTCTTGTATGGAATTCTGGGAACAAACAACTTTGGGGCAGATATCTGGTCGCAGCTTGTCTGGGGCGCGAGAATATCTCTGATCATAGGAGTCTCTGCTGCGATACTAGTCGTAGTGGTGGGATTGCTTGTTGGTCTAACAGCAGGATATCTAGGCGGCATGTATGATCAGACTCTGATGTTCCTTACAGACACCCTTAACCAGCTTCCACATCTCCCGATCATCCTGACGATAATGTTGGTGCTAGGAAGAAACATCTACATAATAGTCGCGCTGATCTCGATCCTTTCGTGGATGGGTGTCGCCAGACAGATGCGAGCTTGGGTGCTATCCCTGAGAGAGAGGCCCTTCGTCGAGGCGGCTGTAGCTGCCGGTGGAAGTAGATCCTACATCGCGTTCCACGTGATCGCTCCGCAGTTGGTCCCAGTTGTAGCTTACTACTTGGCCATGAGAGTCCCAAATGCGGTGTTCCTAGAGGCGGGACTGAGCCTCATAGGCTTCGGAGACCCGTATTTCCCGTCATGGGGAAAGATACTGAACGAGGCCTACAACTTCGGAGGATTCTCCAAACTAGCATGGTGGTGGATAGCGCCACCGATAACAGCCATCCTACTGCTTGCCCTAGGTTTCGTACTCATCGGATATACCCTTGAAGAAGTATTCCACCCACGCCTACGAAGAAGATAGCGGACGGTCTGAGCTCTAGAGATACCGGACGCAGTCACACATTTCTCGACAATGACGCGTCAATACCGCTCAGCATGAATGCTCTTGATTGAAGAGCTGGGTTGGCCCAAGCACGATCGCTAATAGACAGGCTCTATTGCGATCGGCGAAATCAAGCACAGATTGTAGAATGTGTCCAAGATCATCCAAGCAGCAGCAAGCACAATGTATGGGCCAACTGACTCGATCTTGGCCTTCATGATTTTCAAACCATGGCGAACAATCAACGCAGCTAGAACGCCCGTTACCACTTGGGATAGACCCCACGGGTAGAATTGCACTATCTTGTCATATCCTAGAGCTAATGCCACATATTTTAGCATAACACATGAGGCAAGCAATGCAGATGGTGAGTGAAGAAGAAAGCGAAATCTCTTCATCCAATGTCCTAAGCCCCAAAGCATTATCGAAAAGAGCAGAAACAGAGAAAGGAGAAGTGCATTGCTCACCATGAAGACTGGCACAAGCACTAGGGATAAGCCAAGATTCTGAAGAATCCTGTCAGATTGATCTGATACCCCTCTAAGAAGCGAGAGAGAATTGTCTGAAACACTATTTACATGGATCAACCGGTATTGCTCTCTATCATCTTCCAGATAGACTACGTGTACAACATTCAGTGAATCTACTGCTATGGCAGGAGACGAAGAGCTGTAAGGATTCCTCACCACGGGCCCGTCTTCAGCCAACAATCGTCCGGATGAATCAATCTTGGAAAAGAAGACACGCCAACGAAGCTTTAGATATAATGGAGTAAATCGCCATTTTCCATAGATTGCTTCAAACGCCCAATTCTTGCGAAGTTCTTCAATCGCCGTATCTGGCCTAACATCCCCGTAGACGACGCAGATATTGTCATCATTGTCAAGCATTGTCGAGGGCAACCCTGTTTCAGAGAAGACTCGGCTGCTTGCAAGTCTTACTCGATCGAAAACAACCCTGCCTTGGGTGTCAATCTTCTTTGCATAGATCTCATAAAGTCGGCCTCGCGAACGATCTATAAACACAAAAGCGAGGTTCCCTTGTCGGTCAACTAGAGCAGCTGGCGCATGGTCGACATTCACCGCCTTCGGGATGCGACCTACCACCGTCTCGTTGCTAAGGGTATTCCATTCACTATCTAGTTTCTTGTAGAATACTTCATGGAAGTCTCTGATCTCTGTATTTCGGTTGTCAATCCATGTAAGGTGAAGCACGCTCTTTCTGTCAATGGTTAGGCAGGGTTTGACTGAATAGTGTCCATCAGACGGGAAGAGCATCATTTCTGGGAGAACGATGACCCCGGCCTTATCGATCTTAGAATAGAATAGCTCGTAGTCTATTGGTGTGATCGTTACTTCTCCCTTCTTGCTGTGCCACGCGACGTGAGCGTTCCCTTCGAAATCTACTGCAATGTAGGGTTCACCGCAGTCAGTGGAATTGGAACTCAGCCTTCTCTCGAGAAGACGCGTAGGGGGGGACCCCGCAATCTCTGCGTAGTAAATCTCTGTGCGATTCTCTCGGCCGTCTAACCAAGCCAAGTGCGCGTTTCCCTCTTGATCAACGGCCAGACTCGGAACCACTAGGGAGACAGAGTATTCGCATATAAGCACCGGGTTTGCGACACTACCAGTTGCTGCATCCACTCTTGCGTAGTAGAATCTAACCTGTCTCTGTTGATAGTCAGCATATGCGACATGAACTGCTCCCGTACAATCGACTGCAATGTTTGGAGACCAGAAGAACTCGTTGATCTCGACCAGCCGTCTTCCGAAAGACCACTCCCGCGGCGTCACCACTGATCTGACGTAGGCTACAGTGGTAGCGGTGAGAAGAAAACCGCTAGCAACGACCTCTCCTATGAAAAGAAGGAGCAGCACCGTGATCGTCGCTGCTCTCCCTTTTCGCGATTCCGTCTTCTTTACTCCCCGCCAAAAAGATCTGTCATGTGCCCTTTTCTATCTAGCCGATCGCAAGTATCTTGCATAGCTGGGACCAAGATTTGTATTTATTCTTCTTGTCCGAGCGTACATGCCAACCCAACCTCATGTTCTGTTCCCTCTTCCTATGGCTTTAAGCTCCGGGAGCGCTCTTCCAAAGCTTTAAAGCTAAACATCCCCATCAAACAATTGAGGTTATCAAACCTTGAAAAGGAAAATTCTTTGTGCAATGCTTCTAGTGACAATGTTGGCGCCATTCTTCTACTGCAGTTCCATCACACCAACCGTCGGACAGGCGAAACCCGCGCCACCGTGGGATTGGAAATGGGAACCTTACGGTCCTCGTTCAGACGCGATCATCTACAAGATAATTCTGGCATACGAGTCAAGGCTTGTGGCCTTTGAAGCTGACGAAATAGACTGGGTGGGCGTTAGAAGTGAACACGTCGATCGAATAAAGAAGAACAGACCGGATGCGTTCTTCCTTGAGTCGATGGGACGTGTCATAGACGCTCTACAGTTCAACACTCGACAAAAGAAGGAACCAAGTGGGATTGACAACTATCCGATGAACATCTTCGAGTTCAGGAAGGCGTTGGCACACATGATAGACAGAGACTACTTTGTATTCGAGGCGTACAAGGGGTACGGTGTCGCCACGTTCACGCCGATGCCTGGACTCTACGGCGATTGGATCAGCCCCAAGGCGAAGACCTATGAATATAACATGGACAAGGCAAAGAAGTTGCTTGACGACGCAGGCTTCAAGCCAGGTTCAGATGGTATGCGGATTGACCCACGCACCAACACCCCGTTGAGAGAACTAGAAGTGCTGGTTCTGCCAGAGGCAACCAATCCGGCACGATTCATGATGGCAAAGCACATAGTCTCACAAGCTGAAAAATTGGGCATTCGAATTAGGATCAGAACAGTGGACGGTCCTACCTTGGACAAACTGGTTACTGAGACTCACGAGCATGACATGTACATGTGGGGCTGGAGCCTGGGCATGTATCCCACCTTCCTGTATTCGTTCTTCAGATCAGAGGAGGACACACTGGGCGGCTGGAATGAGTGCGGAGTAAGAGACGCGGAGTTGGATGAGGTGTTGAACAAGTTCAACTTCGCCCCAACAGTGGACGAAGCAAAACCCTATTGCCACCGAGCCCTCGAGATACTCCAAGAAAGAATACTTCCATGGGTGGGAACAACTGTTCCCATAGGCATTACGGCTGTTAGTGGCAAGATCAAAGGCATGGTGCTGCAAAGAGTTCCTGGGATCGACACGCCCCTTGGACGAAACTCATTGGATTACTTGAATGTGCATATCGCAGCCGCGCCCTTCGGATACACTTTAAGGGACGTAGTGGGGGCGGTCGTAGGCACTCTAAACCCGATGACGTATCTTTGGACTCATGAGGGCGCAATCATTAGCGACATCTACGAAACCAATACGATAAGCGCCCCAGAAGATGTTTACAAGAGACTCCCGAGACCTACCGAGAAGGTGGTAATCGAAGCATTCGACATCAAGCCGAACGTGAAAGGTACGAAGGTAACGATGACTTTGAGGAAGGATTTGACTTGGCAAGACGGGGAACCTGTAACGGCAAAAGACTACAACTTTACGATCTGGTATCCTGGCAAGGAATGGAAGACACGTAGATACTATGGCGATTTCGAGAAGAAGACCTACAAGACTGAGATACCGAACCCTCAGACGTTCATAGCATATTTGGAGGGCACTAGTTTCACATACCAAAGGGACGCTGAAGGCTATCGCCCACTGCCTGAACACATCTATTCGAAGCTCAAGGACCCAAAGAAGGACGACCCAGCGAAACTTTCTCACCCAACTGTCAAGGGCCTCACCATGTTAGTCGGTCAAAGCGCATGGGTGTTGAGGGAGTTAGTTCCAGGGTCCCATCTAGTAAGCATATGGAATCCTATGTACTACATGAGGCATCCTGAGAAGGGCCTGACAGTTTCATTCACGAAGATTCCAACCAGTGTCTTCGCCGACGATGCACCCATTGAAGTCGAGCTCAAGATCACAGACTACAGGAATACACCTGTCACCAACGCAACAGTGTCTGTAACTGTCGAGGGAAAAACATACACGGCTAAACATGTCAAGGACGGCATTTACAGGTTCGCCATAGCAGAGATACCCATGTCAGGCACTTTATCGGTAAACGTCAAGGCGCAACAGGATCTGCCGTTCGGCTTCGTATCAAAGGTGACATCTGCGACCGTAACGGTCTATCCTGCCAAGTGGCTGATTGCAGCAGTTGTCGTCATATTGGTTGCTCTAGTAGGAGCAGCACTCTGGTTTAGAAAGAAACGTGGGACAGCAGCCAAAGCTGCCTAGTGAGACCAAGATCTATTAACCTCCCCCCCTTTTTCTGTGGCGAGAGCGGTTGCCCGGTTTAAGTAGATACCTTGCCAAAAGAGGGTCGGATAGAGTTATCCTCGTAGTAACTGTGGTGACACTACAGTTCGTTCTTTTGAGGGTCGTTCCGACCTACGTAATGGGTATCGACCCGTCCAGATTTCTGATAGACCTAGATGCTCCGCCCGATCAGAAGATCCTGCTTAGAAAGCAATTTGGGCTTGATGAACCTATCTTCCCACATCAATATATCAGATATGTCTTGAACCTGTTCAGGGGCGAGTTCGGGTTCTCATTTCTTACTAGGCAACCCGTCGTCAATGAAATAATGGAGAGACTACCGAACACAGTTATTCTCTCAGGGTCTTCTATCCTATTGGACTTCATTATTGGACTATCAATCGGCTTGTACACTGCAACTAGAAGAGGTAAGAGGGTTGATTCTGCGATAATCCAGTCCAGTGTCTTCTCATATATAATGCCAATATGGCTTATGGGCCTCATTTTGCTGACATTTCTAGCTTGGTTTCCAGCGGTTACGTGGGGAATAAAGCTCTTCCCGGTCTCCGGAACAACGAGTCCTTTTCTTCCACCCGATCCCTTCGTGCGAGTTCTGGATTATCTTTGGCACCTTGCATTACCTTTGATGGCGTCTGTGATAACTGGCTTCGGAGGCAGGACGTACTACTTCAGAAACCTCGCTATCACTGAGATGGAGCAAGACTATGTTCTCACCGCAAGGGCCAAGGGCTTGTCAGAGAAGCGTATCATGAGGCGCCACGTACTCAAGGGTGTAGCTCCTCCCGTGGTTACGTCTGTTGCTCTCTCCGTACCCGGAGTCGTCAGTGGCTGGATAATCACTGAGACAGTTTTCTCTTGGTATGGTCTTGGACTATACGTGTTTCAAGCGATCTCATCCTACAACTACCCAGCTGTACAAGCCGTTCTTTTCATTCAAGCTGTGATTACAGCAATTTCCCTGTTCATCGCCGATATTGCAATATCCTACATTGACCCAAGAGTTCGGTTAAGATGACATCACAAGCGAGCAGGCGTCTCATACTAGCGAGATTTGGGCTTCATCGTCGTCAGACCGTGCAGCTACTGATGCGAAGGAAGATGTGGATATTCGGGATCATAGTGCTTGTCGCAAACGTTGTAGTTGCGGTCTTCGCACCCGTAATAGCGACACATGACCCGATTTACGAGACACATGTGGCAGACGATCTAGCGAGGCCGATATGGCTGACAGCACTGCCGGGATTTGAGGATCTTCCAAGGAACCTTTTCATGCGGATTGATTCTAAGGATTGGAGCCGCAAGGTCCAGGGCAATCGCGCCAGCCTTCTAAAGCTTGACAGCGCAGCCTCCGATCTTGCAGTATACTACGAGAGGAGTGGACTAGAAGGCAACGGAGAAACTGAATTGACGTTGACATGTACCTTCGGATATCCCTATGCGCCTCCAAGGACATTCGTAGCCCTGCTTCCAATCGGAATAACCGTCACCAAGCTTGTTGGTGTGACCTACAAGTTCGCGATGTCAATCACAAGGAATTCCGACGCCAAGACGTTTGTCGTTTACGACTCATATCCCCCTTGGAGAAGTTCAGACCTTTCACGTCTCGGAGACAATAGGATCACGATTCATTCAAGAGACCCAACGATGGCACGAAGGTTGGGAGTCAGCCTACTGGAGCGCAACCTAGCTGAGATGATTTTCTCCTCCAAGACAGATTACACGGTTATTTTGACCATATCGATCCTCGATGAGGGAATCACGGGAGACTCTGGTCAAGTGAAAATCACGCTGAGCCCCGTGTCTTTCAGGATTCCAGGGAAAGCATACGGCATCTTAGGTACGAATCATGAGGGAGCAGACATCTTCTCCCAGCTTGTGTATGGAACTCGTGTGTCACTTATCGTAGGCATCTTATCGGCATCGATAGCAGTCATACTTGGTGTGATAGTGGGAGTGATAGCTGGATACAAAGGAGGTCCAGTCGATCAAGCTTTCATGTTTGTATCAGACACACTTATCCAGACACCTACACTCCCCATCATAATACTAGTCATGTTGGTGTTCGGCCGAAGCATATACATGATTATCTCAATTCTAGCTCTACTGTCGTGGATGGGGTTGGCGAGGCAACTTCGCGCTTGGGTCCTCTCTCTCAAGGAACGGCCGTTCGTCGAGGCGGTTAGAGCGGCAGGAGGCAGTGACCTCTACATAATGTTCAAAGTCATAGCTCCTCAAACGGTTCCTCTATTGACATACTCATTTGTCCTCTCGATACCTGGAGCCATAATGACCGAAGCTGGCCTGAGTGTGCTTGGATTCGGAGACCCGCTTTTCCCGTCTTGGGGAAAGGTACTGAACGAGGCCTACAACTTCGGCGGCTTCGCCTCACTAGCTTGGTGGTGGATCGCCCCGCCAATGATAGCATTACTGCTGTTGGCGCTTAGTATTGTCTTTATAGGCAGAACTCTGGAAGAGGTTCTGAACCCAAGGCTGAGAAGGAGGTAGATGCATGCCCCCTCTACTAGAAGTTAGAGAACTCACGATGCACTTCAGCACCTTGGAAGGAGATGTCAACGCCGTCGACAAGGTATCCTTCGAGCTGAACAAAGGTGAATCGATAGGCTTCGCCGGAGAATCAGGGTGCGGAAAGACAAGCCTCGGACTGACGATCTTGAAGCTCCTACCATCCAATGCAAAGATCCTAGGGGGAGGCATACTCTTTGATGGCATGGATCTCCTAAAGAAAAGCGAGGAGGAAATGCGCCAGCAATTCCGATGGAAAAAGATGGCGATGGTCTTCCAAGGCTCGATGAACGCCTTCTGTCCAGTCCACAAGATTGGAGATCAGATAGCCGAAGCCATTATGCTTCACCGGAACGTTAACCGCGCACAGGCCAACAATAGGGTTCAGGAAGTTCTCTCACTTGTGGGGATAGATCCGTCACGAGCCAACAACTATCCACACGAGTTCAGCGGCGGGATGAGACAGAGAGCCATGATCGCTATGGCGTTGGTCTGCAACCCAGACTTTGTAATAGCTGATGAGCCCACTACTGCCCTTGACGTAATTGTTCAGGCTCAGATCTTGAAGCTGCTGGTGGAACTGCGGGAAAAACTCCACCTGTCATACATGCTGATATCCCATGACATATCCACTATTGCCGACATATGTGAAAAGACTTCTGTAATGTATGCCGGGAAGATCGTTGAACTTGCGGATACACTCACCGTCTTCAAAGACCCAAGGCACCCATATGCGAAAGGATTGATTTCCGCCTTCCCGAGTATAAAGGGGGCAAAGAAACGATTGTCCTCAATTCCTGGCTTTCCGCCTGATCTTCTCAACCCGCCTAAAGGGTGTCGCTTCCATCCAAGATGTCCGATCGCGATGGACGTATGCCAGCGTCAAGAGCCTGAGATAAGAGATCTCGGACAGAACCACCTAGTTGCCTGTCATGCAGTTTCGTAGGAGGCCTCGGACATGAAGGAATTAGTCAAAGTCGAAGACCTCACGAAATGGTTCCCAGTTCGAAGAGGATTCCTCTCCTCAGTGTTCGGCGGAAAGGAGCAGTTTCTACGAGCGGTGGACGGCGTAAGCTTCGATATTGCAGACGGAGAAATCTTTGGACTTGTTGGTGAGAGCGGATGCGGCAAGACAACGACGGGACGACTTCTCCTGAGACTCGTCGAGCCTACCTCAGGAAGGGTTGTATTCGACGAGAGAAACCTTTTCGAACTTGACAAGAACTCCATGAAGGCTCTCCGAAGAAGAATGCAAATCATATTCCAAGACCCATACGAATCTCTCAACCCAAGGAAGATGGTTTTTGACGTAGTCGCAGAGCCGATAGAACTCAACAAAGCTGCAAGCGATGAGTCAGAGAAGGAAAAGATGGTTCTTGATGCTCTTGAGTCGGTGCATCTCACCCCTCTCCCAGAAATAATGTACCGTTTTCCACATGAGCTAAGCGGGGGCCAAAGGC
>CAZVYD010000008.1:0-33739 GCA_964631575.1 uncultured Candidatus Bathyarchaeia archaeon
CCACTGACGCATATTTGTCTTGGATCACTGATCCAATGGGATCAAGAACATATAGACTCGGTCCCTCCTCATCAATTCCTCCGACGATCGTCTGAGTTAGAAGTGGAAACATTCGCCTCTCAAAGAGAAGATTGCCCAAGACCTTTGCGGCAGTCTTCACAGATGCGGAGCGGTCTCTTTCATACGAATATAGCATAATATACGCTCCCAGCTCTCTGGTGAGCATCTGCATGTCGGAGACAAGTCCGGCGCAGGCCGCGCCTATCTTGTCGGTTACCTTGAAGATCTTCTTCGCAGTCTTGCTCATCACGAAGTAGCCGTATGAGAAACGTCTCTCTGAAGCCAGAATGACGCCGTCCTTACAGACGACACCTACTGTTGTCGCGCCTGGTACGTAGGGCATCTCTTCGCTCATGACAACACCAGCCGAATCACGTCTACAGCGATGGGCGATTTATACTTAGTGTGATCAGTCTTCCTTCAAGTATCAATGTCCCCAATGCTCCAGTGCCATCTTCAACTCGTGATGAGTCTTGGCGTACTCAATTGCTGGAATCTTTCCCATCCACGCGTCGATTGCCTGTCTCATTGCCGTCGCACCTGCTCTGGTCCCGAGTGGGTGACCATGTATTCCGCCTCCGGCATTAATCACAAGATCATTTCCAAGAACCTCAAAGTTCGTAGCAGCAATCCCGGGGTGAATTCCTCCCGAGGCGACTGGGAAGGTGGGCTTCAATCCATGCCACTCGTCCCGAGCCGCTTGAGCAATCTTCCTTTGTTCCTTAACCATCTTCTCCATCTTTCCGGCGGCAGCGCCAGTGTGTGCCTGATCTGCTCCTGCGAGCCTCATCAGCTTTGTCATTACCAAAGTGTGTATCCCATGTCTGGGATTTCTAGTCATGGCGGCGTGCATTGTCCGATGAATGTGGAGGGGAACTTTGATCGAGGGATCTTGAGCTAGCCTTTGGACCGCGGAAAATCCAGCCGTCAGCACATCAATCATAATCATGTTGGCGCCGTGACTGATGGCTACGTCAACCATCTTCATCATGCTATCGTAGTTTCCCGTAACATTGACAGCGTAAAAGACATGTCTTCCTGTCTCTGGTTTCGCCTTATCGAGAGCCTCCATTACCTTCACCACCCGATCTTCAAGAGGGCAGAACCTCTGGTTTCCAAGAGTCTCATCATCTTTGATGAAGTCAACTCCTCCTCTCGCTGCTTCATACGCCACCCTAGCCGTTTCCTCCGGTGTCAATCCTACCTTTGGTTTGACTATGGTCCCAAGATGCGGCCTCCCATTCTCCAAGGTTCCAGCAATCTTTCTCACCTCTCTGATGCCGAACTTCGGTCCGGGAAAGAACTGAACTATGCTCTTCGGCAACTCTACGTCCAACAGCCTCACATTCTTCAGGCTTGACAGGCCAAACAGGTTTCCCGCGACGATGCTCAATATGTTAGGTATGCCTCCGTTCTCCGCGTCAAAGAGTTCGTCGGGAAAAGCCACGGTGACAAATCCTCTCGCTTTGCCTTTCCACTTGAAGACCTTAGCGGCGAGACTCCTCTGGATTCGCTCAGTCGTTGTAGTGAGTTCAGTCCAAGTTCCAATAGATTCCTCTGTCGCTATTTGCTCGCCAGCCTTTGGAACTGTGAGAGGGCTTTCCACATAGTAATCTGCAATGACATATCTTTCCTGATCTATCTCCTCAGGTCTAGCGTAGAAGATGCTTCTTCTAAGCGTCAGGCTGGTCTTCCTCCCGCAACTCGTAGGTTTGAAACTCCTCAAGTTCTTCAGGAGTCGTAACTCCGAAGACTTCTTGGAGAAGGAAGATAGCGCCTTGGGGTGGGATTATCCCTCTTTCAGTTATTATCAGATCGATGTACTCAGGTGGAGTCACGTCGAATGAGGGGTTTGCAACTGAGATGCCTTGATGTTTCAACTCTGAGGGCGGAATCAGCTCGGATGCGTCTCGCTCCTCGATCTTGACTAACTCTCCAAACATTGTTTCGGGACTGAACTTGTAACTTTCCGCAGCCACGAAGAAAAGCGTCCTAGATTCTCTGGCCGCCAATGCTATGAGACTAGTTCCTATCTTGTTCACGACAGCTCCATTGGCGCTCACCGCGTCAGCCCCCACTATCACACGATCCACTTCATTCATGAAGTACCTGGCCGCTGCGTCGGCGATCAGAGTAACAGGGATTCCCATTTGAGCAAGCTTCTCCGCTGTGATCCTTCCCTGAAACCTGGGTCTCGTTTCGGTTGCGTAGACCCTGATTTTCTTGCCTTGCTTCCACGCTGTTTCAATTATCTTAAGAACAGCTAAGCTATGGCAATGCGTCATCAAGATATCTCCGTTTCGAATCCTCTTAGCGCCTATCTCGCCGATCCTTTCGATAGCGGTCCTTGAGTTCTCGATGAATTCATGGCTGGCTTTGATCGCGACCTCTCTGAGTGACTGCAGATCTGCTCCAGAGTGTTCTTTCTCTCGGACCCTGTGCATGACGTAGCGGATGCCATTCGGCAGAGAGACTGCTGTCGGTCTCGTCCTTACCATCAACTTCGCGGCTGTCTCTATCTCTTCAACAAGTTCTCTCGGGTTGTTTGCCGTTGAACCTTGTGCCGTAAGCAGTAGTGCTTCCACAGCCGACCTCGCTATTTCGCCTGCACCTCTTATTCTCATAGCTTTGATGTCTTCTGCTATTGCGGCCACCCTGTTATACGCCGTATTCTTCTTGTTGCTCATGCCGGCCCCTCTGTCAGGACCAATTGACCACCTCATCTTGCATCGTAGAAAATAAACACGTGGCTGAGTTTCCTCAACAGCCATAGGCCTTATCTCGACCTAAGCCGGAGATGAACATTGTTGGCAGAAGCTCTTGCACCCTCTGAAGAGCATTCTTAACAGGATCTTCTGGGACAAACGTGAAAGAGCAGATGAATACATCGTTACATTCATTCACCGGGGAAGTGCCGGAAACACCAAGACTATTCCCTTGACAAAGATCAAACATGTCGCGAACTCCTCGTTCACCTATCACAATGAGAAAGGCGATGAAACAACAATTCCTTTTCATAGAGTCACTGTAGTCAAGAACACTAGGTCGAACCGAATTCTGTGGCAGAAGAGAGGGATTACGCCCTAGTTTCCTCCGATAGCCTTGTTCTGAAGACCGATGCCTTCGCAAGCAATCGTGGCTGGCCTACCTTTCTCTCCATCAACCGTGAATTTGGTGTCAACGATGCTTTGAATAACCTCGATGCAGGTTAGCGTGTGCAGAGTAAGCTCACAGACTCTTATCTCAGATGTTCCCTTTGCCAACCCCATCCAGATGGCTAGTTGATCTCCCAAGTGCTTATCCACCGGAGCCCGGCGCTCCAATTGCTCAATCAGCCTTCGGGCGGCTTCGGTGCCAACTTCCTCGGCAGGCTTCCCGCGCGCTCCGAGTGCATCACCTGAGATAACGCCTCCGGATGAAAGCTCTGCCACAAGGAGGATTCCGCATCCCGGGTCAACTGCGCATCGCTGGTCGTCTTGTTGAAGTATTTCTTGGTCGATCTGAACGTTGGAGTAACCGCCTTTGCGAAGCACAAGCTTGGATGCAGAAACTATTCTGTTCGTAACATGGTCAGGAAGCTTGGAACTATAGGCTACCCCTGATACACTTCTGACTTCTCCAAACTCCCTGAGCGCGAGTGAAGACACACATGCCGCAGGTTTCATCCTCACTCTGACCAATCCCTGTCCGCGAGGATAGAAACCACGCCTGACTAGTTCCAGAGAGGCGGATATGCCTAGCCTTCCTAGTATAGGGAAGAGAACTCTCTCCAAGAAGTCTATCTGTGGGGCCATGGGATTGTTCGTTCCGCCCTTAATCGCTACCGACACAGGTCCTGTTGCAAAGGCCATCGCAGGCATCATCGCCTGGAGGACCAAGCCTATCGATCCTGCGGTTCCCACATCTATCTCAAGATCTTTTGCTTCCGCATAGCTTGGGACAAACTCAATTTCCTTTGACCCCTCACTGACTCCAGTTGTCCTAGCGCCAACAAGCTTTGCGACTGCCTCGACCGCTTTCAGGTGCTGAGGTCTAAGGCCGGGATTCGCGCGCTTCGCTCGAATGTTGAAAACCTTGATCGGAGTCCCTGTGACGGCAGAAAGCGCAACCGAAACTCGTAGCAGCTGGCCTCCTCCCTCCAGCATAGAGCCATCAACCGCGATCATGAGACCTCTCCTCAGGGTTCTTTCCGAGTGGAAGCTGTGCCTCTACGAACCCTTAAAACATACCAAACAGAAGGAAAGTCTCAAACTAAAAAGATGTGTAGTGAACTGCAGGGAGCGCTTAAGGTGACTCATCGCCTGCTTGGCTGGTATGATCAATGTGGCGCAAGTGGAAGCATGTAACCAAGCTGGATCCAGCTAGGGAGATAACGGACGAGGATCTTAGGACAGTCGCTACGAGTGGGACCGATGCGCTTCTCATTGGCGGAACGCTGGATGTCACTCGTGGGAGAGTGGTTGACCTTCTCAAGCGTTTGAGACCCTATGATGTTGTGAAGGTTGAAGAACCGTCAAACCCGGCAAATGTTGTCTTTGAGGACATTGACTACATCTTCGTTCCTTCAATAATCAACAGCGTTGACCCCAGATGGATGATTGGCCTCCACGCAGAGTGGATCGAAGGCCTGATGTCGAAATACGTCTCTCTCCCGTGGAACAAAATTCAAGGGGAAGCGTATATAGTCTTGAACCCGAAATCGGCTGTAGGCATCACTACTAAGGCGAAGACAGACCTGTCAATAGACGAAGCAGTTGCCTACGCTGTTTGCGCTGACCGCTATATGCACTTCCCCATAGTATACCTTGAGTACAGTGGAACGTACGGAAATCCAGAATTGGTGGAGGCTGTCGGGCGAAGCGTTTCGAATGCTCATCTTTTCTACGGAGGAGGAATCGACAGCAAGGAGAAAGCTAGACAGATGGCGAGGCACGCGACGATAATTGTCGGGAACATACTTTACTCCGATATTGAGAAGTACAAGCAGACTCTTGACTATGAGTAGACCCTCTATCGCGTAATAGCTCCTACAAGGAAAGCAACTATTCCTAGCGCCATTGAGACCTTGATTAGCCTACTAGCTTTTGAGGTGTTCTCAGGGTGTAGCTTGATGGATTCTCGAATGACGGCAAGAACAAAGATGTCTGCCACAAGGATCGAAGCTAGGTAGGCCAGTCCAGTGTAGCCGAGCAGAAATGGCATGGCGCTCAAAGGGATCAATCCAACGTATAGTGCTGCCACCGCTAGGCCAGCCACACGTGATCCATACCTCGTGGCGATAGTTCTGCAATTTCTTACTCTATCACCCTCTAGGTCCTCTGATCCCTTCACAATTTCTCTTCCAAGATTCAACACGAATGCGCAAACAGCGAAGATTGCCGTGAGGGGAAGAAACCAATCAATAGTGAAGCTCCCGAAAATGAAGCTCATACCTGTCCCTGAGCTTACAACAATATTCCCCAGTAACCCAGTTGGCTTCAGCCACGCAGCGTAGGCGAAGAAGATTACGGCGTAGAACAAAGCCACAAGAAAACATCTCAAGTTTATGGAAAGGGCAGTAACGAGAGCGAAACCTGCCAGAATCAAGGATACCACAATGGCTTGCTTGGATGAAAGGTCTCCGCGGGGAAGTGGTCTCTGAGGCCGGTTCACTTTGTCGGCCTCAATGTCAAAGACATCATTCACCGCGTTTCCACTCATCAGAACAAGCGACGCAGAGATGGCCCCAAGGAGCACCTCCTGACGTAGAAACATCCTACTGACAGTAGCCGCACCAGCAATCACGGCAAAGAACGCTATCACTGCGTTGACAGGTCGAATGAGCCTCAAGACGCCTAGTACCCTCATGCGTTCTCCCCGTGCTGGCAAGCAATTGAAGACTGGAAGGAAGCCTAAAAGCATAATCACGTTCTTCTGTGTGACTGAGGCCAGGTGCTTCAGTTGCTGTTTCGATCAGGGTGCTTAACGACTGTTGATTCCCGATTGCCTCTAGCGATGGAGGAAGAATCATTTCCTCTGGATAGCACAATCGTAAATATCAGGTACAAGGCATAACTCATTGGATGGTCGAGGCACAGGAGTATGGCTGAGACGGGGCTATATATCGGTAGGTTCCAGCCCTTTCACCTCGGTCACCTAGAAGCCATCAAACATATTCTCAAGAAAGTTGATTCCGTGATCATAGCCATCGGAAGTGCACAATACAGTCACACACTGGAGAATCCGTTCACTGCTGGGGAGCGCATGACCATGTCAAGGCTTGCCTTGGAAGAGGCCGAAATCTCCTCCAATAGGTACTCCCTGGTTCCGATTCCTGATGTCAACATCCACAGACTTTGGGTCGCGCATTTGACCTCTCTTACGCCTTCGTTTCAGATCGTCTTTTCAAACGAGCCCTTGACTGTGACGCTTTTCCGAGAGGCAGGATTCAAAGTGGAGCCGATACCATTCTTCAATCGAGAAATATACTCTGCCACCGAGATACGTAAACGCATGCTAAGCAACGAAGACTGGTCCTCTCTCGTGCCGCGATCAGTCGCTCTCTTTGTCAGGAGAATCAAAGGAGAAGAAAGACTACGATATCTCAGCGGCTCAGACAGAACGTGACACTCTGATTTCCAACTTGGAACCCGGCGTGACTCGGACCACCTTCGAAGTATCTTTCATCTTCATCGCTATCTCCAGAAAACCATGACTTCCGATGAGACATCCAAGAGAGCCTTCGGGAATCTCATTGTAAGTTCTGGCAAATTGGAGTCTCAGTCGTTTTCGTCCTACTGTGAGAATCAGATGGCTACCAACAGTAATATTACCTTCCATGACACTGGACGCATCGACGTTTGTCACGACATTACCAAAATCGTCTATCTGAAGAACCTCGCAACTCATGAAATTCTTGCCGATCATAGGCCGGCGAAACTTTGGTGTCACATAGTTCTTGGCTTCAAATCCAATTTCAAGTGGAGGGACCCCATTCGCCAAGTCTCCGACGACGCGCGCAAAGACATCTCTTCCATGAAACGTCATCGATATGACGTCTCTGAGATACTTCTCATCCTCGATGCAGTAGACGCGTCGCAATCCTTCTCTGACTGCAGATAGCATCAGTAGCCCATTGTCCGGCCCGACGTAGATCGATCTTTCTGACTCTACAATTAGAGGTCTACGCTCCGATCCAACCCCTGGGTCGACGACTGCAAGATATATCGACCCATCGGGAAACGATCGTGCTGCTGAAGCCAATACGAAAGCGCCCATTCGAACATCGAACTTCCGGATTTCATGGCTGATATCCACCAACCTCGCCTCAGGACATACAGAGAGTATCACTGCTTTCATCTCGGCTACGTATGAATCCCGAAGCCCAAAATCGGAAAGAAGGCCAATGATGGTCATCGCTCTCTCAAGAGAAAGAACTTGGGAGAGGCCTAATAGAGATCTCGGTCAGAGTGGAATTCCCCTTCTCCTTTCGCACATGGTTCGCAGACAAAAGGTTGCCGTTCAGTTCATCAAACCTTTTATTTGAAGAACAATGGGTCATGGATTGAAGTGAATGAATTTGAAGCTGTTCACAGTCGGCCCAGTCGCCTGCTACCCTGAAGTGCTTCAGGCGATGGGGCAGCAGATGTACAGCCACAGGAGCAAGGAGTATTTTTCTCTACATTACGAGACCGTTAAGCTACTGCGGGATTTTCTTGAGACTCAAAACCAAGTCTTCCTATTCTCCAGCACGGGCTCGGGATTCATGGAAGCATCTGTCAGAAACTGCGTCCGGAAAAACATGGTCTGCTGCGTTAATGGTAGCTTTGGAGAGCGCTTCAGTGAGGTGGCCGTTGCAAATGGCAGAACTGTTGTGAAGCTAGAACCTCCGCTTGGGGAACCGATTATCCCTGACAAACTTGACGACGAATTGAAGAGGCACCCCGAAGTGGAGGCCGTGGCGATTACTCACAACGAAACGAGCACTGGCCTCATCAACCCGTTGAAGGAACTGGTTGCAATCGCAAAGGGCCATGACAAGTTGGTCTTCGTCGACGCCGTCAGCTCTATGGGCGGCACGGAGATCAAAGTTGACGAATGGAACATCGATGTCTGCTTCTCAAGTTCGCAGAAGTGTTTCGGTGTCCCTCCGGGCTTAGGCATAGGAAGCGTCAGTGAGAGGGCTTTGAAGGTTTCTGAGACTGCTGTCAACAAGGGCTGGTACTTTGACTTCAAAGTCTGGGAGGAAGATCAGAAACAGGGAGTGGGTACTCCTGTGACTCCTGCGATACCTCAGATCGCCGGGCTGAACCAGGCTCTGAAGATGATAGCAAACCGGGGAGGTAAGAAGTGGTATTTCGATCTCTACAAAGAGCGAAACCTGCGCATCAGACAGGGGATTGAAAGGCTAGGTCTTTCCCCCTTCCCGATGCGGGGTTATGAGAGCCCGACTGTGAACTGCATCAACACACCCGAGAGTGTTGACGGCTCCATCGTGTATGAGAAGATGCGCGAGAAATGGTTTGAACTTGCCAAGGGATATGGCGCACTTAAGAAGAGAACCTTCAGAATTGGCAACATGGGGTATATTGAGCTGAGCGACATCGACCTCATGTTGAAGGCTCTTGAAGGAGTTCTATCCTCCTTCTGAAGATCAAGTTACATCGTGGCTACACGGAGAACATTTATCTTCTCGAAGCTCTCGCAGATCATGGGAAGAACTTGATATCGTCCGGCTACAGAGATAGATCCCTCGCAATCAAACTGTCAAACCACATACGTGAACTAGCGGGGGACAGAAAGTATCTGATCATGCACGTGTGCGGCACATGACTGAGGACTCAAGTTCTCAGTCAGCCGAACCACGAAGCCACAATCGTAGAGCACGGACTGAGAAGCTTTTTTCCATCAAATGTTGAGGTGCGGTCTGGTCCCGGTTGCCCAGTCTGCGTGACCAACCCAGATGAAATCGATACTGCCATTGAGCTCTCGCAGCGCCCTCAGACAGTCGTGACAACATTCGGTGACATGCTAAGAGTTCCCAGTAGTTCCAAATCTCTGGCTGAGATCAAGGCGAAAGGAGGAAACGTACGAGTTGTATACAGCATACATGACGCAGTCTCTCTCGCGAGAAGTGACCGGAGCAATGAATACATTCATTTCGCGATAGGATTTGAAACGACAGCGCCAACAACCGCCGCCGAACTCCTCACCGGCTGCCCCAGCAATTTCAGCGTCATATGCAGCCACCGCCTAATTCCCCCAGCGATGGAGCACCTTCTCAAGATGGGAGAAATCAGAATCAACGGCTTCATCTGCCCAGGCCATGTCTCAACGATAATTGGCAGTGAGGCTTATCGTTCCATATCCGAAGAATACAAGATCCCTCAAGTCATAGCGGGCTTCGAACCCATAGATGTCCTCATCGCAGTAGCAATGATCATAAAACAGGTGAACGACGACCGGACACAAGTTCAGAACGAATATACTAGATCCGTGAGGCCTTCAGGAAACATCAAAGCGAAGGAAGTCATGGCCAAAGCATTCAATATTCGCGACTCGGAGTGGCGTGGAATTGGCACGATCGGAGACTCAGCCTTCGATTTGAGGAATGAGCTATCTCAGTACGATGCCTTCAAGAAGTTTGGTCTAAAGCGTCGGACAGCATATCAGGTTCCAGCAGGATGTAGGTGCGGCGAAGTTCTTCGGGGTCTGATCTATCCCCAACAGTGCCCCCTTTTCAATAAAACATGTACTCCGATTAATCCTGTAGGCCCCTGTGCCGTAAGTAGAGAGGGTGCATGCTACATTTCGATGAGAACGCCGAAGAGCCAAGATAGGCTGCACCTAGGCGAATCTGACTGAAATGACGGCAACGCCAGCTACTTAGAGGTTCTAGTTCGCCATAGCGCATATAGAAAACATGCGGCCGTGAGAAACCATATCTTTGTTGCGAAGTTGAAGTTGACCGGGATCCCTGCATGCTCGTGTGTCGTATTTGCGAGCGCATCGACTGATCCGCCCTGCAACATCCACGCAGTAAACCATGCGAGGAAATTCCACGCACTCTCATACATCGCGATGAAGGCACAGGTCGCCAAGAACACCTGAGTCAACGGTCGGGACATCCATTGACTAACCTTGTCACTTTCCATCACGATCGTCCACAATGCAAACCCAAAGATCGCCAGAAGAGTAATCGGCTTGAAGCTTTGGATGACGTAGAAGGGGAATATGAGAGGAATTTGATCCCGAACGAAGCGTTCTCCAAAGGTTGTTTCATATGGATACTTGAGAATGTAGAAAACAACGATAAGAAGGATCGCCGTGGCCAGTAACTGGCCGCATATACGCAGTCTCTTTGTTATCATCACATGTCCTCGTGAACTTGCTAGCCTTTCTCGAGTATCTCCTTCCAGAGTCTCAAGGTTTCGAGAGCCTCTTGTTCATCTAGGGTTTCGATGGCGAAGCCTGTGTGGACAATCACATAGTCACCGACCTTCACTTCTTCTAGTAGATTCACCATGATCTCGCGTTTGACGCCCCCGAAATCTACGATCGCTTTGTCGCCAGTGATCTCCAGAATCTGAGCTGGAACTGCGAGGCACATTCAAACCGGTTTGAAGAGGCGCGCCGCAGATATTTAAAGGTGCGAGAGGAATATTCCCAGAAATCGGAAAATGCCTCAATGTCTTAACCCTGCATCGATACTATTGACCGGGCAACTCACTCTCCGAGAAAGGAGACTGCTGGGGATCGTTTTGGCCCGGATGGGTGGGGATAGGCAGGTTGTACCAGAGCCAAAGAAGATGAGATAGAACCGGGGAATTGTGTCATAGTGAACATCTTTGGGTTTGCAGATTTTCATGGTGACATTGAGTCGGCAAAACGAGCCTCGCACTTAGTTTCGCTCGAGCGCCCAAGCTTGGTTGTGGTTGCTGGTGACTTAGCCAATCGTGACATACAGCTTGCTAGACACATCCTTGAGGAACTCTCCAGATCAGCTCAGAGAGTCTTCTTCGTTCCGGGAAACATGGATGACCCTGGCCTTGCCACTTGGAAGGACACGGAGCGCATCGTTTGTCTCCATGCAAAGGCGGTACCTCATAACTTGATAACGTTCGTCGGCTTGGGCGGGTCAGTGATCAGTCCCTTCAAGACTCCGTTCGAGTTCGGGGAGGCAGAGGCTGGTAGAGCCCTAGCTGAAGCCACCCAGACCAGTTCTTCTCAGAATTTGGTTCTTGTCTCTCACTGTCCTCCAAAGAACACGAAGCTCGATCTGGCGGGAGGAACAAGGCATGTTGGGAGTGAGGCGGTGCGTAGATTCATTGATGAAAGGAAGCCCATGTTGGTGATTTGTGGGCACATACATGAAGCGCAAGGCGTTGACTCGATAGGACATGTACCAGTGGTGAACGTGGGCCCTGCCAGACATGGCAACTACGCTTCGATCTTTTTGAACCAAGAAGCAAGGATAGAGCTTCGAAGGTTCTAGCATGCGTCTGCAAGAATTCTCTCCAGACTCGAAAGGGTATATAAGGACGGGCTGACAACCTAACCGATTCACTTTGCGTCAGAAGGTTTCCATAGCATGGCCATCAAGAACGGCGACTTCATTCTCGCCAACCTGACCTGCAAGGTCAAGGAGAGCGGAGAAATCGCAGAGACTACTCTAGAGAAAACCGCGAGAGAGACTGGAGCGTACAAGGAAGGAACCACATACGAACCTATGTTCGTGATCGTGGGTGAGGGATGGGTTCCAAAGGGACTCGATGAGAGCTTCGCCGGCATGGAAGTCGGACAGGCAGCAACGGTTGAAGTTCCCCCTGAGAAAGGATACGGCCTCCGTGATCCCTCCAAGATGAAACTTGTGCCGCTCAGAAGATTTCGTGTTGAAGGCATCACACCCCTACCCGGAATGACAGTTCACCTTGAAGGAAAGCCCGCGATCATAAGGACCGTTGGAGCAGGACGGGTTCAAGTGGACTATAACCATCACCTCTCAGGGAAGACGCTGATCTATGATGTTACAGTCGAGAAGACATTAGAGTCCTTTGAAGAAAGGATCAAGGCGATTCTTCATCGAAGAATCACGAGTCTCGAAGCAGAGAAATTCACGACAAAGCTGCTCGAAGGAAACCTGACCGTGGAAACTCCTGAAGAAGCATTCTTTCTTGAAGGCTTACAGGTCTTGAAGCAGGCTGTGGGGGCGGATATTCTGAAGTATTATCCGGAGATTCATCAAGTGTCATTCATTGAAGCGATAAGGCGAAAGGAACCTGTCGTCACAGAGGCGCAATCACAACAGAAGACAGCCGAGAATATTCCAAAACCAGAGTGAGATCAGCACGATCCTTTCGATTGCGGACTGAATTGTTCATTCTTTCCGCATCATCGTTTGATTTCATGTCACTTATAGAAACCTTAAAATCATGGAAGATGACGTTAGTCTTCGAAAGCGCTAGGTTCTTGCATGCGCTTGTTAGGATCTCCGTCAAGGCTTCTCGAGGGTCTCGTAATGAACGTCCGAGGATTCGACAAGATTCCGAAGTACGTCCTGAAGGGGACAACCACCATAGGCGTGGTTTGTCGAGATGGAATCATCTTTGCGACAGACACACGTGCTACGATGGGTTATTTTGTTGCTCACAAACGTGCGAAAAAGGTTCTGAAGATAGATGACCACTTGGCGATGACGATCGCGGGAGCAGTGGGAGACGCACAAGCTGTCGTTGAGATTCTCAAGGCAAATGCCAGCCTGTATCGGTACGAGAATGGCAAACCCATACCTGTGAGAGCGGCAGCTACACTGTTGGCAAACCTGCTTTTCTCTTCGAGGATCGCGCCTCTTCTCCTTCAAGCGATACTTGGTGGCGTGGACGATTCGGGTGCGCACATATTCGCCGTCGATCCTCTTGGTAGTTTGACCGAGGAGAAATGCGTGTCAACTGGCTCTGGATCTCCAGTAGCGTATGGAGTTCTTGAGAGCGAATTCAAGGAGGGCATGACTGAGAAGGAAGCTCTGCCCGTAGTCATCAGAGCCGTAGGTTCAGCTATGAAACGAGACTCTGCCAGCGGCGACAGTTTTGATGTTGCCGTGGTTACTCGAGAAGGTTATAGAGAATTACGTGAAGATGAGAAGAAGGCTGTTCTCGCAAACGCGTGAAGACTCGACTGCCGTATCACTGTCACAGGAGTAAGTACATTGTCAAGAGCTACTGAGAATGCTCATGTGAAGATCAGGCAGACTATCCTTGAGCATATGCCACGGGAAGCAGAGATAACTAGGATTGAGTTTGAAGGCCCTAGACTCGCAATCTACGTCAAGAATGTGGTTCTTCTTCAGGAGCAGAGTTACGTAGTCACAGACATCGTTAATCTCCTTCACAAACGAATCGTAATTCGATCTGACCCTTCTATCAGAGTTCCGGAGCTTGAAGCAGAGAAGAAAATGAAGGAGATAATTCCAGCCGAAGCTGAGGTCACGAACGTCACCTTTGATCCCAGCCTTGGAGAGGTAGTGGTGGAAGCCAAGAAACCTGGCCTCGCCATCGGCAAAGACGGTGCAACCCTCCAGTCAATAGTCAGGGCAACCAGTTGGCGGCCGAGGGTGCTCCGTGCTCCTCCTCTACCCTCGAAGATAATCGCCAGCATGAGACACATTCTACACTCTGAAAGTGAGGATAGAAGCAGAATTCTCCGCGATGTAGGAGAGAGAGTATTCAGGCCAACGCTGGCGCGGGCCAGCAATGTAAGGATGACAACGCTTGGCGGCTTTAGAGAGGTAGGTAGATCCGCCATCCTTATCCAGGCCGATGAGAGCTCCGTTCTATTGGACTGCGGCATCAACCCTGGCTCCCAAAGGCCGGCTCAATCATTTCCACGCCTCGATGTTGAAGAATTCGACTTGGACAAACTTGATGCAGTAGTAATCTCTCATGCCCACCTTGACCATTGCGGCCTGGCTCCGTTCCTTTGCAAGTATGGATATGACGGCCCCATCTACTGCTCAGAGCCCACTGCCACAATGATGACACTGCTCCAGCTCGACTACTTGGATGTTGCGAGCAGGGAAGGTGCATTTGCAGCGTTCGACCAGAAAGACGTGCGAGAACTAGTCATGCATACGATTCTACTGAAGTATGGGGTTGTTACTGATGTTGCACCGGACATCAAACTCACCCTTCATAACGCAGGGCACATCCTTGGCTCATCCATAATCCATCTGCACATAGGGGAAGGTCTCCACAATATCGTGTACACAGGCGACTACAAATTCGGAAAGACAATGCTGCTGGAATCTGCTTCCTCAACCTTTCCAAGAGCTGAGACTCTGATCACCGAAAGCACATACGGTGCGCCCGAAGACATCATGTCAGAACGTGAAGGGGTAGAAGAAAAACTTGTACAACTCATCAACGAGACAGTTGAGAAGGGTGGAAAAGCTCTGCTTCCTGTTCCAGCAGTTGGACGGGCGCAGGAAGTAATGCTTGTTCTCGACAACTACATGAAGTCTGGTCGCCTCAAGGAGCTTCCGATATATATTGAAGGGATGATTTCCGAGGCAACGGCAATTCATACGGCGTATCCGGAATACCTTGCCAGGGAGATCAGAGATCAAATCCTGCATCACGATGTCAACCCCTTCCAGTCAGACTACTTTGTCACAGTAACAAGTCCAAGCACTCGCGGGGAAATTGTTGAAGGCGGTCCCTGCATCATCCTTGCCACTTCCGGCATGCTTGAAGGCGGCCCCGCAGTGGATTACTTTAGGCAACTTGCTTCAGATGAAAAAAACGCAATTCTCTTCGTCAGCTACCAGATAGAGGGAACTTTGGGCAATAGAATTAGGAGTGGGCTAAAGGATGTATCACTCATGAATCACAACGGAAGGATGGAGGTAGTCAAACTGAATGCGCGAGTTGAATCGGTGGAAGGCTTCTCCGGTCACTCTGACCGTCGCCAGCTTCTAAGCTTCGTACAGAGAATGATTCCGAAACCGTCTCGAGTATTGGTCGGTCATGGAGAAGCAAGGAAATGCGATGACCTTGCTCAGGCGATAGGCAAGACCCTGAAGCTCAGGGCATTCGCGCCGCAGAATCTGGAGACCATAAGGTTAAGGTAGATTCGGAGGCCCCTAGATCTCCCTACATGATCACTGTTGGCTTGTTCTCCTGAGTACTGTTTCATGTCAAGAAGAGATTCTTTCTCTCCAGATCCTCACTGCCCGAGGAGTGACTACTATTCTTTCTTCGCCTAGTCTGGCTATGTCGCCGCCTTCATCTCGGACGTATTCACATAGCTCGTTTACTGCTATCTTTGTTTCCTCAACGCTCTTTTTCGCCAGAGGCGTGATTCTCACTATTAGTATGTTGCCTAGCTTTACCTCGTTCTTGATCTGGTCAACATCCGAGAGGTTGCTGAGAGGATAGGCCTTGACATATGTGCTTCGTTCCACTTTCGAGGAAACATTCAATAGCTTTACCCCTGCATCTGCCGGCGAGCGCGACAATTCGCTAGCCCCGCCTAGGAAATTGATAGCTCCCTCTGATTGCTTAAGCGTTTGCCAAGATTACTTGAGTCGCCCTCTGCGTTACCATTTAAATTTGCGTATCTGACCTATGTCGTTTCGAGGCTCGGCCTATTGCTCAGCGAATTCAACCTGCTGGTGTCAACCTCTCGCGGCAACGAGAGAAACGCTTGCAGCGAAATCTGGTATCTGTTGAGAGAGCTAGGTGACAGCAGGCCTGAAACTGACAGGACACCGGCTATAGGCCTTGTGGTCGCAAAGACAGAAATGAGCCCAATCTCGGTAGTTCAAGAGTTGAGCAGGAAGCTCATGGAAAGTCCTTGGAAATTTCGATACATCCTGAAGGTTTCACCCATTGAGAAGCTTGTACCCTCAAACATAGCGGAAATCGCAGGATGTGTCTTGACCATGGTTGATAGGATCGAGAAAGAGGAGAGCTTTCGAGTCACCGTGAGGAAGAGACATACCACGCTGTCGACAGTGGAGATAGTGGAAACTGTTGCAGGTAACATCGAGAGAAAAGTGGATCTTGAGAACCCTGACAAAGTCGTCCTCATCGAGGTCTTAGGAGACGTGGCTGGCGTTTCGGTGATCAAGCCTTCTGATATGCTGTCTGTGGAAAAGGCAAAGAGATCAATCTAGATTTGCGAGGAGAGCAAGGCCATTTTCTCAATCACAAGCCTAGTCAAGGCATCTCTCTCTGTCACATCCTTTCGAACCAAGGCTCTCACCTGATTATCAGTTATGCCGAAAATTCTTCTCACGGTTGCCTCATCTCCTTCCTCAAGGACCGATTCGTCTGTTTTTCCACCCACAGTTCTGGGCAGCTCGATCTCAAATCTCTCAAGGGCCTGCCTATCATTGGCTATTGCTATGATGGCCAAATTCCTTGAGTTCGAAGAGACTCCCAACGCTGCAATGGCATTCTTGATCTGCCTCTGGGCGGAAGCGTAGAGAAGAACTTCCACCGCTAGGCTTTCTGTCATCTCAATGCCTTGCGCTCGCCCTTTCAAGGCGTTGAGTGCCGCAAACCGAAGATGGTCTCTTCCGGCCACCCCCTTCGCGTCCAAGATTTGGGTTTCGATACCACTAGCAGAACGTCTCAGCTGTTGAAGGACCATTTTCGGATCAGGGATCTCTGCGCTACGTACGCCAGTGATCATCACATATCTATCGTATTCTTGCAGATACTCGATTGGCATACGAGTCAGCCTCTCACGATGGCGATTCTGTCGGCGCTGAGATGCTCGAAGCTTCTATGAAATGCCTTAAAAGACATTGCGCATTTCAAACAGTCTACCCGGAAGGATCAGCTTTGAGCTTCGAAGTTCCAGATTGGGGCGAGATCTATGATGCATGTATAGAGTTGGCTGACCAGATCAAAAGGAGCAGGTTCAGCCCTGACGTCATAGTCGGTGTTGCGCGAGGAGGGTGGATTCCTGCACGGATACTTTCAGACCTTCTGGGTAATACGTACGTGGCGAGCATGAAAGTCGAATTCTACGAGGGCGTAGCTGAAACCGCAAAGAAGCCCGTAATCAGCCAGCAGGTCTCCACGCGCGTGGAAGGTAAGAGGGTTCTGGTGGTTGACGATGTTGCAGACACTGGAGAGAGCTTGAAGACTGTTCGCCAGAATCTTCTAGACAGGGGAGCCTCTCAAGTCAAGATCGCTACTCTTCACTACAAGCCCCAAAGTGTTCTTCGACCGGACTTCTACGTAAGGGAAACGTCTGCTTGGATAGTCTATCCACACGAACGATACGAGTTTGTTGGCAACCGAGTGGCAAAGTTCAAGGCCCAAGGAAAATCGATCGCTGAAACGAAGGAAGAACTCACTCGCATCGGTCTCCCCAAAAAAATAGTTGAGAAATTCGTCAATGAGTGCTGGGATTCCTAATCATCTCGACTTGTCCTTCGTTGTCTCAATCGCAGGAAGATGCGCAAGGCATAAGGAACCTTCCACAGATGAGAGGAAAGCTGAGAAGATGAGATTGGCTGGAGACATATGAGATGCAAACTGAAGCATTTGAAAATGTGAGAAATCAGATTGGCTTCTGTGGCCTTTGGTGTGGAAGTTGTATAGTTGGCAATGGGGCCTTAAGGGAGCTGACGAAGAGATATGAGGGACTCATCAAAGGTTACGGTGTGGATGAGTGGGGCGCCAAAGACTTCAATTCTAAGGAATTCATGAAAGGGCTGGCATCAATACAAACTCTGCCCATATGCAAAGGATGTCTGAAAGGGGGCGGTAACGACGAATGCAAGATTAGACCCTGCGTCTCGAAGAAGAAAATACCTGACTGTAGCGAATGCAACGAGCATACGACTTGCAAGAATCTTGAGGCGCTGCAGAAGGTACGTACAGGCGCCCTCGCCGTAGGCATGCTACTTAAAGCTGGCAGGGGCGGTCAGCCGGAACTCATAGAGAAGTGGGCTGCCCAGATCAAGGGCAGATTCCCTCATTGCCTCTTGTTCCCTCATAGCCAACGAGTGCCACGCAAAGAGTGAAGCATGAACTTCGTTTGGCACGTGTGTCGATGATGAGTTTGCGCGATACTTGCTGGAATGCTTACGAACGCAACTTTGGGAGAATGTTTGGACTCGGTTCGGTCGCAATAACATAATGCAGAAATAATGCTTCTCATTTAGGGAGTCGTCAAGAGATCAGCATAGATGGTTTCAGATGAGAAGAAAGGTCATTCTTCCTGTCTTCTTGATGCTTGGTCTGGCGATTCTGAGAGTTTCCAATATTAGTGCTGCGACTCAAGCTATTCTGCCAGAAGAACAGGGGTCCCTCGTCGAAGTCATAGACAAATTCCGTCTCAGCATTATCCCAAAAGAATCAGGTAAATACGTTATTCCATCTCAATCGGATCTGCAATCGGTTGAGAGCGCCTTTTCTATCCTCCTTGCTTGGATGAACACGAATTCCAGCGAGAAGCTTTCTGAAGCTGCCTCAGCTTTGACAGCAATCAATTACGCTATGGTCAGATTTATCGATGTGT
Source organism: uncultured Candidatus Bathyarchaeia archaeon (assembly GCA_964631575.1). GTDB lineage: Archaea > Thermoproteota > Bathyarchaeia > 40CM-2-53-6 > JALHTG01 > JALHTG01. The sequence continues at coordinate 18,574 of CAZVYD010000008.1, forward strand.
CAGGAAGAGTCTTCTACATTGCGAGGGAAGCCTCAGGCTTCAACAGAGGCTGGGGATTATATATAGTGTACATGAAGGCACCCAGTCTCTACAGGAACCTCATGATCGAGGTGCCTCACATTGGATATGACGAGTTCACTGAGAAGATAGGGGTCAGATCCTTCATTCAAGCGTATGCTGGCTTCTTATTGATTGCGGGGGCTCATCGCAACGCGAATTCTAACGCAGTGGCTGATGTGGCACATACGGAGCAATGTGTCTTCCACGTTGTCCACAAGACATGGTGCACCAACACATCGACAACGGTTCAGATACATGGCTTTGCTGAAACATCTGCCGGTAGAGAACTTTACCCGCAAATCATCCTCAGCTCAGGGACACCTGAAGGGTCAAGTGCAGTCACCAAGATGTCTCATGTTCTGAGTCAGAACGGGCTGACTGTGGGCATCTTTGATGGCACAAAGTATACCGACCTTGGGGGCACGACGAACGTTCAGGGAAGGTATGCAAGGAGCGTCGGCGCGAAGTTCATACATATGGAAATCGCGCGTGCTGTAAGAAGCAGCAGTGAGCTAAATGGCAAGCTTGTCAAAGGCATAGAGGAATTTGCCGAAGAACATGTTGTTGCGGCCCCGGAGTTACGATTTCCCACACTTGTGGTCATAACGACTAATCTTGTCTCGTGGACTTTTGTCGCGGCAGAGAAGAAAGCTCGCCCCTTGGCGTAGACCCCCTTCGACCGACATGCCCCAGACAAGACAGGAGAAATCCTCTGGACATGCGGTAGTTTCTTGGAGAAGATGGGCATTGGACGTGCGCAATGATAACCTGCGTCTTGAGAACCAAAGGGCCTGTTATGGTGCCGGTGCCTCTTTTGGCCCTGTTCATGTCGAGTAGTGATGGCCGCAATCTTAAATCCTTCGTGTCACCTTATCGTAGTGGAATGATGTGGACTGACCTGCACGGAAGGGCTCTGCCCGATGTCGTGATGCATCTCCACTGACTAGCTTTCAACAATTGTCAAGTTCGGAGTCACTCTTCTAGCTCAGTCTTGCGTGAAATAAACCATCGGAGATGGGGGAATCGACAACAAGCGTTTCAATAGGTGGTTTCAGTCTGTGAGTTTGGCATTTTCAAAGCAGGATTAGATGAAATAGGGAGTGACATCAGATAACGAATCCAAACGCCTCTGCGAACTGTGAGACTTTTCTGAACTCTTTCAGGAACTCTATTCCTCTGTCTGTGAGTGAATACGTTGTTTTGTCGCTGGCTCCAGTTTCTTCTATGAGACCTTGTTCTTTGAGTTGAGTGAGGTACTTTACAAGTCGGTCATGTGATAGATTGGCTCCGTAAAGGATGTGGGTTGGCTTCGCGTTTCCCTTCTCTTTTCCGATCGCGGTAAGTATGTCTGCGAAGATCCTTATCTGTGATCGGTACTTGGATGTCTTCTCTGTCATTTGGTCCTAGCCACTCTCACGAGCATTGTGAGAAGAGCAACGAATCCCAGGAGTTGGCTTACATGGGCCATCACAAAGAACAGCCTGAGGATTGGCGGAAGAATGAAGAACATGTGGCTTATCGACAGAAGGGCAAACCCGATGAAGACGAGAAGTGAGTTTCGTTCCTTCTTGACGCTGTAGTTCATTGCGGCTTGGGCGGCTAGGTAGGCGACTAGAAAGAACACAACTATCTCCAACAATGGGTGATATTCCAGGGTCATCGCTAGGGGAGCTGTTTCAACCATGGAACTTCTCGTTTGTCTCAGGTAAGCGAAGAGCAACAGGGAATATGCGACAATTTCGGCTGTAATTCGCATGAGATAGCTAGCTGTCATGATTGGTGACAGCCCACGGAAGGCAAGCACAGGAATCGTAACCACTCCGTCAACAAGCAAGCCCACGCCGAGCAGGACGAAGCTGAAATGGAGAAAGAACAGCGTCCTTTCTCTGGCTAGTCTATACCCGTTCAGTGCGTAGTAGCTAATCGCGAAGGCGATGGCAGCGTCCACAATCAGCATTAATGAGTCGAATCCAATGAACCATTGAGGAGCTAGCGTCGCGCAATCCTCCAATCTGCGAGTTGTTCGTACTCTCTATGAAGTTTTCGCATGAATCATCTGGAGAATCGCACCCATGATATTTAATCGTTTCAAATGAAAGGTGGGAGGATCCTCTGACGGTAAGCATGAAAAGCCGGCTTGCCCTATACTCAGTCTAGGTGCATGCTTTGTCATCACGCTGGCCTCTGAAGGAAACAATTGAATATGTTCCTAAGTTCCATACTTCAGATCCGGTGACAGCAACGGAGATAATCGGTGAAGTAGGGAAGGTTCCCTCGGCCATGGCCGCAGAGATTCTGGAAACTTCCGTCACGAAGATGGTAAAGGCCAAATGTTGGTGAGGGGTCACTTCTGTCTCCAACCCATGTTGACATGCTCCTTGAAAATGCCAGTCAGATACTGACTCTTTCAGAGGGGCTTCCGCAAGATCGCATGACGATAGAAAACGGAGCGGTTGCGATCAGTCAAGGAAAAATCGTCGGAGTTGGAAGGACTGACGAAATCAGATCAAAGTTCAAAGCCGGTCAGACCGTTGATGTGACCGCACAAGTAGTAACTCCTGGACTGATTGATTGTCATACTCATCTCATATTTGCTGGTTCTCGTGAACGAGAACTTGACATGAGGATCACCGGTGCTAGTTACATGGATATATTGAGGTCTGGTGGCGGCATCCTCAAGACGATGCATGACACGAGAACAAGCCCAAGAGAAGAACTCGTAGAGCAGGGCAAGCAGGTGCTGGACAATATGATGCTTCACGGAACGACAACGATAGAAGTGAAGAGCGGATATGGACTGACAGTTGATGACGAGCTCAAGATACTTCATGCCGTCAAGGATCTTGGCGAACTACATCAGGTTGACCTTGTTTCGACGTTCATGGGAGCCCACGCCATTCCCCCGGAATACGAGAATTCATCCGACGAATACGTCAAGCTGGTTACAGAGGAGATGATTCCGAGAGTCGCGAGGAGCCAGCTTGCTGAGTTCTGTGATGTCTTTTGCGATGAGGGAGTTTTCTCCGTGGAACAATCTAGGAGAATCCTGCTCGCCGGCCTCGAACATGGTCTTCTTCCAAAAATCCATGCTGACGAGTTCACTAATATCGGAGCCTCAAGGCTGGCCATCGAAGTGAGTGCCGTTTCAGCTGAACACTTGATGCATACTACTCAAGAGGATCTGGTTCGGCTGGGTAGAGCCAAAGTTGTTCCTGTCTTTCTGCCGGCGGCCAGTTTGACTCTCATGGAACAGCGTTTTGCAGATGTCTCAGCTCTCTTAAGAAACAACTTGCACTTTGCGTTGGCATCCGACTTTAATCCCAGTTGCCCGACGCAGAACCTGCAGTTTGTCTTGACGCTATCGTGCTATGGAATGAAGATTCCCATCGTTGAGGCTTTGAGGGGATTAACATTGACTGCTGCGAGGGCCCTTAGGAGAGATCAGAATTTAGGGTCGATTGAGCCTGGGAAGAAAGCCGACTTGGTCACCTTCGATGTATCAGACTACCGGTTCCTATTACAGCATTTAGGTGTAAACTTGGTTTCGAAAGTTATCAAGAACGGCGTTCTAGCTGTCGAAGATGGGCGAATATTGAAGACAAGATGTGACGACTGAATCAGAGCACGTGGCCTATCCGTGACCGGTCGATTTTGGTGCCAAATGTCGAGAACAGCGGTGAAATCTTATTATTCACATCTCTGCTCAATCTATTGAGGAATCTTGCTAGAATCAAAGAAGATGGTTCATTGCATCACCGGCTCTGAGCTGCGATGCAAGAATTGGCAGATCGAAGGCGCGCTCAGGATGCTTCACAATGTCCTCGACCCGGAGGTTGCCAAGGATCCAGAGAACCTGATTGTGTATGGAGGTACAGGGAAGGCCGCTAGAAATTGGGAGTGTTTTGATGCGATCGTGGACTCGCTTGTTCGCCTTGAAGAAGATGAGACTCTGCTTGTCCAAAGTGGGAAGCCAGTCGGAATATTCACGACGAATCGTTGGGCTCCGAGGGTACTTATCGCTAACAGCCTGATCGTTCCGAAATGGGCGAGTTGGGACTACTTTTTTGAGCTTGAGCAGAAGGGACTGATAATGTTCGGTCAGATGACCGCGGGGTCATGGGCCTACATTGGAACCCAGGGAATTCTTCAGGGCACTTATGAGACTTTGGCAGCGGTAGCGAGAGAGAACTTCAATGGAACCCTCAAAGGCAGACTTGTTCTCACCGCGGGTCTCGGCGAGATGGGAGGAGCACAGCCTTTGGCGGTCACGATGAACGAGGGAGTTGCTCTGGTCGTGGAGATCAGCAAGAAGGCGATAGAGCGTCGGATGCGGCACGGCTACTTGGAGGCATGGACAGAAAGCTTGGACGAAGCAGTGGATATGGCAAGGGAAGCCCAGCATGATGGCATACCAAAGAGTATTGGATTGTTAGCCAATGCCGCCGATGTTCATCCTGAACTTCTCAGGAGAGAAGTGATTCCTGACGTGCTTACGGATCAGACATCTGCCCATGATCCTCTTAACGGGTATTATCCGGCAGGGCTCTCAATTGAGGAGGCAGACGATCTCAGACGGCAGAATCCTCAGCAATACATCAGAAGGTCCAAGGACAGTATGCGTCGCCAAGTTGAAGCAATGGTCTCAATGATGGAAAAGGGCGCGGTAACCTTCGAGTACGGAAACAATATTAGAGAACAGGCGAGAGAGGCTGGTTGTGGCAACGCATTCGCATTTCCCGGCTTTGTCCAGAGATACATAAGGCCAATGTTCTGCGAAGGAAGAGGGCCGTTCAGGTGGACATCACTTGTGGGAAGTTCTGATGACATACTCAGGCTTGATGATGTCATCCTGAGAGAGTTCTCTCAGAACATGGAATTATGTCGCTGGATTCGGAAGGCGCGTGACGAGGTGAAGTTTCAGGGCTTGCCTGCCAGAGTTTGTTGGCTTGGGTATGGAGAAAGAGCGAAGTTCGGCTTGATCATAAATGAGATGGTGCGAAGTGGCAAGCTTTCGGGACCGATATGGATTGGCCGAGATCATCTGGACGGGGGTAGCGTCGCATCCCCCAACCGTGAAACCGAAGGGATGCGAGATGGAAGTGACGCCGTAGCAGACTGGCCGATTCTGAACGCGCTTTTGAACGCTGTGGCTGGGGCCACATGGGTTTCGGTCCATCATGGCGGTGGAGTCGGGATAGGGTACAGCATCCACGCAGGAATGTGCCTTGTAGCAGACGGCACGGCGGAAGCAGATGACCGAATAGGAAAGGTTCTGACCACTGATCCCGGAACCGCAGTAATTCGACACGTCGACGCCGGGTATGGAGAAGCGGAGAGGGTTGCCCGGGAGAAAGGCGTGAAGATTCCCCTGCTGGACAAGAGGAAGTTGGCCTGAGCGGCGGTCCTCTCTTCTTGGGCTTACTGCGTCGATTTCCTGAAGGCTTTATTTGCGCAGTTACTGAGCTACTAAGTATTTCGTAAGGTGTCACGTCATGAGGGTAGTCTTGCTTGATGGTGAGAGCCTCACTCTTGAACAAGTTGTCGAGGTTGCAAGGAATAGAATGCAAGTCGGTCTCTCGCCTACGGCACGGACAAAAGTCGAGGCTTCACGAGCGGTCGTGGAGACCCTGTTGAGGGAACGAAAGCCGGTCTATGGAGTCACAACAGGATTCGGCGGTCTTTCTGGAACACGTATCTCGCCTGAAGACGCAGTGGAGCTTCAGAGAAACCTCATTCGAAGCCATTCGGCAGGTGTCGGTCGCTCCTCAGATGCCGACATTGTGAGAGCGATGATGTTGCTGCGGGCGAACACTCTGGCTAAGGGATATTCAGGAATCAGGTTGGAGACCTTGGAGACCCTTATCGAAATGATCAACCGATGCGTCCACCCCCTTATTCCTGAGAAAGGTTCGGTGGGTGCCAGCGGCGATCTTGTGCCATTGGCACACATGACCGCCGTGCTGATGGGGGAGGGAACGGCAGAGCACCAAAGCACAATAGTGACGGGTGGAGAAGCCTTGAGAATTGCCGGGCTGGAACCAGTCGAACTGACAGCGAAAGAAGGTCTAGCTCTGATCAATGGGACCCAGTTTTCCACAGCAATAGCTGCACTTGCCTTGTATGACAGCGAGAAATTGATAGCCAACGCTGAGATAGCCAGCGCGATGACGCTGGAGTCGCTGTTTGGCCATTTGGAGGCTCTTGATGAAAGGCTACACAGAGCAAGACCTCATCAGGGGCAGATGACCACTGCAAGGAACTTGAAGAAGTTGGTTTCTGGTAGCCGGCTGGTCTCTGAAGTCCTTGCTTGTGAGGGTAGGAGAATACATGATCCATACTCGATCAGATGTATGCCCCAAGTTGCTGGGGCTGCAAGAGATGCTTTGACGTATGTTCGAAAGGTGTTGCTAACTGAGATGAACTCAGCTACTGACAACCCACTTGTGTTTGCTGAGGACGGAGCATGCATTTCGGGAGGCAACTTTCATGGGCAGCCAATCGCGATCTCATCGGACATTCTTGGAATCACGTTGACATCAATAGGTAACATTTCCGAGAGAAGAATCGCCAAACTTATGGATCCAACGACGAATGAAGGACTTACACCATTTCTTGTTCCCAAATCAAGCAGAGAAGGGCTCAATTCAGGATTCATGATGACGCAAGTAGTCGCGGCCTCGCTGGCCTCGGAGAATAAAGTTCTCTCTCACCCTGCGAGCGCTGACTCGCTCCCCACATCAGCTGACTTTGAAGACTTTGTCAGTATGAGCGCTTTAGCCGCAATGAAAGCTAGAGAGATCCTCGGAAATGTCGAGCAAATAGTTGCAATTGAGCTTCTCTGCTCAAGCCAAGCTCTTGATCTAAGAGGTACCGACAAGCTAGGCAAAGGAACTCGGATTGCCTATGAGACGATTAGGAGCAAGGTTCCAGCCTTGACGAAAGACCGGGAAATGTCACCGGATATTTCGCGAGTTGCGTCAATGATCAGAAGCGGGGAGATTCTCAGCGCAGTTGAGGCTGGTATGGGGAAGCTCTAGGTTGAGGAAGCGGATGTTCTGCAAGATACACATGCAGCTGGCTGACTGTTCGCCCTACTTCGCATTAAGACTCGTATTCGTTACCTCGAACATTCTTTCTAGAGGGGCCTTCGCCTTTCGAGCAATGTCTCGTGGGACTTCAGCTCTATAACGGTCTTCCTTGAGTGCCAGATAGATTCTTTGGAGCGTGTTCAGCTTCATGTTCACGCACCAGGCTCCTTCATAGGCGGGTATGAAGGTCTTCTTCGGATTCTCCTTCTCAAGTCGATGTAGAATTCCCATTTCGGTCGCCACGATGAACCTGTCCACATTTGAATCTCTCGCATGCATGCGCATTTGCGAGGTTGATCCTATGAAGTCCGCAACGCTCTGTACTTCAGGAGTACATTCGGGATGTGCCATCACTTCTGCCTGCGGGTTCTCATCTTTCAGTAGCAAGATGTCCTCCTTCAGAAAGAGCACGTGAGTTTGACAGAACCCTCTCTCTGGGATCGGGATCAGTTTCTTTCCGGTTTTTTGCTGCACGTACCATGCAAGATTGGCGTCTGGCCCGAAGATCACGGTATCTGAGTCAAGTGACTCGACTACTCTTACTGCGTTGGCTGAGGTGCAGCAAATATCGCATTTGGCCTTTGCCTCTGCGAGGGTGTTGACGTACAGGACGATTGGTGTTTCTGGGTGCTTCTCTTTCCATTGATCTATCTGAGAAGCGGGTAGCATCGCGGCCATAGGGCATCTAGCACCGAGGCTAGGCATGAGCACCGTTTTCTCTGGGTTAAGTATCACCGCCGTTTCAGCCATGAAGTCAACTGAGCAATGTACGATAACTTCAGCCTCAGACTCTTCTACAGCTCTCTTGGCAAGGCCGACGCTGTCGTCAACGTAGTCCGCTATGTCTTGGACTTCTGGCCGCTGATAGTTATGCGCCAGAATGAGCGCCTTTCTCTCCTTCTTGAGTTTCAAGATCTTTTCGACTAGGTCTTGATCGACTTTTGCTGTGTGCTGCGCCGTGTGCATCTCTCTTGACATGGAGAGTTCTCGGCTACAGTCTAGTAAGTCTAGGTTATGTGTTTCGGTTGTCATTGCCATGATGTTTCATGCAGATCAATGCGCAGTTTTCAGGTTCGAGCGGCAGTGGACAGGTCGTCTGCGGCATGAAGAATGAGGCTACGGCGGCGTTCAACCTAGATCCCAAACATGTTCTCTATGGGAGCAGTTGCAGTCTCATTAGCGCACAGGGTTTCGGTGCTGAGAAAAGAGGTCACTGGACGTGTCTTCTACATCTGGGGCAGTACCAGCCTCGAATGCTAGGCACGAAAAGCAAAGCAGATCTACATCGTGGACAGAGCGCGATTCTTCTTGGAGGCTTCTGGACAATCTTGCTTGAGAGCCCGGCAGCCAACAGAACCACAGCAACGGTCACGCTCACTACTGCGCAGATGACGAGCCACATTCCAAACGGAAGTGATGGTGGTGGCTCAACATTGAAACGTGCCAAGAAAGAGCTTGCCGATAAGTGGGTTTCATCTCCCCCCCACGATGCAGTCACATTCCACGATCCCACTTCCTGAGGTGTGAAGCTCGTATCATTGTACAGTCCTCCACTACCTGTTAGAACATATCTGACTATCGGGGCGCCGGTTGGCTTTCGGTAGGTGAGTGTTACATTGACTCCTCCAAAGGTCGGGATGATGTAGCCGTATGTTGCCAGGTTCTGTCCCAGCTTTATTTGGAAGCGTGTAACGAAGCAGGAGAGTTGTGTCCTAATTTTTGTCACAAGGAAGTTGATGGGAGAGGAATACATATCCGAGAATGAGTCGCTTCGATACACGTACGCTCTTACGCTGTGCTCCCCTGTCGCCTCAGGAGTCCATACGTGTTCATAGATGCCTGAGGCCTGTGTGAGGGCAGTGGTGAGGTTGGTCCAATCCAAGTCGCTTGGCCTTCTCACTTGGATTGTTACGGGTGCTGAGCGAGGCGGGCCTATGAATACTCTCACAGTTACGCTTGATCCAATTTCCACAACGAATGAGCTGAGTGTACACATGATGGTCGGGGTGATTGGTGGAGGCGGTGGCACGCTGTTTGAGGCTCCTTTGGTCGCCGGTTGCAGCTTCCAATCGTCTATTGAATCAGTGTCGATACCGTTGGGGACTCTGGCCCACGCTGTGTTATCACTGACTGGCTTGGTCAGTAGAGGAGTCTTGTCAATCTGCAACCCGTTGTTGTCTAGCAGAAAGAGAGATTCTCCGCTGGGATCCATGGCTGGGAATGGAAGATCCATGACGAAGTACCTTTTCCCTGCAATCGAGCTTCCGCCAGGTATTGTAAAGGTGATTCCTGTGGACCGTGTCACTATTTTCCAGAGTGAGATGCTGAACTCAGAATCGGTTGGGTTGAACAACTCTATCCATTGGGGGCCGACAGGCGGATTGGGATCAAACTCGTTTATCACAATGTCCATCCCGAAGATTGCCTGGGATGGAATTGTGCTTTGATTCAGAAATGTGAACGTTACAAGGACGAGCAGTTGAATTACAAGGGCTGCGTGTCTCTTCAAGACATGCACCGCAATTCAGGTAACCGGGAACTGCTTATAATAGCTATGCCATACAATCCTTCATTCATGTTCCATGAAAAGATGAGTTCTTGATGTTGATATGGCAAGGAGATATGCTGATGCTGTTCTTCACTTTGCCTGATCGATTATTTCTAGAGCCCGCACCGCGTCACTGATGCTTGGTGAAGGAGGCCTATGCTTTCTCAGGCAGTCTGCGAAGTATCTCAACTCCTCCTCTAGAGGAGGCATCCATACCACAGGCACCTCGGTCCCGTTCTCGAATAATCTCCATTGGTTCCCTTCGAAGTAGGCAAAGAAAGTTCTATCCTCATATGCCGCTACCCAACGCCGTATCTTTGGTCCAGAACAACAATCTGATATCACTAGTGCTTGTGTCTCTTCGAAGGAAAGCTCAAGCTCGCCGAAGTGGAAGCTTCTGCTGGATCGAACCGATGCTGATTTGGGTTCACCGAGCATCCAACGTAGGAGATCGATGTCGTGAATCGCAAGGTCCTTTAGGACTCCGGTCTGCTTTGCTACCAGGGTGGGAGCTCCTGAACGTTGACAGAATATGGTTTGCGGTTTTCCGTTTTCCTCGAAGATTGAGTTGAGTTTCTGGAATACGGGGTTGAATCGTTCGATGAAGCCAACCATTGAAAGGCACTTTGGGTTGGCTTGGGCTAACCTTGCTAGGCGTTTTGCCTCCTCAATGTTTGTGGCAACAGGTTTTTCTAGGAAGACATGTCTTCCCGCCTCAATCGCTTGAGTTCCCACGTCTGCCAAGCTTTGCGCAGGAACAACCACATCTAGAGCCTCGACGCTCTGAATGAGTTCCTTCAGACTGCTGAAATAGGACTCGCCCTGATATGCAGGATCGTAGATCCCGACAATCTCGACGCTTGAGATCTTCTTCCACGACTCGAAGTGTCTTTTTCCCCAACTGCCGTACCCTGCGATTCCGATCTTGACGCTCACTGAGTTACCCCCTATCCTCCGTGGGAGACCGGAACTAATGTGACTGTATCATTGCTTCTGATCAATGTCTCTGGTCCTTGGAGGACGCTGATGTCCTTGTCGTTGACGAGGACAATTACGTTTGGCCCAACAGTGTTGGATCTGGGATCAACTACCGCTCGCTCGAAGTCCCTATTAGAGGCTTTTCGGCAGATCTCCAAGATTGCTTCGGATACAGTCAATCCTTTCTTTTTTGGCCTGAGAAGTATCTCTCGCTTTCCTGCAAGCCCTTTCAATCCGCCGATCAATCTTACCTTAATGGTCAAAGTGTCAATTTCCTTACTTGAATAGGAAGACTTGTTCTTCATATCTCCTGTTCTCGATCAGTGATCCGGGTTCGAGCCTTTCCAGAGGTCTCTTCTTGAGCATTTCTATCAACTTCTTGTTTGCTTCCGAAAGTCCAATAGCTCGGTTTTGGAGAATCTCGATGGGGACATTGATTCCAAGCGGCCTGGCTGGCATTACGTGCCTAGTTGCCTTGTGAGGGAAAGGATCATCTCTCAATCCGGATCTTCTAACATCTTGTTTTGTCACTGGCGGAGGACCGAGAATGAGTTGAGCCGTTCCCTCCTCTAGCTTCTTCAATGCGTCGCTTCGAGTCTCGTAGTTCACTCCGTATCCAAGGCTCTTCGCCATTTGTTCGATGCTTGCTACAAGCTGAAAGTTCTGCTTCACGTCTCCGCCCTTGTTCTCAATCATGAGGCACTTCTCCTTTGTTGCGATGAGAGCTGCCGCGGTTCCAGTTTCCAAGCTCCTCTTCGCCTCTTGAATGCTTGACTCCATAGTTCTGATGTTCCAACGCATCAGCTCATTGATGAGGTCCTGTGTGTTCTTCTTACTGAAGGCGCGATACCAAGTGTCAACCCTTACCGAAGGGTTCTCATAATCCACAGAGCAAACTGGAATCATGACGCATCCAATCAGTTTCAGGGCAGCGGCTCGGTGCATTCCGTCAAGAACTACCTTTGTCTTTTCGTCAACTATTACAGGATGCTTCAGGACGCCGTCTCTGAGAAGCTCCGTAGCCAGTTCTTGAACGGCCTCGGGGATTGTTTCCTCGTGCATGTGAATGCTTTTGATGTCGATGACGGCTATCTTGAGATCTAGCGTGTCGCTCTTGATTGTGAAGTATTCCAAGTCTCCGCTCCCTGCCGCGGCCTACTAGTCTAGTTCAAGTTCAATGTTCTTTTCGGATGTGATCTCTTGGATAATGGTTGAGGCGCCGTAAAGAGCTTCCCTCGTTATCTTGAGAATCAGCTCTCGCGTCCATTGTGTCTGAGACTCTGAAAGAATGTTGGCGACTGAGGCAAGAGTTGAGAGAAGCCTTAGCTTTGGATCCTGACCCGTTGCCTGGCTCTGGATCGCATTAGCAACCAATACTTCGAGGTATTCGGGAGCCCCGAAGGCATGTTCGAGAGCCAGCTGTGCCTTTCTAACAGCTATCGCCATGAACGATCTGCTCTGGTCTTCCCTTTGACTTCCCTTACCATTACGGTATTCAACTAGTGCTTCTCTGAGATATCGAATCGCCCAAGTTCTGTTGTAATCGTTGATCATACTCATCCAGATCAGCTCGCCTAGATTCGTGTTACGGTGTTTGGTTGCAGAAAAGCGTTTGGAAAGCCTTCCTTTCCGTAGAGATCGGCGTGCTACAATGAGCGGGGCTTCGCGACTAATGCGCTATTCTTTTTCGATTTCTTCCGGTGGGATCGTGGCTTCTGTCAGGGTGCCTGACAGCTTTTGATTCTCGATTGTCTTGAGCCTTGTGACGTAGCCCGCGATTCTGTTCCTAACTCTCTTGGTCTTGGAGTTCACAAGCTCGTCGACAACCTTCTTGTTTTCTTCATAGTCTGTAGAGAATCTTTGGGGATTGGCCTGAAATAGCTCTCTAGCTGTCTTCTTGATGATCTCGGTTCGAACCCTTCCCAATTCTCTTCCACCGAAGTCGAGGATTTCTCCTGATTCCCCTTGCATGGAATTAAGTATTTGTCTTTACACCAGTTGTAAGGCAACTTTCTGGGAATGGCCTCCTTTTGGGTGCAATAGATGTTGATTGCAAGAGAGCAGGCGCGATTCTTGCTCCTTGCTACTTTTCAGGTCTGTTATGTGAAGCGAAGACAGATTTATATTCCGTTTGAGGAGAAATCTTCCTGTGTGGTTGCTATTCATGGCCGCTGGAGAACTGTCAATCGCTGCGGTGCACAGGTTGATAGAGAAGGCAGGAGCGGAAAGAGTTGGCGATGATGCGGCGGAGGAGTTGCGAAGGATCTTGGAGGAGTTGGCTGAACGCGTTGGAAAGAAAGCCAAGGACTTGGCATCGCACGCGGGGAGAAAAACCGTCAAGGCAGAGGACATCCGGCTAGCGGTCAAAGAGATAATCCGTGAGTGATCGGCGGTCCATCATAGCCTGAGACTAGACACCTAAGTGAGAAGACATCTCGATCGAACGCTTCTCAATACTCTCAGCAGGCAGCCAAAAGAGAGTGCTCTGCCTTTAAGCTCTTTATTTTCCTCAGCAAGGTCGAAGTGACGAGGATTCTTCGTAGGCGGTGAGGGCATGGAGCTCGAATACTGCAGTAATAGGAAACCCTCGCTCCTCAGATTCCATTGCATGATGGTCAAGGTCGTTAACTAAGAGGAACTCGTTGTTACACCGTTATTGGACGGGCAAGAGTAATATGAGGGCTCGTTCAATCTGAACTCGATTAGGAAACTTGACGACTGTGGGCCTTGATCGCGAACAGGTCGAATTGCTCAAGAGAACGCGGGATCTGCTAGAGGAACTCATTGAAACGCTAGACATCATGGCAGATGAGGCCATGATAGATGCGATCAAAGAGGGCGAGAAGGACTTCGAGGCCGGTCGAACTCGAAAATACAACGAGTTCATTGAGGAACTGAGAGACTCAAATGGAATATGAAATCAGGGTGACCAAACGGTTCGAAAAGGATTTTCGAAGGCTCACGAAAGAAGTGAAAGTCAGGGTTGACTTTGCCATTAGAGGGCTTCAAGAGAACCTTCACCTTAACAAGTTTCTTCACGGAGATCTGAAAGGGAAGTGAGGTTTACGCATCGTCAATTGACCAGAAGAAGCTTTTTTTGCATAACCTCAAAGCACGATGCGAGAATGGGAACAGTTTAACTATTGTTCTTGTTATGTAGGGGATTGTGCTCCGGTCGTCTAGCCCGGTCAAGGATCGTGGCCTCTCGGGCTGGAGGAGACAGCCATGGGCGCGGGTTCAAAGTGGCGTGTGGCCATGAAAATCCCGCCCGGAGCACTACCATTGAGAGCCGGACTATGAATATTTTCTAACCTAGGTGGCGAAAGAGAAAGGTGAAATGTCATAGGGATGGCTTCGAGATGAAGAGGACTAAGGTTGACTATGAGCAGTTCGGCGTCATAATCTGAAATGTTGAGGCGTATGAATTTCCGAAGTGGGGAAGAAGTTCTTAGACGCGGCCAGGTGGATTAAGTCCAGAAGAGGACGGAGGAGTTCCTTCTCCAACCCCGAATAGCTCAAAAGATCACTAGAGCTGCCAAGAACCTCGCTGTCTATCTTCAAGGGAGCTCTTGACACTGGCTGGCTTGAAGACAGGGGATGAGGTTGCGCTCTATTCTGGTAGAAAGAGAAGTATGGTTATTGAAGCGACATCATCTGCCAAGTAGGATTGGATGCTTCTTTTCCGCTTCTATACTTCATCTACGTTCTTGACTCCGCATACGTAAGAGATGATGATTCTGAGCGATATGGTGAGATTCTGCTCTGCGGCGGTTTCCTTCATTCTTGCCAACGACGGCCTTACCGGAAGCTTCACTTCCCTGGATTCTCTCCTCTCTATTGGTGGCATTGAGGATAGCGAACCCAAAGGCTCTGCTTCCTCATCTGATGTGCGAGGGAGTCTTCTGTGCCTTTCAGCCGAGAGTCAAAGAAGTTCATTAGAGGTTTGACTGGCACTAGGGTATAGGAATCTTCTCTCCAGATTCATCAGCTTTTGAACGATACTGCGCGACGGGGTTCAGGCGACGCCTATAAGTCTGCATTGAAAGTGTAACACAAGGTTGTGGACATGAAGACGAGCCAGATAGTGGTGCGGGTGGAACCGAGACTGAAGGAGATGTTTGAGAAACAGTGTGAGGCTTTGGGGCTGAAGCCAAGTGACACTGTGAGAGACCTCATGTTGGCCTTCATTCGCCTAGAACCGGGTCGAAAGTTGCTGACGGGAGAGGAACCTCTCACAAGAGATCTCACAGTCGCAGATTATGTCTCCATGTCAGAAAAAGAGAGAGATGACCTTTGGAAGAAGTGGTACAGGCAGGCTGAAAGGGAAACTTTCAGCCTTCGATGGACTGGCCCGGAGAACCTCATAACGCGAAGTGGAGCGAACCGGAGGTCTTAGAGACAGGCGATGGTGGATCACCCGCTGACGGAATGAACGCCGTTGAAGATACTTGACTATTGTGGCAGCATTGGAGAAGATTCATGTTGCCCAGAT
>CAZVYD010000008.1:33839-37054 GCA_964631575.1 uncultured Candidatus Bathyarchaeia archaeon
GTTGAAGATACTTGACTATTGTGGCAGCATTGGAGAAGATTCATGTTGCCCAGATGTCGATTTTCGTGTCGGGGGCGTCTCATAGACATGGATCCGTCACTCTACAGATTTCTGGCTGACATCATGACTGAGCTACATCCTTCTCCTCTTTGTAGGGTTATGCCCCTCACAACAACCTAACAGATTTCGACAGAACTTATACCGCGGGATACCTCTAAACAGTATCTTGCAAGAGGAGGTGCCATGAGTGAGACCCATGTCGACGCTCTTGCACGGTGTCGTCGAAAGACTTCGTGAGAGATTCTCGGGACATTTGGTAGCCGTGGCCCTCTTCGGTAGCGTGGCAAGGGGGGAGGCGACAGAGGAAAGCGATCTGGATTTCTTGGTGGTCCTCCAAGGAGTTCCGAAGAGCCTAGAGCGTCGATATCAGGTCTACAGGCCCATCCGTGACGCTCTTACGATGCAATCTCGAAGGATCAGAGACATCACGGCCATAGACCTCGATGACGAGTTTATCAACAATGATGATGCTGAGATTACGCCGCTAATGCTCAACATCGCATCCGATGCCACTATACTCTACGATCCGAAGGGTCAACTTGCATCGTTTCTGCGACGGATCCGAAGGTTGATCGAGGTGGCGGGACTTGAACGTTGCAGAACCAAAGACGGGAAGTACGGTTGGAGACCTAAGCGAGGAGTGCTCCAGATCGTTGAGGCGTAGAGATTGAAGTTCAATCCCCGGCGCGAAGTTGAATACCGCGCCCAATTAGCTCACGAATACCTAGAGGACGCTGAAAATCGCCTTCGCGCAGACGACTTCAAAGGCTGCGTCCAATATTCGCAACTCGCGGCAGAGAACGCAGCAAAGGCCGTTATCGCAACGAGAAGGACGCCAAGTTGGGGCCACGATCCTTCGCCAGAACTGCTGGAAGTCGCCGAGGAGTTGGATTCTCAGCAGGAAGCGGAAGCAAAGCGATTGGCGGAGTTCTCTTCGCGACTTGCCCCTGAGCACGGGAGAGCCACTTACGGCGAGCCTGAAAGGTTCGTGACTCCGCGAATGCTGTATGATCGCCGGGCTGCGGAGAAGGCGATCGCTGTGGCGAGGGAGGCAATCGCAATTATGGACAAGATGACTGAACTTTGATGCTGATGGTCGAACCTCGCCAGATTCGCCTAGCGTTCTGATCTAGGAGTAGCCGCGAACCCATTGGTAGTCTAAGGCCGACGCGTTCGCCGCAATAGGCAGGCAAACCATCAATTTTCAAGTGGGCTTAGCGCGTCTGAACATGGCGAACAGTTACGTCTTCAGAGTTGCTGCGCAAAGTCGGTCCCTGTTACCGAATCCATCTTCGTTTGAGCCGAGGAATCTTGTCGAGGTGTGGAGAGTCTGTTATACATACCGCCCTGTGAACTACGGCTGTGGCGGCTATCAGGCTATCAGCCATAGGGATATCCTCGCCTCTCTGGAGTTTGGTGGCATGTTTCAGTTGCGCCCCGCTGACCGCGATCATGTCATCAACTGGAACCATGTTGAACTCATGTCTCATCCTTGAGATTCTGGTTTCAGCTGTCTCTCTGCCTTCTCTCTCAAGGGAGAGCTTGTATACCTCGAAGAGTGTTATCGCAGAGACTAGCTTCCCGTCGTACTTTCGCATCAGTTCCAGAAGCAGCCTGTGAATCCTCTGATCTGGTGATGAGAAGAAGTGTATGAAGAAGCGCGTTTCAAAGACTGCTCTAGACATTCTCTCTCCTCAACTCGTCGAGGCGCTTCAGCATCTCATCAACGGCCCAGTGTCTTGACGCCGAGCCTGCCAGATCTTTGAATCTTCCTTCCTCCCTAACTGGCCTTATTGTGATTCCTTCTGGCTGTGGAATGAACTCCAACTTCGTATGCGTTGTTATGCTGTAACGTCTCCTGATGGCATTAGGGATAGTAACCTGCCCTTTCGATGTAATTCTCCTGTATTCCGCTGAGGTCCCAAGCATCTCCTCGTTCGTAGCCTCGACTCTCTGAGTCTTGTCTCTCAAAGGCAATTCTTACTTTCCTCCCAATTCCTTACATGAGTAAGAACTAGATTCTTACATATCAGCCTTTCTAGGCGATGCGTTCCTCCGGAGCAGGCAGGACATCATGGCCTCGCAACAAGTTGCTGAGGACCTCGTCGACAATGCAAAACACCTTGGTATCAGATTGACGGCCGTTGAAGAGGTCAGACTTGTCAGGCTCCCGTCCTGAGAAAGAACATCGTGCATGGTCAGGGGTGTCAGTAGATTGTTGGCACAAGCTTGGAAGATCGTATGTCTTGGTCTTTTGTGAGGAGTGCTTTTGCTTCTGTGTAGATGCATGTGGCGACTATGATTCGGTCGTGAAGTTCCGGCAGCTTGATTTCAGGTATGATCTTCAAGAGCGGCTCATCGAGAGGGTGAATTGTGAAGCAAGGGTACACGTCGAGTTTGTCGAACATTTCCCAAATCTTTGTAGGTAGTTTGGCCTTTTCATAGGCATAGATCAACTCGGCTATGACGATTGATGGAATGACTAGGGTTGCCTTTTCATGTTCGGCCTCTCTGAATACTCGGTCTGTTCTCTCTGGAAGTTCGTCTAGGAAATAGGCTCCTAGGATGTGAGCGTCGACTACGTAGAGTGGATTGTCGGTCAAGGGGCTACTTTGCCTCTAGTAGAGATCGCTTCGCTTCCTCGAGTAGTCGATCGAGTTCTTCGACCGTGAGGGCACCTTTCAGGAGGCCTCGTAGGCCTGACCAAGGCCTTTGAAGAGCGGGCCTGATCACAACACCTTCTTCAGTGGCGACGAGGGTCACACGAGAATCCTCCCTGATTCTGAACCTTTCTCTGAGAGGCTTCGGTATCACTATCTGCCCCTTCTTGGCGACCTTTACGTCGAAGATTCTTCGGCTCAAGTTTCTCCCACCGACTAGTAGGAATTTCCGACTTATAATGCTTACTCCCATATTGCAGAATCCCATATATCTGGCTCCGTTGCGCAGAAGGGGGATCTCTCCACCACTGAGGGAGAGGTCCTCGATGCGTGCTCTAGGAGATCGTTGCTTATGCGTTCATCATGTTTCTGAGTCGCACGTGATATGTCGGTTGTCAACATATCTCTTAAAATATCGTGCGGAGGGTTATCGGGGTTCTATGCGCAGTTTCAATTGCGCAAAAACTCTAAGGGAGAAAATGAAAATTGGATAAG
>CAZVYD010000009.1:0-35732 GCA_964631575.1 uncultured Candidatus Bathyarchaeia archaeon
TGTGTAGGTATGGTGAAGCGAGCCCTGTGAGGGAGCCCAGAACAATGGCTGTAACCCCTATTGCGAAATTCCTCCTGTGGCCAATAGAGTACTCGTAGACTCTACGCGCGAGGGTCCTGTCAGAGACTGTTCGCTTTCTAGATTCTTCGTACCTTGTTGAGAAGACACCAAAAGGGCTCGACATCTAGTTCTCATCCCTCTGAAGAACGGGTGCCAGAATTGCTTCAGGTACCTTCTCAAGGAACTGTGTCTCGTATATCCGTCGGTATATGCCATCCTTAGCGATTAGTTCACTGTGCGTTCCAAGCTCCGCGATTTCACCGCTATCTAGAACCATTATTCTGTCAGCATTCTTTATGGTTGACAGTCTCTGAGCGATCATGAAACATGTTCTACCCTTCATGGCTTCCTCAATGGCCTCTTGGATGGCCTGCTCGGTTTTGGCGTCTACGAAGGAGAGGGAGTCATCAAGAATCAGGATTCTTGGATCTGTCAAGAGCGCTCTGGCAATGGTTAGCCTCTGCTTCTGTCCGCCGGAGAGCGTTATCCCTCTCTCTCCCACGATGGTGTGGTAGCCATCGGGGAGAGTTTCCACGAAATCGTGTATCCTTGCAAGTTTGGCGGCGGCTGCGACCTCATCTAAGGATGCATCAGGCTTTCCGAAGGCAATGTTATCCCTGATAGTGCCTGAGAATATGAAGACATCTTGCATCACGATACCTATCTGTCTTCTGAGGTTAGAAAGCTTGAAATTTCTGACATCTGTGCCGTCAATCAGCACGCTTCCAGAGGCAACATCGTAGAACCGTGGAATGAGGTATATCAGAGATGTTTTTCCTGAACCTGTGGCGCCAAGAATTGCTATCCTTTCGCCTGGACTAACCTTGAAGCTCACGTCTCTCAGTACAGGTCTATCCTTGGCATATCCGAATGTCACATTTCGAAACTCGACCTGACCGCTAGGTATTGCGATCTCTTTAGCTCCTGGTCTGTCGGCAACTTCCACTGGCAGATCGACAATTCCGTAGACTCTTTCGAGGCCAGCTGCAGCGTTCACCCAAGTGCCAATGAGATTACTCAAGTCCCGTAGAGGGAAACTCAGTCTCATCATATATCTTGCGAAGAGAGTGAGTTGCCCTATTGTGAGGATTGATGATGGCGAAGCTATGAGGTTGCCCCCGTAGAGGTATACCAACACTATTCCCAAAGTTAGAACGGCAGGCGCAGATGGCATATACCTCGACTGGATCCTGCCGGCGGAAATCGCTGTATCTACGTAGATGTCTTCAACCTGTTTGAATCCGTTCTCCATCTCTGCTTCTCTTCTGAAGATTCGGACAACTTTCATTCCCAAGATGTTCTGCTGTATGTAGGCGCCGAGTCTGCCTAGAATGAGCATCATCTTCCTGAAGAGAGGTCTAATCGTAACTTGAAGTCTGACTGTGAGATAGAAAATAAGCGCCATCGGTAGAATGGCTATCGCGGCCATCGTTGGGTTTATCGAGTACATCACCACATACACCAGTATTCCCGTGAGTACCGCATTGGTCAAGGCTCCAGTCCACGTTTTCAGAAACTCTTCCACCATCCGCAGATCCATCGTAGCTCTTGAGACTAGGTCTCCTACGGCCGTGGAATCGTAGAATGCGAAAGACTTACTCTGCAGAGAGGAGTAGTAGTCAGACCTTACGTTTCTTACAATCAATTGCGCGGTGTATCCCTGTACAAACGTTATTGCATAATTGAGTATTCCGAATATCCCTGCTGCGGCCACTATTGCGAGTACAAGCCCCAGCAGTAAATCAAAGTTTCCTCCAATGACGACTTGATCGATTATCTGCGCAGTATAAAGTGGCTCAAGAGTAAACACGTAGGCTCTAAGAATGGCCAGTGCAGCTATGAGAACAAAGAAATGAACATACCGTTTGTGGTATCCCAGAAGTCGCTTGAACGTTCTTGCAGAACCGGGGATATTCGCCTGCGTTCTAATCGCCCTAACATATTCAAGAATTGGTTTGGCTACACTCATTGCCTACACCTGTACGACTCGGCTCCTCGTTTCTGACGCAGAATTCATCAATTCCGCTAAGCATCCAAGGATCTGAGTAGGCCGTGCATGGATTCTGTGCTTCAACTGCTTTCATTCTCGTATGTCACTCTTCACTTCAACCGCCGCCTCCTTGATCCTTTGGAGGAGACTGGTCAGTCTCGTCAGCTCTTCTCTGCCCATAATTTTCATAATTCGGCTGACTAGTTTCCTGTGACGAACGCTTGTTTGCCTATGCAAAATCTGACCTTTTCTTGTTAGTCGCATTATCGCGATTCTTCTGTCAGTGCCACTTTCTTTGCGCTCTATGTATCCTCTTGCCTCAAGCCGATCGATTATCCCTGTGATGTTAGGAGGTGTCACAAGCATGTGTTCGCCAAGCTTATTCATCGGCATGGCTCCGAATTTCCCGAGCGTTCTGATCACGCGATACTGCGGAAAGGTCAAGCCGCCCTTGACCAGTTGTTGATTCAGAAGGACATGTACTGTCCTGTAGGTACCCACAATGCTCATCCATGCCTCGACATAGGCATCCTCTTGCGCTACTTGGCTCAACGCACTCAGGCCCGGAGATCTCCGTTAGCAATTTGTTCACACTTAAATAGTTTATGGTTTAACTTTCAGGAGAAGTAAGGGCGAGGCGTCCGCGAAGATGAGAGTCAAACCGGCAACATGATAATTCGGATAGAGTATCTAAGAAGCGATGCTTTGGATGGCTCTCAGCATCTTGCAGTCATGAAATTCCTCGAAGATCAGAGGTCTCTCCTATCGCCGCTCCTTTGCTTGACGTAGAGTTCGCAGTTGCTCTGTGAGTTTTGGCACGATTTGGAACAGATCTCCTATAACGCCAAGGTTGGCGAGGTTAAAGATGGGGGCCTCAGGATCTTTGTTTATGGCTATGATAGTGTCGGAGCTTTGCATGCCGATTCTGTGCTGGATTGTCCCTGAAATCCCCGCTGCCAGATATAGTCTCGGGCTCACGGTCTTCCCCGATTGACCCACCTGCTGTTGATGCGGAAGCCACCCACAGTCCACTATTGGCCGTGACCCTCCCACTGCGGCGCCTAGCACTTCAGCCAGTTCATAGGCAAGCTTAAGCTGCTCTTGCTTCCCGATTCCCCGACCACAAGACACGATAATCTGAGCTTCCTCAATCTTCTCCGAGGGCTTCGTCAACTCTCTCACCCTCTCAAGCACCTTGGTTCTAGCAGTGACGGGGTCAAGGGTTACTTCGACGCGTTCTACTTCTGGATTTCTGGTCTCGTCCGGCTTAGGTGTCTTCATTACGCGAGGGCGGACAGTAGCCATCTGAGGGCGACTGTGCGAGACTATCGAAGCCATTATGTTGCCTCCGAAGGCAGGGCGGATCTGGACCAGCCGCTTCTTCTCGTCTATTTCAAGGCCCGTGCAATCGGCCGTGAGCCCAACTCGCAACCTAGCAGCAACGCGAGGAGCAAGATCCCTTCCATTGATGGTCGCGCCGAACAGGACGATCGAGGGTTTGTGTCTGGCGATTACAGCTGCAAGGACATCTGTATAGGCGTCTGTAGTGTATGGCTCAAGCAGCTTGTGCTCGATCAGATAGACCTTGTCGGCTCCATACGCACCCAAGGGTTTCACGAGTCCCGCTACATCGTTACCGACCAGTACAGCAGCGAGTTCCTCTCCCAGCCCTTTTGCGAGTCGTCCACCTTCGCCAAGTAGCTCAAATGATACAGTCTTGAGCGTTCCTCCCTCATGCTCCGCTATGACCCAGACTCCCTTGTACTCTGCGAAGCGTTCCACCGGGATTGTGGGGCGTTCAATCGTGATCGCATGGCAAGGGCATGACCTAACGCAGACTGTGCAAAGCGTACAGGCGTCTCCGATTCTTGCCTTTCCCTCTGCGACTTTTATTGCGCCAAAAGGGCAAGCTCGTACACAGACACCGCAACCAGTGCACGACTCCTTAACCTCTACTGACAAATCTGCCTCCTCCTCAAATGATGGCCTGGGCCTGCAGAAACTCGACTATTCTCTTCGCAGCTAAGTCAGGGTCGGCTTCGGCAACAACGGTTCCCTTCTGCCTTGGCTCCGGTGCAAAGACTTGGACAACTTCTGTGAAGGAGCCCTTGAGACCAACCTCTTCGACTCCGGCAGCGAGATCTGAAGCTGTGACTATCTTGATCTCCTTCTTGCTGGCACTCATTATCCCCATGAGTGAAGGGAGCCGTGGTTCGTTCAAGCCTTTGATCGCGGTAAGTAAGACAGGCAGGCGACATTCTATGACTTCGTAGCCGTCTTCCGTTTCCCTGTGAACTAAGACTTTCCTAGCCTTCTCATCGACCTCAACTTTCTTGACGAAAGTTATCTGAGGAATCCCAAGGTTCTCCGCAAGCTCCGGTCCAACCTGCGCAGTATCGCCGTCTATCGCCTGCTTGCCGCACAGAATGATATCATGCTCCAACCGTTTGATGGCCAAGGATAGCGTGTAGGCTGTGGCCCAAGTATCCGCGCCTGCGAAAGCTCTGTCTGTCAGGAGGATCGCTCGGTCCGCACCCATAGCAAGGCATTTGACCAGAGCCTCTCTGGCTTGCGGTGGCCCCATTGTTACAACCGTCACCTCTCCTCCATGTTTCTCACGAATCCTCAACGCCTCTTCGACAGCGAACTCATCGAAAGGGTTGAGAATGCTGGGGACGCCTTCACGAACCAAAGTATGCGTGACCGGATCGATCTTTACCTCGGTTATCTCTGGAACCTGTTTGACACAGACGATGATCTTCATTGAATCTT
The DNA here is from genome assembly GCA_964631575.1 of uncultured Candidatus Bathyarchaeia archaeon. Lineage (GTDB taxonomy): Archaea > Thermoproteota > Bathyarchaeia > 40CM-2-53-6 > JALHTG01 > JALHTG01. Next base: position 4,823 of record CAZVYD010000009.1, read on the forward strand.
CGCCGCCCTAGAGATATCGATGTTAGATAAAATACTGATGCTATTCATCCAGTTCAATATGCGTCACGATTGCCTGCTTCTTACTGCACAGATCGCAAGAGACCTTTTTGAACATGAAATGCCACCGAAATGTTTTAACTTAGACTTCTTTCTTAGCCAACAGTCAAACCTGCCGACCGGAAAGCCAAGGACGAGAGGCGTGTTGCCGAAACGCACGGACGCTCAACTCGCCCAGCTGAAAGCGGAGGCTGCAATCCGTGGCGATTGTCGTCGAGTTCCAACCGGAAGGAAAACGCGTTCAAGTCGAGAAACGTACAACGATTCTCGAAGCTGCGCGACTCGGCGGGGTAAAGATCAGAAGTGTCTGCGGGGGACTTGGGACCTGTGGCAAATGCAAAGTCGTCGTCGAACAGGGACACGTGGTAGAGAGATCAGGGCCTCACAAGAAATTCATCGACCAAGACGAGGTTCCCAAGGGATTTCATCTCGCATGTCAGACAGAAATCCTGAATGATGCTAGAGTCACAGTCCCGCCTGAGAGCCGAATCGAAGGACAACAAATTCTGACGAGCGCTCTCCTCTCAAGAGTGGAATTTGACCCCTGCAATATCAAGCGATTCCTCAGTGTTGGACCTGCTGAGCTTGAGGACAAATTGAATCGAGTCAGACAATTGCGGATATTGACGGCAAACGCGCTTGGCGGCGAGTCATCTCTGTGCAAGCAGGCACTCCTGAAGATCGAAAAAATGCCGGACAGCATTAACGGAGTTACTCTGATTGTGGATAGGAGTGCAACTGAGTGTAAGGTTATTGATGTCGAATCTGGAGACACCTCTCAGCGAAACTATGGTTTAGCTGTAGACATAGGCACGACCAAGGTTGTAGTCTATCTTGTGGATCTAGTGGATGGGGAGATCGTAGCCACGGAGTCGGGCTACAACGAGCAGTTGATCTATGGGGAAGATCTGCTATCAAGAATTGACTATGCCTTCAGAAGTAAGGGGGGCCTATCCAGACTACAGAACGCCGTGGTTGCTACGATCAACAAGATTGTGGAGGCTCTGACGGTGAAGAACCATGTCGGCCCAGGCGAAATAACAGGCGTCTCAGTTGGAGGTAACACCGTAATGACATATCTTCTTGCTGGAATGGATCCATCACATTTGGTTGACGCCAATGTTCGGGTTTCACGAGATCCCATTCGGAGGAAGGCCGAAGAGCTCCGTATTGCAATCAACCCAAACGCCTCCGTATACTGCCTACCCAATGTCAGTAGATTCATTGGAGGAGATGCTGTTGCCGATGTTCTTGCGTCTGGAATGTATGAGTCGCCTCAAATATCGATCTTGATCGATATGGGGACGAACGGCGAGATCATCATAGGGGGTGAAGGGTGGCTTCTCTCAACCTCATGCGCAGCGGGGCCCGCCTTTGAGGGCTGGGAGATCAAGTTCGGAATGCGCTCGGTTGAAGGAGCTATTGAACATGTCAAGGTCGATAGAACAACTTTCAAGTCGACCTACACAGTAATTGGAGGAGAACGGCACAAGGCGCGTGGCATATGTGGATCAGGGATCATAGACGCCTTGGCGGAGATGTATAGGTCGGGACTGGTCGACTCATTAGGCAAGATAAGAGCTGAGGAAATGACATCTCTCATACGAAAAGGGCCTGACGGCGCAGAATACGTTGTCTCCCCAGTAACCGAGAACGACCTAGGCAAAGATATCGTGATCACTCAGAAAGATCTTGACAACCTCATAGATTCCAAAGCAGCCGTCTGCGGCTCAGTGGCCGTCCTAATGAAGAAGGTTGGAGCAACCATCACGGATGTCCGAAACCTCTATCTGGCAGGCGCCTTCGGCAACTATGTTGATCCAGCCAGCGCGACCGCGATTGGCATATTCCCGGAGTTCCCAAACGCCAAGATTGTCCAAATTGGAAACGGGTCCGTGGCAGGCGCATATCTTTCTCTTGTGTCCGTGAAGAAGCGCAGGGATGCGGAGCAAGTCGCCGAAAATACGACGTACTACGACCTAACGGTTGACCCAGACTTCATGGAAGAGTACAGCGCAGCATTCAACATTCCGGGAAAACCGGAGTTCTTCCCATCTCTGCGAAGGTGATTCGGAATTGGTTACACCGCTTTTCTGGATTGTTGGAAGCGCTTCCTTGGTTAGCATAATATCGCTTGTAGGCATCGTCACATTGACCGTAAAGGACGAACTCCTAAACAACATTCTCCTAGGGCTGGTCGGATTCTCAGCAGGTGCCCTAATGGGAGGAGCCTTTCTGCATCTGGTCCCGGAGGCACTAGAGCGAGCCGAAGGTACCACTGTCTTTTCATACTTGATCCTCGGATTCATACTATTCTTTCTCTTAGAAAGGCTACTTTACTGGCGCCATTGCCATAATGGACGATGCGACGTTCACATCTTCACTTATCTGAATCTAATTGGCGACGGCATTCATAACTTCGTAGATGGGCTGACCATCGCTGTTAGCTTTGTTGCTGGCATTCAACTTGGCATAGTCGCCACATTGGCTGTGATATCTCACGAAATCCCCCAAGAACTGGGAGACTTTGGAGTATTGGTTTACGGAGGATTCAGCAAGACCAAGGCATTGTTCTATAACTTGCTGTCAGCACTGACAGCAATCCTCGGGGCCCTCATCGGCTACTTCGTCTCATCATACGTAGAAAGCTTTGCAGTTCTACTCGTTCCACTTGCAGCCGGAGGTTTTGTATATATCTCTGGCTCAGACTTGATTCCAGAACTTCACAAAGAACTTGAAATCAGAAAATCCATGTTGTCTTTCGGCTTCTTCTTGGCAGGGATCTTGTTCATGTGGGTTATGAGGCTCATCGTCAAGACATGATCCAAAAGGAGGGGAAATCTTCCTTTAGACAATACGTCAACGTACTGTAGTTTTCCCATTGGCCTTGAGAGATCATTACGCATTGACCCGGGCAGAAAAAGCTAGTAGCCAGCCTGCAGCAATGCGTGAGGTGTTGACAGCGTCATGGAACATGTGAGATACTCGTGGTCAGGGAAGAATGTGGAAGAATTGAGTTCACTTCTCAGGTCACAAGGCTTCGACATTAGAGAGTCAAAGCTACCGAAGCCAGACATAAAGATAGGTTTCAGGGAGAGGATAGAAGTCTCAGCAGAGAGGTGCAAGGCATCTCTTGATCCCTATGTTGCCCGTTTGATCTGTCAAGATGAGCCTACCGAGAAAGATAGGGTGCTAGAGAAGCTGATAGATGAAGAGTACCCCCACAAGTATTCCTTTGAAACAGCATTAATCTATCCGGCCATCTTGGCATTCGTTGCAGCCATGGCCCTTTCACGTCTGCGTTAGAATAGACTCCGGGCCAAGCATATTCCCGATCAAGAGACCACTTGGCCTGTCTGCCCTAATCAGAGCAAGAGTGTACCTTCACGAAGGCCACTTAATGAGACCCAAGGAAGTCCAGATGCTACGACGAACCCTATCGAGGCTCTCCTCTTCCATCAGAAAACCAAAACCACAAGTGATTGCATAATAAGCGGGAAGAGTTACAGTCTCGCAGGTGGCAGACTCTGATGTCGATCGATGAGTGGTATCGTTCCTTCACTTGGCTAGGGGCGATAATGATCTTGCTAGGAGTTCTCTTTGTCGCGATACCTTATCTCATTAGATATGCTCCGGAGATCGAAAAGCTTCCCCCAATCTTACTCTATGTTTACCGTCGGGACGGTTTCTACTTCGCAACCTCGCCGATACTCATAATAGTATCAATCGTCTGGATGCTCGTATCGCTTCTGCGTCGATAGTTGAAGTGAGCTGGTACACGCTCCCTGCTTTCCAGCATCAAGTTTGCCTAGAGTTCGACAATTGAAGGTTCTACTCTCTCTGGTGCCACTCTTAGCAGACCCACAGAAGGCTTCACTATGTATGGTGGGAAGGGGTCTGTTGGGCTACCTGGGTTTATGAAGACTACCGGACCGGTTTCCAGATAAGCCCTGTGAGTATGACCGAGGACCAATACGTCGAACCCGTTCTCCTCAGCGATCTGTCTCATCTTACCCTTCCCCCACAGAGCGCCTGCATCATGAACGACCCCTATGTTCCAATTGAAGACCGCCGTCGAGTTCATCACAGGGAGTCGTATTCGAACCTCCCGCGGATCCGCGTTTCCATGCACAGCCACCACTGGTGCAATCTTCTCAAGGTCTTCGATTACTTTGAGGCTGACCAGATCTCCGGCGTGGATTATCAGACTTGCCTCCTTGAAGATATCGAAGACTCTTTGTGGCAACTTAGCGATTCTAGCCGCGATATGCGTGTCTGACACCAAGCCTACAAGCTTCACATTCTCTTCGAAGCCCGCAAATGATTCCAGACCGGATTTCAATATGACAGATGACTGATTCATTGAATAGTCAGCCCTTCAACAGCACATCCTAAGTGTTCAGCTCTGCTCAGAGAACTCCGCGAAGACAGGTTCAAGGACCATCTTAATAAACAATCTCACCGCGACGCCCACATTGTGCAGCGTATCACCAGTCATATGTTGAGGCAACTCTTCGACAACATGGAGAAAACTATCCAGTACACGATCCGGGAAATACGAGAATTCCTTCTTAAGCGTTTCAACAGGTGATCTCTGCAACGCCTTTCCAATTGCCATCGTGCACGCTGCGTCTTTGAGACGACTGGCTGCACACAGAGCAACTGCAGCCGAGTTGCCTTGCGCCATCCTCCAAGCACTCAGATCGTCTTGAGATGTTGTCAAGACGTGACATGAATAGGCCAGCTGATCTTCCACATACTTCTTTTCCACAAGAAGCCTCGTGGCCTCGAAGTCTTTCACAGCGATCGAAAGTGCGTACAGAATCGAAAACGAAGACTCCTTTGAGATCCCAAACCTCTTAGACGCCTTCAAGAGTGGCGGCGTGAGGGGGAACACATAGTGTTCGACTGAACCGTGAAGGACTGAGTGGGCAACCTCGTGCCTCAAGGTTCCAATCGCAACAGGTTGAGGAAGATCCTCCATCCTTTCGAGGCATATTCCTATTCTAGGTGTTCCCTTCCATGCGTCATGAAGGGCGGAAAACTGCTCACTCAGAGTTTCTGGCATTACCCCTGATCTTTGCCTTTCGCGCGCATAGAAGGAGTTCATCGGTGCAGGACTCTCGAAGAGGATAAGATCTAGGAGATCCACGCCGTGAGGCTCTAACCTTTGGTAGCACTCCTCAACTATACCCTTGATGCTTCTGACCGTATCTTCCGAGATTGAGCCAATTCTCTGCAAGACTATGTTAGGCATTATGACAGATGCACCGGCGCTAGACCATAGATCTTCCTGAGTGGACGGTACTCGGCGGTCAGGAGACATACCACCACGTTGCGAAGCGTTGATGATAACAGAGCACCGTTAGAAATGATAAATATGTTGCATGGCTTTCACGATTAGGGCCTCATCTATGGTGAAGTGGTCTGAGATTTCATGGGTCGAAATGAAACAAATCCTTGAGAAGACAAGAACAGCGGTAATTCCCGTCGGCAGTGTCGAACAGCATGGTCCTCACTTACCACTAGGAACTGATTGGATTATCGCACACGAGCTGGCCAGCGGGATTTCTGAGAAAACCAACGCGATAATGTTGCCGGTGATACCCGTTGGCTACGCTGAGTATCACATGGATTTTGCTGGAACGATTACACTGACCCAAGATCATCTGCGTGACGTATTGCTGGACATATGTAGATCTGTCATCAAGTGGGGGATCAAGCGAATTGTCTTCGTGAACGGACACGGAGGGAACCTTGCCTCGCTCCGATCAGTATGTCTCAAACTACGGGACGAATCGGGAGTTCTCTGTGCAGTTGCTCAATGGTTCGACACCTTTGACGAAGTTGACGGCTGGAAGGCAACTGAACACGGAGGGATCATCGAAACCTCTTTGATGATGGGCATTAGACCTGAGCTTGTGGATCTGCGAAAAGCCATCGTCCCTCTGCCAAGACCGCTGACTGAAAAGATCAAAACGATATCCATAAATCGAGTCAAGTTTCGTGACGGCTACATCCACGTATTTCTGAGGACAAGTGACGTTACAAATGAGGGCTCAATGACTGAAACTGAAAGTTCAAAACCCATAACCGACTTCTCTTTCGCCACTCCAGATAAAGGAAAGGAGATCCTTGCTCTCTACGTAGACTACTTAGTAGATTTCTGCAAAGAGTTCGAAAGAATTAAGCTGCCAGATCCGAGGCCGTCACGATTGGATAATAGTAGGTCAACCTGACTCATGAAGACAAGCAAATTGAATCGGACACTGAATGATTGATGAGAAATAGTCCGGCGACCATAGCCTTGGAGTTTCCATTCAATCTAGTCAGGTAGTTGAATCACGCAGCCACCTGGGAATGAGTAGAGATGAAGACCGCCGTGAAAACGCGACTTCAGCGATGGTTGTCAGGGGCGAAGAAGGTCACGATTCTATGCATTGGAAGTGCGATTCGCACAGATGACGCTTTCGGTCCGGCGTTAGCCGACAGGCTTAGAAAGACAGTTCCTAAACACGTTGCAGTCATAGATGCCGGAACAGTCCCAGAGAACTATGCAGGAACGATAAGAAGATTCGCGCCAAGCCACGTGTTGATGGTCGACACGGCCGATATGGGCCTTGCTCCCGGAGAACCTCGATTCGTGGAAGCGTACGATATCGAAGGATTCGCTGTGTCAACACACGCGCCCCCCTTAAGAGCCATCACGAAATATCTTGCTACAACCGCCAGATCGAAGGTCGCCCTTCTCGCTGTTCAACCGAGATCTCTGGAGTTCGGTGAAGGCCTAACGGATGATCTAAGGAACGTTCTCAAAGTCATCGCAGAAACACTAATCGAGCTTCTCACGGAGTGACAGAATCAGATTGGCTGCTGAGGCCTAGTAGGCCCAGCTATTCAAGAAATGAACCAAAGACTAGATCATCTAAGCGACTACCATCGTAGTCTCCGCAGTTCTCTGACATCCAAGGTTCCATAGTGACGATATGCGTAGACAGCTATCGTGAGGCCGACAGCTATGACGCATGCCCCAATGACTATCGACATGATTACTATCGAGTGGGCAAGAGCGTCAACGTAGCCGGGGCGTACGTACGATGAAAAAGCTATGAAGTTGAGGTTAGCCGCCGTGGTCAGTATTTCTATGCCGATTATGAGTCGTATCATGTTTCTCGAAGTGGCGAGGCAGTACAACCCCAGCACATACAGAACCGCCGAGCAGAGGAGATAGCTCGATACATCAGTCACTCGTTACGAAGCCTCCTCTCTCAGCATCGCAATGCAGCACGCCGCCGCTGTGAAGACCAAGAATGCTCCAGCAAATACGTCTAGCACACGGTAGGTCCAGAGAAAGCTTGAGGCCTGCTGTCCGATGTCAGTAGCGGTCGAGGGGATGAGCTGTACCCGAGTTCGGATGTACTCGAACAGGGTTAATCGGTACGTCAGTACAAGATGCCCTAAGACTGCTAGAGCAAGTACTGACAGAATTACTCCGACGATTCTTCCTGAGTCTTTCTTCACCTATGATCTCCTCTTGGTCAACATAACTGCAGTTATGAAGAGAACAATCACTGCACCTGCATAGATTAGGATCTCAAAGAGGGCGACGTATGGAGCGTTGAGGAGCCAGAAGAGAGAACCTACAGCGATGGCCATTCCACCCAGCGCGATTATTGCGTAGAGCAAGTCGGGGAGTTCGATCGCCAGCGTAGCGAGAACACACACAAGGATCAGTAGAGCACCTTGAACTGTGTCAATCCACACAGTGTCTCACCATAAACAAACCCATGTATGAAGTCCATTCGAAATGCCATCGTTCGACGATCATGACTACGGTCCCACCATCAACTCTACAACAATCAATTGAAGCAAAGCCAACGGCACCAAGTATTTCCAGCAACCACTCACCATTTGGTCAATCCTGAACCTAGCGAAGAGAGATCTCAGATTTGAGAAGATAAGGAGCACTGCCAAGGTTTTGACTAAGAACCATACGATGCTGAGCCAAGGAGTTGGTGCAGCAGGTCCCCCCAAGTACAGGGCAGTTAGCAAGCCACAGGCGAGAACCATCTCCACATCGCCTGCGAGTCTGAGAAGCGCAAGCTTCCTGCCGCTATACTCTGTCATCCATCCAGCCACAATCTCCGTCTCGGCTTCTGGTATGTCAAAGGGAATTCTCTCAAGTTCTGCCAGAAAGCATAGAACAGAAATGGCGAATCCGACTGGTTGCATCAAGATGATCCATAACCCTGTCCGCGTCTGCCACTGTACAATCTTGCTTACTGACAGCGATCCCGCCATAACCGCTGGACCAATCAAAGACACTGACAGGGGAACCTCGTATCCGAGCATCTGAAGTGCTCCCCGCAACCCGCCAATAGTGCCGAACCTGTTGGCTGACGCGTATCCAGCCAGAAATACCAAGGCAGCAACCAAAGTCAAGAGAAAGATGATGAATACAAGATCTCCTTCGAATGCCATAAGAGCGATCTGGCTGTTCACCGGAAGAACCAACAGGCCTGAGAGCGGGAGAGCTAGGATCAGTATTGGAACCGTCCGGAATAGAACGCGGTCAACTTCTCCCGGTTCTATGTCTTCTTTTGAAAGCAGCTTGACTATGTCCGCAAACGGCTGTAGGATGCCGCTCGGCCCAGTGTACAGTGGCCCGTACCTGTTCTGAAGTCTTGCGACAAACTTGCGATCGACCCATTCATAGAACAGTGAGAGAAGAACTAGAAATGTCAAACCTGGATAAACGAGTATGCTTATGATCGCGCTCAGATCCTGTAGCCACGCCACGATTCAGATGCCTCCTCAACTGCTGTGCGTCGCCAGATACACGGAAACGTGTGGAGCAAAAAATCGTAGATAACTTGATCGTGGAGTCCGTCGCACGCTCTTCATTCCTATTCACTTCTGTCTAACCAAAGGAAGCAACATAGCGATTGCAAGGAAAAGAACAAGGGCGTAGGCCGCTGGCAGTCTTCCAGGACTCGCGAGAGATGTGGCCAACATGAAGGCGAGGATGTCGAAGATCATGAAATAGACAGCGTACACAAAGAACCTTTGCAGATTGACTTGAAGCTTCTCTGCAGGAAGTTCTTCTCCGCATGCATATGAAGCAATCTTCGCGTCAGACGGCCTTCCTTTGGCTGAGATTCTTCCTCCCCACCAGTACAGGGATGCTGCTAGCAACACCGCGATGAAGAGCCCAAATGGAATAGACAGCAGAATCTCTTGCATTTCCAGTTCGAACTCCAAGACCTAATGATTGCGTATCGATCTTGAACGTTTTCTACTTAAGACTTCCTCTGTTCTCAAGAGTGACATACTGCAACAGAGAAGAAGAAGTCAAGAAGATCGGCTCGCGCGATGTAGTCTGCTTGGACAACATCATCTCTTCGAAACCTTTAAGGTTCGAAGACTCATGTCGTTTGGGTTGTCGGTGGGATCTTGGGACTCGTAAGCTGGGCGCGAGCGAGCAGCCCTTGGCTCATTCACTTCAACACTGCTGGATGTAATGCATGCGACATAGAAGTTGTAGCGGCGCTTACGCCACGATTCGACCTTGAGAGGTTCGGCGCCCTGCTGAAGGGCAGTCCACGTCACGCCGATGTCTTGGTTGTTACTGGCCCAGTCACTAGGCAGACTAGAGATCGCCTAATCCGTGTTTGGGAGCAGATGCCCGAGCCGAAATTCACAGTCGCAGTTGGTAACTGCTGCGTGAGCGGCGGAGTCTTCAGAGGCTGCTATAATTGCTACCTGGGCCTTGATTCTGTGATTCCCGTCGCAGCATACGTCTATGGGTGCCCTCCAAAACCTGAGAACATAATCCATGGAGTGGCTACACTCGTGAATAAGATTCGAGGCGGCTAGAACTGAGTCTAGAAAGAGAGGAGAAACTTGCGTCGGAGATCAGAGAACTACTAGGCGACCAAGTTTTAGAGACCAAGGTACAGAGAGCGAGAAGCATCTTCGTCACGGTGAAGACAGAAAGCTACAAGGAATCCATAAGAAAGGTTGTGGAGAAGTACGGGATAACTCACATATCAACGATTACAGGTACCGACTCAGGGCAGACAATAGACGTGATGCCGCACCTATCCTGTGCCGGGATCAAGATAACTTTCAAAGCAGCGGTTCCGAAGACAGCGGCAGAGATTGATACTCTGACTGACGTACTACCTGGAGCCGTCATGTATGAAAGAGAGGTACATGATCTCTTAGGAGTCAAGTTCAAGGGACATCCAAATCTGGCAAGACTGGTACTTTCGGACGATTGGGCCAGAGATGTGTTTCCTCTGAGGAAAGAGTACAAGGTTGTACGACCCGAACCCATTAGGAAAGCGTGAAAGACATGCCTGAGTTCAGTGTAATCATTGGGCCGCAGCATCCGGCGCTAAAGGAGCCGGAGAGCTTCACCTTCTGGGTGGATGGAGAGGATGTTGTCCGCGCCGAGGTAAGGATAGGATACGCCCATAGGGGAATAGAGAAGGCGGCGGAATCGCGGACCTACATACAGAATATTCCGCTTATTGAACGCATCTGTGGAATCTGTAATGTCGCCCACACTATCTGCTACACTCAAAACGTGGAATATCTCTACGGGCGAGAAATTCCCAGACGCGCAGAATTCATCCGGACTATAATTGAGGAGATGAACCGTATACATAGCCACCTCCTTTGGATTGGAATCGCAGGCCATGAAATCGGCTTTGACACACTTTTGATGTACGTCTGGCGAGACCGCGAAGTCGTCATGGATCTGATAGAGGAAATGACAGGCAACCGCGTCTCAACTGCACTAATGACGATAGGAGGCGTGACAAGGGACATCACCCCGGAATTGGCCACAAGGATAAGAAGAGGCCTCGACACCCTGGAGGAACGAACGAAGTACTACGAGAAGATTGCAGCAAACGAGTCAACAGTACTCGCAAGAACGAAGGAGATCGGCATACTCACACGAGAAGAAGCGCTCAAGCACTGCGCTGTCGGCCCTACACTTCGAGCCTCAGGAATCAAGTCTGATGTCAGGGCTGAAGACCCCTATGCGGCTCACGACGAAGTGCCCTTCGAGGTGATAACAACCGACACATGCGACCTTTTCGGACGCGTGGTCGTAAGAGTCTACGAAACAATCGAGGCTATTCGACAAGTTCGCTACTGCCTTGACAATTTGCCGACCGGACCGATCCGAATCCGCCTACCGAATACACCCCCCCGAGGAGAATCCGTGAGTAGAGTCGAAGCCCCACGAGGCGAAGACATACACTACGTCAGATCTGACGGCACGGATAAGCCAGCCAGATACAAAGTTCGGGCGCCGACACTTGGAAATCTGGCAGCACTGGTCGAGATGCTAACATCGAAAGGAGACTACAAAGTCTGTGTCGCAGATATCCCCATTATTCTAGCAGGAATCGATCCGTGCATGTGCTGCATGGATAGAACATCGAGGTTCATTGAACCCTCAAGCGGTAGAGAATGGGTGTGGACTTGGGACCAACTCAAGAAATATGGGAGAAGGAGGAAAGAATAGTGGCAATGCAGAGAGAGCTACTTAGGCACATATTCAAGAAGGCAGTCACTCTCAGATACCCCTTCAAGGACAAGGAGAAAGTGCACATACCCAGCGACTTCAGAGGCAAGATCGTCTTCTACAGAGACAGGTGCATCGGATGCTCAATGTGCTTCAGAGTATGTCCAGCAGAGGTGATTGAGATGATTAACGATGAGAAGGGAAAGCGTCCGATGTTCTATCTTGACAGGTGCACTCACTGTGCCCAATGCGAAGACGTTTGCCCCACCAAATCGATTGAACTCACACCACAGTATGAATCCGCTGGAACTGATCGAACTCAGATGATCCTCAAGTAGAATCCTGCCTTCTCCTTCACAGCTGCTAACGATTCTCTTCAAATGCATAGGATTCGGTAGTGCGCTCTAGATCGAAGTGAAGCTTCTTTTACCATCTTTCCTCTGTTAGTTCACGACGCAACTTTTCTCTTGGCAAGGACAAGAGCTCCTGCAATTCATCAATGTTACTCAAGAGAGATCTTATGAAACCCGCAGGTTAGGAAACTGGGGCCTATTTGAAAAGAACTCGTGCAATCTTGAGACGCAATTCCCTTTCGCGTCGTTTGAGCATGGCCTCGAACGTGTTATCCAAGACGACCTTACCATCGGCTGACTTGACGATGACGCCGCCAGAAGCCTTGATTCTTTCCTTGGAGAGTTCAAGCTCTGTCATGTTACCTGTCTTCTTCGAAATCGCTTTCGATATGGCATTGAGATTCAACGACAGGGCCGAATCGCGATCGTTCAAGAGGATCTGAAGCTCCCCGCCGCCAAGGGCAATCCCCGCGTCTAGGATCATTCTTTCCAATTCAGGTATGTGCTTCTGTGTCTTTCCCAGAGCTGTCAGTCGAGACTTTGCCTCATCTAGGACATTTGTTATCAGCCGTTCCTTCTCAGACAGAACCATCCATCCAGCCTTTCTTCTAACGTCAGAAAAGACCATCCCTCGAGTGATATCGGACTCATTTCTAGCCTTACCCACGATTGATGAGACTCGTTCGGCTGCTTTCTGACGGCCTAGTTCAACCTGCCTTTCCAGCATTATCTCAGCTGACTTCCGTGTCTCGATGATGAGAGATTCTGCATCCTCTCTTGCGTCTATCAGAATCTGGTCTGTGATTTTCTGTGCTTCCGATTCCACGTTCTCACGAGCTCGACAGGATATCCTTCAACGCGACTTGCACTGCTGCTTCAAGATTCTTACTTGCTTCCCCTCGAATCTTCCTTATTTCCTTCTCAGCCTCTTGCAGCATGGCCTTTGCCTCGCGCTCTGCGTGATCCTTGGCAGTCTTCTTCAGCTCACCGGCTTCTTGCTCCGCCTCGGAGATGGCCCGTTCGTAAGCTTCTGTGAAGACCTTCTGAGCCTTCTCTTCAGCTTCTCTCTTGATCTTCTCTGCCTGCGCCTTTGCCTCATCAAGTATCTTTGCAGCTTCTCTTTCAGCATCCATGATTATCTGAAGAGCTGTAGGCATAGCCAACACCTGAGCACTTCTAAATCGAAATGAGATATTAAAAGAGTTTCGCGAATATCCTACCTGTCAAGATACAAAGAAGTCTGCCGACCTCTCGAACCTTACGCCTCTTCTCAGAAAGTGTCCTTCTTTGATTCCGTGGCAGCTTCCAAGCGATCTAACACATATATCGCAGCGCGGTAGATATACGGAAGCCCTTGAGCCGCCGGAAGAATGCGTATGTCCATTCGACCTCTGAGGATGAAACGGCTTGACTTGTGGCTGAAGGACAGAAAGTACTTCGGTGACCTTATCAGAACTCTGTCAGATGTTGGCAACCTAGATCTCTACGTCTCGGTGGCAAGGTTACCTCCTCAGGCTCGTGGAGAAGCTCGTGTGACGGGGTGGGTCCCGAGTCGCTCACAGCGTGAACTAGTAGAAAGAGTGAACAAGGTAACAGAAGGATGTTGCGACATCAGTTTCGCAGATCCAAATCCAGAAGAAGAACCTCCGTCACTGGTTAACCATCACAGATTTCTGAAACCATTCGAGAAACTAGTCCTGTCCTTCGGAGTTCCATCCTACAACGAGATTGACCCTACTTGGTTTATGGTGCTCTCGTTCATGTTCGTCTTCTGTTTCATGTTCGCGGATGTAGGACACGGCCTCATACTTGCCTCTGTAGGACTAGCGGTGTTTGCTCTGGGTAGGAGAGGTGAGCAAGCAGGGGGCGCCCTCAGTTACGTCTTCCAAAGCGGGGGGCTACTGATTGTCTGTGGACTGTCTGGAGCACTAGGCGGGATCTTGCTCGGCGAGTTCTTTGGTTACCATGTATCCTATCTACCGTCCAAGATTGCTCTACCTGATCCTCTAAGAATAGTTCTGCCATTTCGCCCGATCGACGAGCCGATGCAGATGTTCAAGATGGCCCTTCTGGTTGGGACGCTTCACATCTCATTTTCACTAGTCTTGAACATTGCTAACAAGTTGCTCGTGCGCAAATTCAGAGCAGCCTTCTTTGAAGGGTTTTGCTGGCTCTGGTTCTACATTGGACTAATGTACTCAATCTTCTCGTTCGGGCTGAACCTCTTCGCTCTGACTGCTAGCCCTATAATGCTGTGGGGAATCCTTATGCCACTCATGTTGATGCTTCTGGGACGGATGGGCATAGAAGGATTAGACGGCCTTGTTTTCTTCGTCGAAGCTGTCATCTCGACAGTTAGCAACACGATCTCCTATTTGAGGATACTAGCTTTGTCGCTGGCGCATAGCATAGTAAGCTCAATGATCCTAGAGGTCGGAGGTCACAATCCTATGGTCGCTCTGTTTGGCTCTCTACCAGCCATTGCACTTGAGGGACTCGTCGTTTTCATCCACACCACTCGTCTAATGTGGGTTGAGGGCTTCTCCAAGTTCTACAAGGCTGGTGGAACTCCGTTCCAATCCAAGATTGTTTTTGACTGGGAAGTCTTAGGTATTCCACCGCCGTATCTTGAGGCCATTCAGGTCGTTAGCAGAAAAGCCACGGCTTAGGACAGCTGTAGCTTCGAGGTGAAGTATCGACCGCCAACGATCAGGCTTGCTCCCACCACTATCCTCATCAGTCGAACTATCTGCCAGGTAGCTATTGGGTAAACGTATCCTAGGAAACCTGTCCCTATTCCATCCACAGCTGTCCACACACCGACCAAAGTCAAGAGATCAATGTATCCCTGCTTTAGCTTCCAAAACTCTCTCCTCTCTTTCTCATCAACATGATACTTCACCCTTATTCGTCGAGCCTCCAAGAGAATGGCTGCACCCAGCAGGATCCTTACAACCCTGACGACTATCCAGAAAGGCGGGGGATACACGTAGAATGTGGCTAGGGCACCCTCGGCGATTAGCCAAGCCCCAACAAGTGTGATAATGAGGAAATACATCTGAACTTTCCCGGTTATAGATGACTGCTCTGAATATATATCACTGCCTTCCAGAATGGTGAACGGAAGACTCATTCTTCTTCCGCATCTCGTAAGGCTCCCTTCGAAGCAGATTCGCCAGCCTACAATGTGTTGATGGATAACAACTTGAAATCACGCTGGGCCGTGGATATGAAGAGCACAACTGGTTTTTTCCCAAGGTTCACGCCAGCATTCAAGCGAAGAATTTAAAGGGTTTCCGCCGACTAGCAAGATGGGACTTGTCATGACGGAGATGCGAAAGATTGCTGCTATCGTCTTTGAGGACAATATCGACGCCGTGATTCGATCACTCGGAGAGGCGGGCATAGTTCAATTCGTTGACATGCGCGAGAAGCTAGATATTTGGAAGGGCTCTCTGGTCCCTCACGTGGTCCCACCCGAAGTCATAACCAAGTGCACGGACATTCTTTCGAAGATTGATGCATCTTTCAAAGACCTGAACCTAGAATCAGTCGAGATCCCCTCTGAACAAATACCTGTCACAAACGAGCCAATAGGAAAAGTGCTCGCAATGGCTGAAGCAAAACTGGCGGAACTTCCCATCGAGTCCTTCGCCAAGTCTTCAGCACTTCTTTCTAGAATCGACCAACTCGCCGTGGCACTAGATGTAGAGCTGAGTGGCGTAGTAATCGAAGAAGCTTCCTTGCAGAAGCGACCAATAGACATTCTGGCTGAGGTTGAGCGCGAACTGTCGGAAATGGAAGAGAAGACCGTGACTTCAGGGCTGGCAGATCGTAAGGCGTTAGTAGACAGATTAAAGGCGATGACTATGGAGGAGAAGGTCGAAGTAAGCAGGAGGCTTCTTGAACTCAGAAAATCCGTCATTGATACACGGCTGACGCTTGCTAGAGATCTGTCAAGACTAAAGAGGCTCGCTGAAACGGCAAGGCAGTCAGTTGAGACAAAGACTAAACTCGGAGAGATTCGTGAGGACCTGCTTACTCTGGAGGGAATGGTGAAAAGGGAAAAGCAGGTCGCTGAGGCGGAGGATAAGTTTGTTAGAACCGCCAAGACCATCTATTTTGAGGCATGGGTCCCTGACACCGACTTGGAGCCGGCCATGGAGACAATTCGGAAGGCGACCAACGGCAACTGTGTAGTTTCGAAGGAGCATATCGCTCATGGTGAAAAGGAGCCAACAGTGCTCAAACCAGTGCCAAGTTTCATACGAGCATTCGAAAAGCTAACCCTCGCTTCTGGGTATCCATCTGCGCGCGAGGTCAACCCAATTAGAATCATGGCCATAACGTTTCCAATACTGTTTGGAATAATGTTCGCTGATGTTGGGCAGGGGGCTCTATTCGTAGTCATGGGAGCTCTTCTGACCTATCTCAAAAGAAAAGTCGACATGGAGAAAGTAGGAGATATAGTGCGATACCTTCTCATCAGCGGTGAGATGTTCATGCTGTTGGGATTGTGCGCCATAATCTGGGGATTTATCTTTGGCGAGTTCTTCGGTCCATCAGGCCTTCTACACCCAGTGAACCTTGGTCGGATAGGCCCTTTCTATATCGGCGGATTCGAGCCAATGCATGAGCCCATGAAAATGATAAGATTCGCCATACTTGTAGGTACACTCCACATAAGCCTTGGCCTGATCCTGAAACTTGTCAACAACATTAAGGAACGTGAGTTCAAACACGCGCCAATCCCGATCTCGTGGCTATGGCTACTTTGGGGAGGGCTGCTGATGTGGTCTTACTGGGGTGGAATATCAAGCATTTCCAAGTGGTTCGCTGAGGGCCTTCCAATGATGGCAGGACTGGTCATGGCGCCACTCATTCTCCTGGTCGTCTTCACGGGCATTGCAGAAGGTTTCATGGAGGGCATTGGATTTGGTGTGGAAGTGTTCGCTGAAACGCTCAGCCATACTCTATCGTATGGCCGGTTGATGGCGCTTGGCCTCGTGCATAGCGTGATGAACTACCTATTCTTGGTGCTCGGAAAAGTAGAACATGGACATTTCCCGCTCATGAGTATCCCGGTTATAGCAACAGGAACGTTGCTTGTGATGATCATTGAGGGATTGATTGTCTTCGTACACACGCTCCGTCTTCATTGGATAGAGTGGTTCTCGAAGTTTTACTCAGGCGAGGGAATTCCTTTTAAACCATTCAAGTTCACATAAGGATTCCTAAGGAGCGATCAGAATGCTTGATCCAAACCTCACAGGTCTAATCGGAATAGTGCTGTCGATTGGCGTCCCGACAATTTCAGCTGCTGCAGCAATCATAATCTGTGGGACGGCCATGGCGGGCGTTGGAACCGAGAAACCAGAGTTGCTCAGCAGATTGATCATCACAGTTGTTCTAGGTGAAGCGCTAGCGATCTATGGGCTATTGATTGCTTTCATGCTCATATCGAAACTGCCAAGTCTGAAGACTATGGAGGCTGCTACCAGAGCTTTGATGGCCGGGATAATCATAGCGGTAGGAACAGGTGCCGCGGGCGCTGGAATCAGCTATGCGGGATCTTCGTTGATTGGAGCAACAGCTGAAAGGCCTGAGTCCTACTCGTCGAACGTCATAGGGGTAGTTCTGTCGGAGGCTCTGGCCATATACGGTCTGCTGATATCTTTCATGGTCATTGGCACTATCTAAATGATGCCGACTCCGTGGAAGCTATGAAAGAAGGCGACGAGTACTACTCCTACTTCGAGAAGCTCATGAGCGCAGCACCTGAGACTGTAACGCGAGAAACTCCTGAATATCAAGCCCTTTCAATGCGTTATCCTCACCTTTCTGAGCATATTATACTGGAAAAGGAATCTGAGAGACTGAAGAAAGAACTCCGAACAGCCAAAGAAAGATCGAGGAGACGTCAAGTAAGCAGAGAAATCGAGGACGCTGTCAGCAGATTGAAGCGACAAGATATGCTGTTACGCCTACATGGCGAAAGCAAACGCCTAAGTGATTACAAGAGACGCCTTCTGATAATGAGCGTAAAGCAACGTGTCTTCTCCATAGTAGTTAGAATCCGCAGGCTCTATCTCAATCTTGAGAAGAAGCTTCAGGAGCAATCTCGAAGGGCACGCTACAAGCGAGCGTCAACACTTCCGCCTTCTCTTCTTGACATGAGATCGTTGGATCCGATTGACAAAAGCCTAGCATTGAGAGATTGGATCGAAAAGCGTAAGATCAGAATTCAGAGAGAGAAAGCCAGCCAATCAGCTCGCTAGGACGGAAGTATAAGCAACTCCCGCGTCCTATCTGAAGGAATCTTTTCGTCTGCTCCTCTAACTATTGCTCTCAGGTTCCGCATTTCGAACCATTTCAAGTTCACAAAGGCTAAGAGGAATCCGATGTTGAAGAACGAGGTATATCTCTTTAACATTCTGAGACTTGTCTCGAGAAGACCTCTGTCGAGGACTACTTCCAGACGCGACAACGATTTGTGAACCTCATACTCCTTCATCAGTTCCTTCAGTAGCAGTTGGTAGTCTCTAGCCAAATTGAACTCCGCAGCCTCCAGTAGTCGCTCAATCGCAGACTTGACTTCTTTTGTCTGCATAGCTTCGCTGAGGGCCTCTTGGCCGAACACATCCGATACGGGCAGGAAGTACCGTGTTGCCCGATCATGACTGATGTCCGCTTCTCTGAACCTTAGTAGAACTCTGATGTTCATCGTGTCAATCTCTAGCCCAAGAACAGTAGCAGCGATCTTTTTGTCTAGCCCTCTCAGTTTCTTAGCAGCCCTCATTACTCTGCCGTATACGAATCTGTCTATCGCTGTCTCGAGTGGGAACAAGGCTCCGGTTTTATCGTATTCCGGCAAAGCGTCTTTCAGCACGGGTCCATACTCTGTGTCGTAGACAAGCTTGACAACATCGCCGATGTTCTTCGAATTCCTTATGATGTCTGCGCACCTGGCCGCATCTAGTCTCCCGGCGGGCATTACGTATCTCATAGCTTGTTCAAGCTCTAGTCCAGCAGATTTTGTTCTTAGAATGGCCTTCAGCGTGCTGGCTTCAAACTTCATCAAGATTCTTGTGAGCAGGGCGCGAATATCCCTCGGGGAAGAACGGGCAATCTCATCAAGGGTTCTGAGAAAATTCTTCAGGAGCGCCTCCTCCATGGAAATTGAGCTAAGTTGCTGAGGCGACATCTCTGAGATTTCCTTTTGGTACGACGTTTTCGCAAGCTCTGAGCATATTCGATCAGGTGAGCTTCCAACTAGGTCAACCATGTCCTTGGCCGGAATGAGCCGTAGCTTACGGACAAGGACTTTTGGCATCACCTTCTTGTACTTCCATGCACTCATCTTGGAACCACCGACACGGTTCAGCGAAGCTATCGTTAGTAGGTTCAAGAGATACGTAACTTTTTGGGAGGAAACTGGATGACCCCAGAATAAGCATGCGCGATCTGCTTCTATCCCATCCTCTCAATTGAGGGCGCGAGTGGCGCGAGGCATTTTGCAGTACTATAAGATCAGATCAGCTCTTCAGGGGGTCATGGCTGCAGATTTGTTGAAAATCCGTGATGATAGCTCTGATCGCGCCGTTTACAGGCTTTCAAGGTCTTCTTTGATGTCTTTCCATTCAGTCAATTTCGGATGGAAGAATATTCCGTGCCATTCTATCTTTAGTAGACGAATGCTCTTGAATCCACGGTTTGCAAGACCAATAGAGAAGTCGGACGGCCACTGCTTGTCAGTTGCTTTCACGTAATCGAGTGTCTTGACATATGCGAATTGATGTTCATCAGTCGTCGTGTACTCCCATTCGTCCTTCGGTTTGAACCACCGTTCTTTCGCACATTCCAATAGGAGCTTGACAAACCCCGATCTCAACACATGATATAGAAAGATGAAGAACCAATATAGCGGATGCTTGCCCCCTAGTCTGCTCATTTCATCAAGTTTGATTAGGAGATTCATTTTGTATGTCTTCTCGGCGTCAGCTTTCATCTTGTCAAGCGAGCTGAGCAGCAAGTCGTATTCTCTCTTGAGCTCAACTTCAGATGGCTTCAACAATAGGGCCCCTAGGTCATACTCGGAGCGAACCATAGCAGCGCTTGCTTTTAAAGCGAGTCGGCCTCTCGGAAGGAAGGCATGGAACGTTCGGCAGCCCTGTCCAGATTAGGTACCGCGCGTCTTCCTAGGAAGAAGGAGAAGAAATGTTAAAGCTGTTCCGATGACGTAGCTCGTCACGGTGCCTACCACCGCACCCCACGGTCCTGCCGCTAGGAACCCTGTAACCGCCCCAGCCAATGGAACAATGAACAATACAGTAGCAACCTTGGTGATTTGACGAGACGCCTCCGGCACTCGGGTAGCCGTGCTGGGCTTCTCGAGCCTCTTGGCTAAGGTCTCAGCTTCTGGAGGTGTCACTTCCGTCCTGACGGGCGTTGCCGGCTTCTCAACTTCTTCTCTTGCGGTTATTCTGAAACGGGTGCCCGATGTGCACTCGGATAGATTCTTGGAGTAAGAAGGTGCTTCTGGGAGATTCCGGTTTATTTCGCAGACCTCCTTGATCACGTCAAGGGGAACCCATTCGCTTCCGTTGGCCCACTTCTCCATTAGCTGGGAGCTGCTGCCGGTGCGGCGAACGAGTTCGTGCAATCCCACCTCCACCATGGCCAGCCTCAGAGTCTCAACTACTCTGCTAGATGGCTCAATCAGTACCTTTGGTGCTTCCTTCCTAGCCAGAAAGCATCACGACCATATCTGGTTCTTGGCGATCATGCACGTTCTTTCCTCTTCCTTTGAAGGACTCTTACCCTGATCGCGTCCTGACGCTCCGTCTCTTCTAGGATCAACTCGATGTACCGTATGGCTGTGTCGAGCTGAGGTAGAACTTTGTACTGAAGCCTATTGATCTGTCGCCTCTTGACAGACATGACCTCTAGGATCGCCTTGAGCGATGCTTCCACTTCTGCCAGCATGACAACACGGGTCAGCGCCTCCCTTATCTTCAAGGCCGACTCGTCTAGCTTCGCAGGGGTGTCCAAGAGGCTGTACCGAGGCTCACCGTTTCCACCCTTCGCCTCGACAAACTCGAAGGTTGGAAGCTGGATTCCAAGAAGGCCGCTTCTCACCCCTATCTGAACATCGAATTCGATTGGTTTCGCTCCCAGTGATATTTCCTCAATCTTCCTCGATCCTACAATCATTTCAGCTTCAACGAACAACTCGTAGCCTTCTCTCAATGCTTCTCGGATTTGGCCACGCATCGGCGGTATTCCCTGCGCAAGTTCGAAAAGGGCGCCTGTCAGCGCATCCAAGTCCTTCTTGAGTATGTCCACGATCCCTTCGGCCAGCGCCTTCCGACGTCTTAGCCTTACAAGCTCTATCCGCGTCGGATGTATGCCCGCAAGCTCGACTGACAAGGCTACTCTTCCGCACGCTACTTTCTGTGCTTCGGATGGAACTTCTTTATGATATCGGGGTCAATCCTCGCATACTCAGACTCAGGAAGTATCGATAGGAGCTCCCAGCCTGTGTCAAGTGTCTTCTCTATGTCTCGGTTCTCGTCTACGCCTTGGCCTATGAACTCCTTCTCAAACCTGTCTGCGAACTTCAGGTAGAGTTTGTCGACACTTGTCAGGGCCGCCTCTCCTGAAACCAGCGCAGTCTCTCGCAGAACCTTTCCTTGGGCATACCCGTAGTAAAGTTGGTCAGACAACTGCTTGTGGTCTTCCCTAGTCTTTCCTGGACCTATTCCCTTATCCATCAGCCGGGACAGAGATGGCAGGGGATTAATGGGCGGATACATGCCCATCTTGAACATTCCCCTGTCTAGTATTATCTGTCCTTCCGTAATGTAGCCTGTCAAGTCAGGAATTGGGTGAGTTATGTCATCGTCGGGCATCGTCAGGATGGGCATCTGAGTCACGGATCCTTTCTTTCCATGAATCCTTCCAGCCCTCTCATAGATGGATGCAAGGTCTGTATACATATATCCCGGATAGCCGCGTCTGCCGGGGATTTCCACTCTGGCAGCGGAGATTTCACGCAAGGCTTCGCAGTAATTCGTCATGTCGATAAGAATCGCAAGAACATTCATGTCATGCTCAAAGGCCAAGTACTCTGCCGCCGTCAGAGCCACTCTTGGAGTCAAGATCCTCTCTATAGCCGGGTCCTCAGCCAAATTGACGAACATGACCACACGGCCTAAAACACCCATTCTCGCATAGTCTTCTTCGAAGAACCTAGCCTCCTCTGAAGTTATGCCCATAGCTGCGAAGACTATCGTAAAGGCTTCTTCCTCACCTCTGACTTTTGCCTGCCTCACGATTTGAGAAGCTACCAGCTTATGCGGCATGCCCGTGCCGGAGAAGAGGGGAAGCTTCTGCCCTCGCACCAGAGTGTTCATTCCGTCGATGACTGAAAGCCCAGTCTGAATGAAGTCTACCGGGTGTGCCCTCGAATACGGATTGATCGGCATGCCGTGAATATCCCAGTAATCTTCAGGGATTATCGGTGGACCGCCATCTATGGGCTTCCCGCTACCGCTGAACATCCGGCCAAGAATGTCGGTGGAGACTGGTATCTTGATGCTTTCTCCAGTGAAGCGGGTTGCTGTAGTGCGAACATCGAGGTCAGAGGTCCCTTCAAAGACTTGGACCACCGTCACCCTCTCACTGACATCGATTACCTGTCCGGTCCTCTCTCTGCCGCTGGGATCGGTCACCTCGACGAGTTCTCCATAACCGACTCCGCTTGTAGATTCGACGAATATCAACGGGCCTGAGATCTCTCTAGTGGTGAGAAATAGTCTTCCAGTTTTCGATAGAACGCTCATGTCTGCTTCTCCTGCCCTGCCTTCTGGATGATCTGGGTGAATTGCTCATCCATCTTACTCTCGATCGTCACAGCTGCGTCGCTGAATTCTTCAGGACGGATGATCTTCATTCGAATCAGATCCTCTCTCACGCCGAGTGAAAGCACATCAGTCAGTGACACTCCCAGATCTACGGCCATCTTGGCTTTCTCGTAGAATCTCAAGATTAGACGAAGCATATCATACGTTTTCTTCAAAGGACAATACATGTCGACGGGGTGCAACGCGCTCTGCAGCAGAAAGTATTCCTTCAGCATCTTTGCTGCCTCAAATACGCAGCGCTGCTTGTCGCCTAGAATCTCAGCTCCGACTAGTGACACAATCTCTCTCAGCTCCTCCTCCTCCTTCAACAAGGTCATCGCCTCTTCTTGGAGTCTCGACCAGCCCGGACCAATCTTCTCATACCACTGTTCCAATGTGCGCATATACTCAGAGTAGCTCATGAACCAGTTGATTGCAGGAAAGTGTCGGCGATGGGCTAAAGCGAAATCAAGTGCCCAGAACACCTTCGTCAGGCGCAGAGTATTACCCGTTACTGGTTCTGAGAAGTCCCCGCCAGGCGGAGAGACTGCTCCGATCGCTGTTATGGATCCGAATCGTTCCTCGCTGCTCAAGGTTTTCACTCTGCCAGATCTCGCGTAGAACTCAGCGAGCCTTGAAGCCAGATACGCCGGGTATCCTTCTTCTCCGGGCATCTCCTCCAGTCGGCCAGATATCTCTCGAAGAGCTTCAGCCCACCTAGAAGTAGAATCTGCCATCAAGGCAACATCGTGGCCCATGTCTCTGTAATACTCAGCAAGCGTTATCGCGGTGTAGATGCTTGCCTCTCTTGCGGCAATGGGCATATCTGAGGTGTTCGCGATGATTGTTGTCCTGTTCATTAGAGGCATGCCTGAGCGATGATCCTTCAACCTTGGAAATTTCTCAAGGACATCCGCCATCTCATTCCCCCGCTCACCGCATCCCACCAAGATCACAATATCCGCGTCAGCCCACTGGGCCAAGGACTGCAGAAGAACAGTCTTTCCGGTTCCGAAACCTCCAGGTACTGTCGCCGTCCCGCCTTTCGCTAACGGAAAGTATGCGTCAATTATCCGTTGACCAGTCACCAATGGGACATCTGTTGGCAGCATCATTGCGAAAGGTCTAGCCTGACGTACAGGCCACGAGTGCATCAAACACAACTTCTCTGAGCCCCGTTCAGTCTTCACCCCAGCAACATGTTCGGTCACAGTAAACTTGCCCCTCTGAATCTCCTCGATTCTTCCGTCACTGATCCACGGGGGGACGAGAATTCTGTGCTTGACTAGTGGGGTTTCCTCTACGATTCCGATAGCGTCTCCACAAGCAACTTTCGATCCCTTCTTCACCGTTGGCTGGAATTCCCACTTCTTCTCATGGTCAATTGCAGGCGTCATTACGCCTCTTCTGATTCGTGGCCCGACCATTTCTTGGATGACAGGTAGGCGTCTTTGAATTCCGTCGTAGATCTGCCCGATAACGCCCGGACCGAGCTCCACAGACAACGGCTTGCCAGTTCCTGCGACCTTTTCACCGGGTATTATCCCAGCCGTTTCTTCATAGGCCTGTATCGCCGCGGTTTCACCTTCGAGGCGGATAATCTCGCCGATAACGCCCTCTTCCCCGATGGTTACGAGTTCGTACATACGTGAACCCGCCATTCCCTTAGCGATAACGAATGGGCCGGCGACGCGAAACACCGAACCCCCCACAGACAATTCAGATCACCTTGAAAATGTAAATCTCAATCAACTACAGTTTGACCTCGATACCTGCCTTTCGCCTAATAAGATCAACTATGAGATCTGTCTTCGTGACTACTGGTCCTCGCGTCTCCGGGATAGGAATGATCACCGGATATTCCCGCTCGGCAACCTTCTCAGCCAATCCGGGAACTTGGTCAATTAGCCGCTCGATCACAAGGATCACTGCCAAGTCACTTCTCCCCATGAGCTCATCGATTTTCTTCTCTGCCTCTTCTGCGTTCCCTACAACACTGACATCGGCTGACCCAGCAAGTTTGAAAGATGTTGCAGTACTCCTGTCTGCTACGAGAGCGATTTTCATCTGTAACCCGTCGCATATTCTTGCCAGAGGTTCTTATAAAACAATAAGACGTTCGAATTGAACATCGAGCATGATCAGGGCTCTTCTTGCAACAGCCTACTACATTTGTTTTGACAGGTGACTTGATTCGAGCGACGAAAAGAGGACAGAGGTTTGCAGACAGGTGGAGCATTAAGTCTCTTTGGTGAACTAATCTGAATAGTTACTGTTATATTATGAGAATGTAGCCCATATCCTTTCCTAAGGATGTGCCCGAAGGGCACATGATCTAGGGCGACTGCAATTAGGACAAGGCAACAGTGAGCACCGTGGCAACATCAACTCTGTTCTTCAAGTTGAGCCTTTCTCATTTCGTTCGATCAGTGTCAGCCAGCCCTACGGAAAAGATCATGCATGCAATCCACGAAGATGTGGGATGGGCTGTTCTCACCCTAGTTGCCACAGTATTGATCGTCGGCGGGATGCGAACCTACCTTCTCTATTGCAGGACTGAAAGCGAACTCGCCGCAATGGTGGGAAGGAACCTTGTTCTGAGGAAAATGCTCAACCTGCACCGAAACCATCTCGGCCCGGCTTACAGGAGAGTGGTCGTTACTGGACTTATTGGGCTCTGTAGCAACATCTACAGCAGATTCGAAGTCGGTGTTGTTGATAGGCTTAACTATGCAGCTGCAAGTGCAATCCAGAAACTTTCAGTTCTCCTGTATCAGTATGTTGACGTTACTAGCATCGATGGCCTAAACTACCTGATTGCAAATGGGATAAAGAGATTCTCAGACCTGTTCTTCGAATATGCCGAGCTTAGTGGCATCGATAGGTTCAACTACCTGATTGCTGATGGTGCGGTTGGATTGTCTTCCCACTTCAGAAAGACGCATACAGGAATACTCTCGTACAACATGATCCTAGTGGGATTTGCATTCATCTTGCTTCTTGTCTTGTCGCTATATTTCGGAGGATTTCTGAGATAGAGAGGAGATCGAGATGATAGGAAACGCGGATGCGCTATCAGTCTTCCTTCCGCTTGTTTTGGGAATCATTGTATATGTGGTTGGAAAGGGAAGTAAGAGTTTTGAGAGGCATGTGGGATGGTTGGCGACGCTGGCAGCCCTGATACCAGTCATCCTCGTGGGCTCAATGGTTCCAGACGTAGTCGCCAAAGGTGCAACTCCTATCAGACATGTTTATCCTTGGATACCTTCAATTGGAGTAACGTTTGGGTTCCAGATTGATGCTTTGAGTGTAGTAATAGCATTCATCATCGCCTTGGTAAGTTTCTTCGCGACTGTCTACGCCGTTGGATACATGGAACATGAGCACGGCCACGCAGGTTACTTCGGCAACACGCTTCTCTTCATAGGTGGAATGCTCGGAGTCGTCTTCTCATCGAATCTGCTTCAGTTCTACATTTTCTGGGAGCTAATGCTGATCCCCTCATATTTCCTGATAGTATTCTGGGGAACTCCAGAGCGCGCAGCAAAGATCGGCTTCAAGTACTTTATCTTCACTCATGTCGGAGCGGTATGCCTCCTCTTCGGCATCTTGGCTACCTTCGTCATAACGCATACGTTTGAGATCTCAGAATTAGCCCATAAGATCGAAGAGATCAATCCGAATGTTGCTATGGTCATCTTTGCATTGATGATCTTTGGCTTCATGGTCAAGATGGCAGTTTTTCCTGTACACACGTGGCTACCTGACGCCCATGCGGAGGCACCTACACCGATAAGTGCAATGCTTTCTGGGGTGATGATCAAGTGCGGTGCCTATGCCATTACAAGAATTTCACTCGGAATCTTCTTCCCAAGCTTCAAGGGAGTCTCGGCATTTCTGTTGGCTCTGGCAGTTGTTACTATGGTGTATGGTGGTTTGATGGCCATAGCTCAAACTGACATCAAGAGACTGTTCGCCTATTCAAGCGTCAGTCAGATGGGATACATACTTTTCGGGTTGACCACAGGTTCCTTGATGGGCTTGACAGGTGGATTGTTCCACATAGTCAATCACGCGCTCTGCAAAGCGCTCCTCTTCATGGCGTCTGGAATCTTGATGCATCAGACAGGATCCCGAGATCTCAGGCAATATAGTGGACTTGCAACCAAAATGCCTATGACCGCTGTGGCGTCCGTAATCGGCGCTCTCACCCTGGCCGGAACACCTCCACTCAGTGGATTCTTCAGCGAGTCACTGATCTTCGCAGGTGGAATCAACCATAAGCTAGGGCTGTTCGAAGGACAAAACCTGCTCACATTCATCGCTACGTTGAGTGCAGTCATAACGGCTGCGTACTACCTATGGTTCCTGTGGCGAGTGTTCTTTGGGAAGTTGCCTGATCACCTGAGAGATGTCAAAGACGCCTCGCCAGTCATGTGGGCACCGATATTATGCCTCGCGATCGGAGCTATTGTCATGGGCATCTTTCCATCGATTGCTCTGAACATCATTTCGGCAGCTGCCAAGCTGATCATTCCTGAGGTGAGCCACTAGCTCGGCTCAATTTCCTCCAAACTGTAGCTTTCGAGCTTCTGATATCCGTCGCTGAAATAGAAGTTTCCGACAAAGCTCTTACCTTCAAACATCAATGGAAGCCACACCTTGTCGTCGTCCCACATTTGATCATAAGGTATCTGAACCTTAGCGAACCATCTGAGCTTGCCTTCGACACTCTGCTTGAGTCTTCCCTTTGCTAGTCTTGAAGAGAAGACGAATACCGTTTGGTCCAGCTTCTTGCCGCTACCCAGATGGAAGTTGAGAACTCCATGAAAGCGTAGGTTTCGAACCGTTAACCCTGTCTCTTCGAATACTTCGCGTACCGCTCCACTCTCGGGAGCTTCTTCGCGGAGAAGCTTTCCTCCAGGGGAGTTCCACTTCCCTTCGCCGAACAGCCCCTTTGACTTGAAAAGTAGAAGAACCTTCCCTCCACGAAAGACGTAGCATAGAGTTGCAAATGTCACCATGTGGGAAACTTTTGCATAGTTGAGAGCTTATCAACCTATCCATCGAGTATTGCAGTACCGGCTCAGACATATTACACACGGGAAGACTTTGAACAGATGTCTCGTAAGTTGTTGTGATTGGTAAAGCGTGGGTGAAGAGATATTTGAAGATCGGAATCTTCAAGATGGAGCGATGGCAGTCAACATATGAGAACGTTGTCCGGTACAACCTTACTGAGAGTGGTGTCCATCCACTCACTGTCAGAGAACTTGTTGGTGATGGATCGCATATCTTGGCTGAGACTAGTTTGGGCTACGGCTATACTAACGGGACACCGGAACTCAGAGAACTGATCAGCCAACTCTACAAGGGAAGGACCCCTCGCAGCATCTTGGTCACAAACGGTAGCTCAGAAGCCAATTTCATCTCAATCCTCCATCTAGTCGAACGAGGAGACGAAGTTGTGTTGATGCTTCCGAACTACATGCAGATCTGGGGGGTCGCAAGGTCGATGGGGGCTAAAGTGAAAACGTTTAGACTCACGGCGGAGAATGCTTGGGCTCTGGACATTGAGCAACTAAAAAGCTTAGTCGGCAAACGGACGAAGCTGATCGCTGTATGCAACCCAAACAACCCTACTGGCGCCGTCCTCTCGACAGCTGAGATGAACGCCATTCGAGACCTCGCAAGTGAGAGCAGAGCATGGATACTTTCGGATGAGGTTTATCAAGGCGCTGAGATCAACGGCCGAACTACTCAGTCGTTTCTCGACATCTATGACCGGACCATAGTGACGAATGGACTTTCAAAGGCATATGGTCTTCCGGGGCTCAGGATCGGATGGATCGTTGGTCCAGAGTCTGCAATTGCGAAGCTCTGGTCCTATCATGACTACACGACAATTGCTCCCTCATCGATCAGCGATCGGCTCGCTCGCGTAGCCCTCAAGAAGCGAAGCGAGATACTGGAGAGAACGAGGAACATCCTGAGAACCAACCTGCCAGTATTGGAGCAGTGGATCAATCAGACAAGGATCTTCAGCTTTGTTAAGCCGAAGGCTGGAGCCATCTCCTTCGCTAGGTATGGGCTGAAGGTCAACTCGACCAAGCTTGCAGAAAAGCTCCTTGAGCAAAAGAGCGTGCTTGTCGTCCCTGGAGACCATCTCGGAATCGACGGATATCTGAGAATAGGCTACGGAGCTGAGCCCAGCTATCTCAGAGCTGGCCTCGATCTAATAGGTCAATTTGTCAAAGAATGGCCGCTCAAATGAAACAGCAGGCTTCGTCAAATGGATTCAACATAGCGCGCTATCCTAGAAGCTTGTTCAGGTTTGGAATTCCTAGGGGAGGGGGGGAGCCGTTGTCCAACGACGGCACCATAGAATCAGTTTGGGAGGCGACGGCCAGGTGAGGACTACTTGGGCCGCAGTGAGTCCACTGCCGAACTCATTTTCAAGTTGTAGCGCTTTGACCGTTTGATTGCACCTGTTGTTGCCGTCAGACCTGCAAAAGAAGATGAGTGGTGCGACGGCCTTTAATGACGGGTCACATACAATTCCCTCTATGGTATCGACAGCATATACGCGTGGGCGTAGTAGAGAGTATAAGGTTCTTCAGACTCTTCGAAAAGAAGGGTGGCTGTGTAGCCGAAGCGCAGCATCTCATGGTCCGGTAGACGTTTTTGCGGGAAGAAATGGGCAAACCCTGCTGATTCAAGTGAAAAGTGGGAAGAGTAGAGTGAGTGAACTTGACAGAAGAGTTCTCAAGGACTGGGCTGAGGCTTACAGAGGAAGAGCTGAGATATGGCACTTTCAGAAGCGAAAAGGCCTAAGAAAGACTCTAGTTTATGATGCAGGCCAATGTGAAGAGGGCTAGAAGGCTCCTCTCCCTGCAATGCCATCGCCCGTGCAAGATTCCTACAGATTCATAGTCAAGAGTTAGGAACCAAGGCGGCGTACCTATCGCTTGTTGAAGATGAGGATGCTGAAGACATGTATGTGACTGATGTTTCAGAGAAAGGAGAGTTTGAGGCTCTTGCGCGTGAAGGAGCAAGGAAAGCCAATGTTAGGTATCTATTGGAGAAGTCTGCTGGTGCGAGCCATTTCTACCTTAGATACTACGTGGTTGAGGAAGGGGGACATACTCCCCTAGATAGGCACGGCTACGAGCATGAAGTCTTCGTGCTTGAAGGACGGGGAGTCATGGTCAGCGAAGACAGAGAGATCCAAACAAAGCCGGGAGACACCATCTATTAGCGCCCAAACGACCTTCATCAGTTCAGAAATCCGAACAGGGAACCACTGGTCTTCCTTTGCGTCAAGGGTGACGAGCAATTGTACAAAGGTGATGCTTCTGCCAAAGCAATCTCCGAAGATTAGGCAATTGGCTTCGAATAACGCAGATCCTCCAACAAAGTTGACCCCCATAAGTGAAAGCACATATATTTCGCGCCGATAGGTCGTGTAGTGATTCACAATGAAGCTAAAGTGGTTAGGCCACGCAAGCGTGATGATTGAAACAGGCGGTAAAATCGTCTACATTGACCCTTACCAAGGTGAGTACGAGAGGAAAGCAGATGTGATTGTTGTCACGCACGGGCATGGCGACCATCTGAACAAGCCAAAATTGTCTATCGCAAGTAAGAACGATACGATCTTCGTCGCGGCGAAGAGCTGTGCAAACGAGATCTCGGGAAAGGTTGTTTCAATGGAGGTCGGTCAAAAGGAGAAGTTCGACGGGATAGAAATCGAAGCCGTGCACTCATACAATAACAAGAGGTTCAGGTCGCCCGGAGTCCCATTCCACCCCAAAGGGCAAAACATCGCCGTAATCATAAGATCCGAAGGAAAGACTATTTTCCACGCAAGCGACAGTGACTTCATACCGGAGATGAAGACGTTACCAGCGATAGACGTAGCTCTTCTCCCTATCGATGGCACTTACACCATGGATGTGCCTGAGGCGGTGGAAGCAACTCTGGCTATCAAACCCAGGATAGTCATTCCAATCCATCGCCGTGAGGCGAATGTCAAAGACTTCCAAAGACAAGTG
>CAZVYD010000010.1:0-32002 GCA_964631575.1 uncultured Candidatus Bathyarchaeia archaeon
TATCCCTTTCGTTCATCCCCTTCGTGCCCGTATCCTCTAGTTTTCGAATTCGAGAAGCTCCTTGCTCCCAATCGAACTTGGCTAAATGGTTGCGAAAGTATGGCGCCGGGGGAGGGATTTGAACCCTCGCGGCCCGTGAGGGCCACAGGCTTTCAAGTGCCCTTGTCCGTCTCCAGGCTTGGGCTCACATGTGGATCTGCCCCGTACCTGGCTCGGGAACCCCGGCGTGTTCACTCGCGGATGTTCGACCCTGATCAAATTCATTACGTATCTATATTGCTATTGTTGTGCGGGGACACCACCACAAGGTCAAGATGCTTCAACGAGACTCGATCCCTCATGACTCCTTCCAGAGAGGTGGATAGGTTCCCGGCGGCATGACGACTCGAACTGTCTTAGCTGTGATCCCGTGATCCAGTTCAAGTACTTGCTCCGTTGGCATCAAGGCCTTGGCCAATGCCACAACCTCTCCTTTCAGAGACATCAAGGCTACGGAAGCGTTCATCTCTATTTCCTGATCGAGTTTGACCACGCCAGGCACAGCCAAATCAGCACCGTGGCAGATCGCGTCTACGGCCGAATCCCTGATGTAGACCCTAGGTATGAACTCGAATGCTTCCTCCATCGGCCGAACAATTACCCTGAGCTTCTGCTCCATTTTGCCGACCTTCCAATCGTCGTATGCGTTTAGAAGATCGTACATTGAGCACAAGCTTCTGTCTTCACTAAATGGTCCAGCTCTTGTCCTTCGCAGCTCGCTCATGTGCGCTCCGCATCCGAGCACCTCGCCTATGTCGCTGCAGATCTTGCGAACGTATGTTCCGGCTTG
This sequence comes from uncultured Candidatus Bathyarchaeia archaeon, assembly GCA_964631575.1. Classification (GTDB taxonomy): domain Archaea; phylum Thermoproteota; class Bathyarchaeia; order 40CM-2-53-6; family JALHTG01; genus JALHTG01. The sequence goes on from CAZVYD010000010.1 coordinate 830, forward strand.
GCACGCAACCTTGAAGAGAACCCTTCTGCCGTCAATCTCAAGGACATCTATCGAGTAGACCGTTCGCCTTCTCACAACTCGCTTCACTGAAGCCCTGAGAGGTGGCCTCTGAAGGATCACGCCAGTGAACTCGTCAAATGCGTCCCTGATTTTCTGCTCTGTGACGTCTTCGTGGAGTTGCATCAGGCATACGTACTCTTTCCCGGAGAGTAGGAACGCTTGAATTACTTTCGTCGCGTCTTCGAATGCGATGGGAAGCACTCCGGTTACTTTGGGATATCCCCCGCCAGTTTAGGCGTCAAGGGTTCCGCCGTGTCCGGCATGCTTCAGTCCGAGCATCCGTTTGACCCATGCTACAACCTCATGGCTTGAAGGGCCTGATGGCTTGTCCAAGTTTATCATTCCGAAACGAATGTGAAGGCTTATTGGCCGAGCGTATGGATCGTATCCTACTGTGCTGTTCGTGTCCGCTTCTGTTTTGGCGACGATTCCTCTCTTCACGTCCCATGGTGGAAGAAGCTTCATGCTAATCCCCCAAGCAAAAGTGCCGTGCGAGAATTAAACTGATTGTAGAGCCAGCTCGTGAGCCTGTTTACTTGAGCTTCGGTTTGGCCTCAGCCTTGACTGCTGCGGTCTTCTTTGTCTTCTCAAGTGCTTTGAGAACTTCCTCGTCTGTCGCGTCTTTCTTGAGGTCAATCTTGTCTTGGGTTGGCTCAATATGCTTGACGTTTGTTCTGCGCCGTTTGACGCCTGAAAGCGACCTTGGCCCCGTCACAAGAACATAGTTACTATCGATGACATCAACCACAACGCATTTGCTCCCGGCTTCTCGGCCGGCGGTTTTGACGCATATTCTTCCGACTTCGATGGCAGGCATGTGGCGTTCACTTCTTGGCTTTTTCCCCAAGGTACTCGGATATGAGGTTCTTAAGAATTTTGATGTTCTCATCGAGCGGCCGAAGGCTTGTGTCGAAGACTAGATCGTAGGTGGATAAGTCGGAAGGATCTATTCCGTAGTATCGAATGAAACGCTCTCTCTGAGCTGCCTCTCTCATCAATGTCTGTTTCTTGGCGTCCTCGACGTGTATTCTGTCGCGTGAAGCGATCCTTTCGAACCTTACGCTATCAGGGGCTGTGAGAAATATTTTGATGTCAGCCTTTTCTTGGGCCATCCGTCCCGAAAGTTGTCCGTCTAGGATTGCGTTTCCCTTTTCAGCTTCCTGCTTTGTCATGTCGTCTATCAGTTTGTCTATGCTGGGATCCTTGCTCGCCTCAGCCGTTAACTGCTCTAAAGTCATTCCTCTCTCTTTGGCGATTCTTCGAAAGGATTGCCCCGCTGAAACGACCTTCAGTCCATAGGCCTTAGCCATGGCCCGAGCATAAGTGGATTTGCCAGATCCGTGAAGCCCGCTGATCGCCAGCACTAGGTTCACTTACGGTTGACCTCGGGCGTCTCTCCTGAAGGCTTCCGCAAGACATGCGTGACAGATAGTACCGCCATACGGCCGCGATGGTCTTCGTCCTGATTTTGGATACTTTCGAATGCTGGAGTGAGGTATGCCCTTTACTGTCGATCCGCAGATGGAACATCTTGGCGTCCCGGGCCTACTTCTCTTGAATTGCATTGTGATCCTGCCACCTGGAGTTGGAAGGATAGTTCTCTTTCGTCTTCTCGCACGCTTCGCCCGCCTGACCACGATCAATCACTCCTGCTGAGGATTCGTGCCCAGAAGCCTTGACACGGGCAGGCTTATGGCAAGGGAACAGATCATGTACCAGCTACCGTATGATACTTTGACTGGAAGGGAAACTTCGGGAATGAGACGCGGTCCTTCCAGCAGCCATCGCACGACAAAGGGCGAGTACGCTGTGAACATCCGTTCAAGCGACCCACCGTAGAAGCTACTGAGAACATTCCAGATGAGCCAGAAGGGTATGAGGATTACCGCCATGACCTTCATTTGATCCAAGAACATCTTGCTCTGCTGGCGCATTATGGCGGCCTGTTTCTTTGTGACCTTTGCCAACAGCTGCTTGTCGCCGGACTTCCTCGCCTTATTGAACTCTTCTTGCCAAGCCTTGTACTCAGCCGATCTCTCCCTCATTGCCCGCACATCTACGAGGAAACGGTTAGCCAAGTTTACTGTAATTGCAAGAATACCTGCGACACCTAGTACGAAGAAGGTGGATCTGGGTATCGTTGCATAGGGTGCGAGTGCCGCCATGAGCCACTTAATTATCTCGTCAAATATCGCCAGCAACTATCCAAGCCTACCTGATATTCTCTCCAACGGTTCTCCAGCGCTTGCGCCTGTTCTCCTTCTTTACTCCTTATAACCTTCACCGGTTCTCCCGAAAGGGCCGGATGCATCGGAGCTGTCGCCCTCTGTCAACCGGGATCAGACACAACCTCCTCTCTTGCAGGCGTCTGACATCTGGGCTTCAATCACGGTAGCCTGCATTCCGATCACTTCCCTAACAGCGCTCGAGCAGCTGGATAGAGCTCGCTGATTCTTTCCTGAGCCAGTATCTGGTAGTATTGCTGTATGATCCCTATTGAAAGTAGAATGCCCATGCCGGAGCCGAACGCGCCCAGAAAGTCAGCGAATGCAGCTATTGCACCCACAACCAACCCTCCGAGTATCGTGACGGTTGGTATATACCTAGAGAGTACCTGCTGGATCGGAGCGTACGAACGCCTGAATCCCTCTATCTGCATCCCTGAGTCAACCAGTTGCTGAGAAACCGTCCTAGCGTCCATACCGCCCACTTCGATCCAAGTCGCAGAGAAGAATACGCATATGGCCATCATCAAGCCGGCGTAGACTAATGCACGAACAGGATCATTCATCACGTTCTCTAGATTCCTAGGAGAAACGACGTAGTACGCGAGCCCACTCGAAGGTTCGTATCTCTGGCCTTGCGCCTTGAATATTCCCAAGAGATTCAGCCAGAAGTTTGTCCCCGACTGGTTGTATCTTGACCAGATCAGCTGCGTGACGAAATATATATTGCCGAAGAGCGCGGCAGTGAAGATCACAGGTATGTTGGACACGTAAAGAAGTTTGATTGGGAATTTTCCTCTGAATCCTCTAAATTTCGAGTGCGAAACCGGAACCTCAACCCGTAGACCATCGATATAGATGATGGTTGCAAAGACCACGACCGTTGTAAGTAACCCTATCATGTCGGGCAGCCCTTCAGGGCGGTGGAACATATCCCACACAGTTGAAGAGGATCCCACCGACTGTGTAAAAGCTATGATTGCCCCCAAGTATTTCTTATCACTCATCGGGCCCATAGGGGCAATTGCGTCCCATAGTATCCGTTGCGCTACGCCCGCGACAATGAAGAGACTGATCCCGCTGCCTAGCCCCCATCCTTTCTGTAACAATTCATCCAGCAAGATTAACACGATTCCTGCACTTGCCAGCTGCAGAACTATGACGAAAGCAGTCCGCGGGGTAACCGTTGTCCCAAATGCGCCAGCAGCCATGTAGGCGCTTATCTGAAAGACGTACATCAATATGGAAAGAACCTTGCTTGCCGTTGTAAACAACGATCTATCTTGAGGATTCGTGAAGTCAACTTTTATCATCTGCGAGCCTGCAAGCACTTGAAGGATGAGCCCTGCTGTCACGATCGGTCCTATCCCCAGCTCCATCAATGTGCCTCTCTCAGAGGCAAAGATAACTCGCATCGCGCTGAAAGGGTCCTCGGCGCTCCTTCCCCCGACTCCGTAGAGAGGGATCTCGGTCATGACCAAGTAGCCAATGAGAACCATAGCGGTCCAGAACAGTTTCTCGTTAAAGGAGATCTTTCGGTCAGGCGAGGACACGGTTGGAACAAATCTTGCGAGTGGCTGGAAGAGTTCTATAAAGCGAACCAAGAGGCCCACCTACTTGGGGCGAACTATCTTTCCTCCAGCCGCTTCGATTTTCTTCGCAGCTGATTCCGATAGCTTTGAAACCCTCACTTCTATCGGTCGGTCAACGACTCCTTTTCCAAGAAGCTTGCCGTAACCCAGCTTAGACAGATCTATAAGAGGTAACTCTCCTTTTGGTTTTGCTTCAGACGGCTCCGATATCAGACTGACAAGATCCTTTACATTGATCGTTCGAATAGTTCTTGAGTGGCTAAAAAAACCATGCTTGCTTATCTCAACACCTTCAGCGATCAGCTTAGTCCGCTTGTGTGTAAGTCGACCTGCCTGCCCTCGGCCACCTTGCATTCCGCTGTCTCTGTGCTGGCCTGACACTCCCCAACCGTGAGTCCTTGAGCCACGCATCTTTCTGACTTTTCTGTGTCTCGTGGGCAAGCTTGTTTTCACTCTTGATTGAGCTTTCGGTCATTGTTCAGGCGCGGTCAATTTAAGCGTTTAGCAATTCTCCGGACTTACTTAATCCTCCGCGAACTTATCAAACTGGAAATATTGAAGCTATCCGATAACGTGCTCTCCTGTTGATATTCTTCGCATTGACCTTCAAATTCTGGCAAGTCTGCGCATTCAAGAGAATTCTGGCTTTGCTAGATCATTCGAGAAATGAGAGATGTGATTTCCGCTCCCCTGTCGCCTAGCTCGCCTCCATCTGCAAAGGAACGTTTCAGAGCTCCTTTGAATCCGCCTTTAGGAGGGTGAAGGCGAAAGACAGGGGAGATCCCCGCTTCGCGGAGTTTGCTCAGTGGGATTTCTGCTCGTTCTATTGCCTGGACAAATCTCTCTATCGAGGGTACTTGAAGTCTCTCCTTCAAGTATCTTGCTGTGAGCTCATTTGTGCCTTGAGGCCTGCATCTCTTCTTGAAAAGCACGCTCAGTACTTCTTTGTCAGCCTCTCCCCAAGTTACGTAGTCCTTCGCCTTCCTGAGCATTCCTAAGGCGTCGGATCTCTTGTAGATCAGGATCGCGTTGTGCTTACGTGACAGACGTAGCATGTCCAACGTGGCTCTAACATCTCCTGCAACTCCACCTTCTCCGCGGAGCCTGACAGCAATGATGCAGTTGCCTTTTGAGACTTCTGAAGGAGCCTCCTTCCTAACTCTTCTCGCCGGCGGCTTCGCCTTTCTAGGCCTCTTCTTTTCCGTCAAAGGTCTACTACCTAGCCCAGTCACCCGGAGTGATGATGCGATATGTTGATCGTAACGCGTCATATACAGCGAAGGCAGTCGAGGAAGCAGTCGATGTTGACCCGAAGCTTCTTGTCCAACAGTCCTTCACACCTGCCAACCTCAAGACGACTTTCGGTATCTCCCCCGCAACCAATCCCAGCCCTCTCGGACCGGGAATCACCTCCAATGATACGCTTCCACATTTCCCTCGCACTCTAAACGGGAGGGAATGGGGATGATTACAGGCGCACTCCCAGCTTCCACAGCCTCTGCGTACTGGAATCGTGTTCAGTTTCGCCTGCACTGTGGCCTTGTCTATAGCGATTCTAACCTGCTTCGCCTTCCCGTCGCCTACGCCCACGTAGCCTTCGCCGTTACCCACAACAACCACAGCCTTGAAGCGGGACTTCTCTCCTGCATCTGTCTGCTTCTGAACGAACCCGATTTCCAAGACCTCATGCTGAAGGTTCGTAAGAAGAGCGTCGATCACCTGATGCTCCATTATCTTCAAGCCTTGGGTGAATACCTCGTCAATCGAAAGGATCTTTCCTTCTTGCACCATCTTCCCAAGTTTTGTTCTCGGAGTCCATGGCGCCAAGCTGGACTCTCTCCGTCCTTGGAGGCTCACTACTTCTCAGCCTCCTTTTGGAGTCTGCTCTCCGAACCGGCGATCTTCTCTCTTGCTCTCTCGAACATAGAAGGAAGATCTTCAGGCTTCAACTTCTTTGAAAGGTATCCTGAGAACTGCGTTCGATACCGATCTGGGTTAGTCGAGAGCTTTTTTGCGTAGGCAGCTATGTGCTCTCCCTTGACCCTTGAATCAGAGGGAAGTATTCCCTTGTCGTGAGGTATTTCAACGCCAACGTCAGCAGCGCCCTTCAGAGCGCTGAAGATTCTCGCTCCTTTAGTGACTCTTTGAAGACCGATGTCGAGAACTGCTTTGCGAAGGCCTTTCTGGATGGCTCTCAGTCCTGCGAGCATACCAGTGAGATAGGCTGCTGAGAGGTTGCCTCCCCCATATTTCCAGTTCAGTTTCTCAAGTTCCGTGGACTTGGCCGCAGCACGCACATAGTCTCCTTGAGGTTTTGCCTCCACGAACTGGACGGAAGTGTGTTTGTTTGAAGTTCGAACAACCATCCTCGGAAGACCGGAAACCACCAGCGCTGATCTCTTCTCATAATCTGTCCGATGCTCTCTTCTTCTGCGATGTGGCATGCTGTACGTGGGTCCTCGAACCATTGTGGCTATCTCCTCCGCGCTAACTGGTGGGACTCAATGTATTCGTTGACGTGACTGGCACTCCTGAAAGCGCCTCCGTTCGCCATAAGGCTAAGTTTTCGGTACACCGATCTCTCGATCATTCTCTTGTCTCTAAGCTCTCGAAGCCTTCTCCTGATCGATCTGATTCTCTCGACCCAGCCTTTCTCTGACCTTCGAATTCCCTTTCTTCCGCCGGGCCCTCCTCCTCTTCCTAGCCTGTGTCTCCGATGCGAGATTCTTTCTCTGCCTCGACTGGTGCCTCTTTCCGGTAGTGCTCGAATGGCTCCTTCATGAACGAGCCTCTTGACTTCGTCTCGAGTTATGGCTGAGCCGACTTTTTCGACCTCATCCGGATCTATCCAAACCCGGTTCTCACCAACCTTCAGTATCCTTGAGGCGAGTCTCCTCTGGCTTTTCAGGTTCATGGTTTCGCCTCCTCCTTGACTTGTCCCTGCGTGACTTCCGGCTGCGTTTGCTTAGCGGGAGCCTGACTCTCTTCAACGACCGGCTCCTCGACTTTGAGAGCTTCTTCCTTTCCTGCAGATCCTGGGTTCAAGATTCTTATCTGGAGCTCTTTCGCCCTATTGACAATCGCGACTCGCTTCCTTTCCCCAACAGTATGGCTGATCCTTGCCACACAGGTCTTAGCGTCAAGTCTCTCCAAGTCCTCCGCTCGATCGATACTCACTTCTCGCAAGCCTGATGGATGGAGGTGACGCAACTGTTTCGGCGTCTTATAACCGACAGAAACTGCTTTCGGCCATCCCCGTTGTCTCCGCCTCATCTTGTTTGTGACCCCCGTGGGCCTGCGCCAAGCCTCTTTGACTCTCTTGTAACGCCAAGATTCCTGTCGAACCAGTTTCGGTATCCGTTCCTTGAGCTTCTCCCTCTCCCGGATCTGACGCGTCCTCACTTCTTGACTGCCTCCCCTTTCTGGAATACGTAGATGCCATCTAGGAAGACTCTCTGATCTTTCTCTTTGATTCTCGTAGCTTCCTCGATGTTGCTTGCTGTTCGGCTGACTTCATCCAGACGTGTTCCTTCAACTGTCACTTCGTCACCTGAGACCTTGACTGCAACATCTCCGATTATCGATGCAAAGCGAGGAGTCTTTTCCCCTCCGAAGTTCTCAATTGATACTCTCCTCTCTTTCTCCAGCACTTTGACAGTGACTGGGAAATGTGCATAGACAATTTTCAACCGGTATGCAAACCCTCGAGTGACGCCTTTGATCATGTTGTCGACGTGTGCAGCTGCCGTTCCGACCATCGCCCTGTCTCGCCTCCTAGAACCCGACGACCGGATCACTACCTTACCATTCTTCGTTTCAAGCTCTACTGGCATATGGGAAAGATCCTCGTTGATTGATCCCTTTGGTCCTGTCGCAGTCAGCTTCCGTCCCTTGACTTCGACTTTGACATCGCTTGGAATCTCGACGAATCTCTCGGCAGTCTCAGAAGCCATGATTTCACCGTGCTAGTAGACGTATGCTAGGAGTTTTCCTCCGGTCTGTAGGTCGCCTGCTTCCTTGTGAGATATCACTCCTTTCGGAGTTGACAAGATGAGAATGCCGACATCTCTGGACGGGAGGTATCTCTTCTCGAACGTTTCGATTCTGTCTGCTTTCACGGAGAAGTTTGGCTTGACGACGCCGCACTTGTTGATCCTCCCGATTAGCTGGATCTTGAATTTCCCGGATCTCCCATCGTCAACGAACTCGAACTCCCCTAAGTATCCGTTCTTCTGCATTACACGCAAGACTTGGCCCAGCAGTTTGGATGCTGGCTCTGCAACGCATTCATGTTTGTATCTTCCCTCGTTGTTCGCAATTGTTGAAAGGGCGTTTGCCACGGGATCCATCAATGTCATTTCTGTGACCTCATGAATACTTCTTGAATCCCAGTTTCGGCGCAAGTTCTCTGAAACATTGCCTGCATAGCTGCAAGCCGTAGCTTCTTATGACCGCGTTTCGTTGACCACATCTTTTGCATGGTCTACTTCCCTTGCCGAACTTCCTCTGTTTACTCGGCTTAAGCTTCGCCAACAATTGCACCTTCCTTAATGATCGTCGCCTGTAACTTGCTCGCAGCGAACTCGATTGCCTCTTGTCTTGTGATAGAATGCCTCTTTCCCACTCTCGACATCTTTATTGCTCTTCTCTTGACCCTGTAGCCTGGTCTTTCAAGTGTCACGTTTACGTCCATGCCGAATATTCCGATCTCAGGGATGTATTTGGTGCCTGGAATTTCTATGTGCTCTTTTATGCCAAACGCGAAATTACCATGATCATCGAAACAGGATTCTGAGAGCTTGTTGCCTACGGCTTCCATGGCACGCTTGAGAAAGGACTCTGAGTTCTTTCCGCGAAGCGTGACGATACATGATATCGGTTCACCTTTTCTGATTCCCCAATCCTTCACAGTCCTTCTTGCGTTTCTTGGGCAAGGTGTTTGATTCGTCATCTGCTCAAGTACTTTCTTCGCCTTTTCCAACGGGTCTCCAGATTTCCCGACCGCGATGTTGACTGTCACTTTTTCTATTCTTACTTGCTGCATCGGGTTCCGCCCGCCGGCCTCAGTCTCTACCTCACCAGCCATGTCGCTAAGCTCCCGCAAGTTTTATAGCAGAAGTGCCTTCACCCACTATGAACACATAGTCGCCGACAGTCCGAAATGTTTCTCCCTTGCTGTCTCTGATCTCGACGATGGCCGGCCTTGTTGACGATCTTGGGATAATGCTGGAGATCTTTCCATGCCGTCCCAAGTTTCTTCCTCTAGTAACGATTGCATACGCTCCGTCGGCCATTTTCAACTGTTTGAGAACTTTCTGGGTTGGAATCTCGATTTGTAGTGATGCCCCCGTTGAGTAGACATCCTCGGTCGGGTTGCTTGGATTCTGCACCTTAACCAAAATGTTTCTGCCGTCGTGCAGATTTATCTGGAGATGTCCATTAGCCACTGTCCTCTTGTCTTGTATTTTGCAAAGCTTGAATCCAGTGTCTTCTTTGGTTGTCTCAACCAAAGTGAGGCCTTTTCCTTCGACTGGGAGCACTCGGAAGGCTCCTTTCGTACCCGCAATTTCAACGATGTCCATGAGGCCTACAGGATACTTTCCGTCTCTTCTGAAGTGTCCGTCAACCTTCACTTTGCCCTGTGACAAGAGGAGATTCGTTTCTCGGATGGTTCTTGCCAGACCGAGGTAGTCTCTGAGGATCACTGCAAGTGGAATACATAGATCAATGGGATGAGGCCCCGGTTTGGGCTTGATCGTCCACTTGAATTCTTTTGTTTCTATTCGCCAGAATCTTGGCGCGGGCATTCGCTTCAGATGTCTTGAGCCGCCTTTCTTTCCCATTCTCAGTCAACTGCCTCTTTCTCGGCAGGTTCTTCAGCTGAGGGCCGAGGTCTCTCTGCTTCCAGCGTGTCAGCCCGCCACTTGTCTGAGAGATTAAGGTTTGTGATCATAACCTTCGATGAATGAACTGTCACTAGTGAAGATGTGCCTGAAACCTTGTCTCGGGTGAGACCCTCAACGAACAGTCTTTCTTGGTCGCAGTCCACCCTGTTGACTTTACCCTCAATGCCAGTGAAGTCTCCTCTTACCACCTTGACAGTATCTCCCTTCCTCACGGTGAAGGATCTTCGGCCATATCTTTCACGAAGCTCCGGAGAAAGGGATGCTGAGATCATCTTTCGGCGCGTTTCAGTTCGACTCTTCCTTGAGGGCAATCTTACATCTCCTTTGCCTAGATTATTATGCTGGCCAAGTTGGCTACTCGAGGCCATCTTTCGGCGGCTTCTCTCGCCACTGGCCCTCTTATCTCCGTTCCTTTCAGTTCTCCTTCAGGCGTCATGATGACGGCTGCGTTGTCCTGAAATTGGATCCTTACTCCGTCGGCTCTTCGGAAGGTCTTTCTTTGCCTGACAACAACAGCAGGGAAAATGTGCCGTCTAAGATCCGGGGAGCCTTTCGTGACAGAAACAGCTACCATCTCTCCCACACAAGCGCTCGGCACTCTCCTGAGCCGTCCCTTGTAACCCATGACATTGATGAGTTTGAGTTCCTTAGCACCTGTATTGTCCGCGCAGGCTAGGCGGCTGCCTGCGAGTAGCCCTCTCGTGACATATGGCCTGTACTCCATCATCCCCCTCGCGCTGACTGCTCGAGACTTCGGAGCGGGCATACTCATTTCACTCCAGTCGCTAGTCCTCTTTCTCTATTACAACGAAAGCCACTGTCTTGCTTAGCGGGCGACACTCAGCTATTTTGACCTTATCGCCTTCTTTCGCGTCGATACATGGAGGGTTATGTGCGTTAATTCTGCTAGATCTCTTTTCATATCTCATGTACTTGGGAACATAATGCAAAGTGTCTCTCCTTACAACCACAGCCTTGTTCATCTTGCTGCTGGCCACGACTCCTTGAAGGATCTTCCCTCGGATTGAGAGAGATCCGTGAAACGGGCAGTATGTGTCATCGCAGCTTTTCTTGGGAGGTTTGACCTCCATCCCTATGTTGCGCATCACCATCGTCTCACCTGCATCTTGACTCTATCCTCTGATCGGGCAACGAGTCTCTTTCCGTCGACCTCTACGACCTCGCCTGTTGGCAGGTAGAAGTAGAACATTGCCGTATCTTTGGGCACGATTACGTTTCTCAAGCCGTTTGATAGCGTCAAAGTGTTCCTTGTCTCATCCACCACCCTTCCAGTAAGCCCTGTAAGCTGTCTATTCACTGTCCTAACGATTCTGACCTTGAGTCCGATAACCTCATGCCTCATGACATTCTGGGGATTCATAGGATTCACTGTGAAGCACCTTTCCCTGCAACCGTTTCCTTCTCGATTGTCAATATTCTGGCTACGGTTTTCCTCAGCTCCTTGATCCTGCCCGGGTTCTCTATGGTACCTCCCGAGGCAACCGTCGTTTTGAGTCTAACGAGTTCCGTTCTTATCTCGTCAAGCTTCTTCTTTCGCTCTTCAACAGGCATTTGCCTGATCTCCCTTACCCTAAGCACTGGCATCTTCCTTTTTCTCCTCCTCAGGTGGGGGCGGTTGGCCTTCAGTACTTGGGGCAGCCTGCGCCGGTGTCTCTACTACAGTCGGCGTAGACCTTATCAGAGGCTTATCCGGGAAATCAGCGCCCGGGGGAAGTATCTTCACATGTATGCCTAGAATCCCAGGTTTTAGCTGAATCCATTCTACTGCACTCCGAATCTGCTTCGAAGCTGCGTCACCTGATCGGGGCAGGTACCCCTGCCTGTAGTGCTCATATCGCGATCTCTCGCTGGTCAGCTTTCCTCTTATAGTAATCTCTACGCCGAGGGCTCCGGCCTCCATAACTCTCTGAACAGCCCAGTAGCCTGCTCTCCTAAAGTGAATTCCTCGTTGAAGCGCAGCGGCCACCTGAGATGCCACAACTCTTGGGTCCAGCTCGGGGACTTCTATAGCGGCAACTGATATCTGTGGATTCTCAAGTCCGAATTTCTCTTCCAAGATCTTGGTGAGGTCTCTGATGCTCTGCCCTCTCCTACCGATGACCATACCTGGCTTTGCTGCGTAAACAACCACCCTGGCACCGACAGGAGTTTTCGTCAGCTCCATCTTACTGTAGCCGGCCTTGTTGAGTTCCTTCGCAAGAAATTCGTCAAGCTCAGCCTTTCTCGCATTGTCCTTTATGAAGAACTTTTGGACAGACATTCTACTCGCCCTCGTACCCCACGATCTCGAAATGAGTGAGAATGTTGAAGCTGGGCGAGCTCCGTCCGTGAGCCCTAGGGATGTAGTTTCTGATCTTCATTCCCCTATGTGATGCCGCATGGATGATCCTGACCTTAGCAAGGTTCAGACCCTTGTACTCCGCGTTGGCCTCCAACTCTTCAAGCAGCTTCAGAACAGTGGAAGCTGTCTTAACCGGGTATCTTCCTGCGTGCCAACGTTCATCAAGAGATCTATGCGGAACCTCTTTCTTGTAACGCTTGTAGGGGATGGCCTTCTTCTTTACGCACACTCGTTCTAGGAGTTCTTTAGCCTCCGCTACCTTCATGCCTTTGATCGTCCCGCATATCTCGACTGCCGCCTTCGGCGAAACGCGAAGCTCGCGGCCTGCACACTTCACGGTCTTGTCCGGGTCGAGTCCGGTGACCGAATATTTCCATTTTGGCACGTAGTTTCTACCGCTATCCCCAAAGCATGCACTGGGCCAATTTAAAAACGTTGGGCTGATGTGGAATTCGACAGAGCCAAGAGTTTTCTTGAAACGTGAAGCTCTCTGAGTGGCTGGAATCTTTCAATGGAGAACAGGAGCCGACATTAAGACATTTCTTATACTGTTTCGTCTTCTTTGGGTGCGGATGCGCGTTGTCGGAGAAGGAGGCAGGCCTTAGCAGAGCTGAGTCGGAACTTAGAGGTTCAACACTCAGAGTCTACTGGTACCTATTCAAGAAGGGAGAAGGCGTGGGTGTGAGAGAAGTTCAGAGAGCTCTTGGAATGTCAAGCCCTAGCACGGCGCTACATCACCTCGACAAACTTAGACGACTCGGGCTGATAGAGAAGGATAGTTTTGGGCAGTACGTGATGCTCAAAGAGGTAAAAGTAGGAGTATTGAGATTCTTCACGAAGCTTGGAACCCTAGTTCTCCCTCGATATCTGTTCTACGCTGCGTTCTTCTCGACATCACTCTTGATCTACTTGTATCGAGAAGGATTCACAGGATCAGTGCATAACGTGATGGCACTCATATTTGGCCTGAGCGGAGCGGTTGTATGCTGGTATGAGACAGCCCGAATATGGCGCGAACGCTTCTTCTAGGAAGGCCAGTGCTTTGTTCTAATGTCTAGAACTATAATGGCATCAATGACAAGAGATTCATAGAGATGAAGTCGCAGTGATCAAGAAGGCCGCGTACGCTGTGCTCGGAGTAGTAATGGGCACCCTAGTGAACCTATTCAGCCTTTGGGCAGGGAGACCGAGCCTTGAATCACAGGAAGTACTTCCTGCCAAGATGGGTACGCGAGCCACACCTGTGAATCTACAGTCAGCATTTTCCTCAATATTAGTTGTGGTTGTCTTGGCCTTGGTATGCGCTATTGTAGTCGGCGTGGTGGCCAAGAAGAGACTCAGCTAGGAGTATTGCCGCTTCCTACTTCAAGGGCACGTACATGGAAGAGCGACTCGCTCCTATACCAGGCGTCCCATGAGACACTTTCTTGTTTGTTATCGCGAATTCTCCGAGACAGTGCCCAATCATCTCCGCCCTTATCTCAACGGGTGCAAACTCTTTCCCGCTGTGAAGGCTGAGTGTCACACCAACCATCTCGGGAAGAACTACAAGGTCACGGCAGTGTGTCTTGAGTTGGGGGGCACCGCTTTTGCGCTCCGACTTCTTCGTCGATCTCAGCTCTTCCAAGAACTTCCTCTGCTGAGGGTTCAGTCCCCTCTGAAGAGACCTTCTCTGTCTGGCCGGCAACAGCCTTATGAATTCATCCATAGACATCGCTTGAAGCTGCTCCAAGCTGTACCCACGATACTTGAATTGCTTGGGCATTCTGTCTACACATCTTGTCTCTTCACGGGTTATCGGCGTTATTTAAGCCTTCGAGTGGTGCCAGACTTTGCTGCTAGGCTGCAAATGAAGAATTGAGTAACCAAGGTGTCTGCTCTTGGAAGAAGAGTTAGAGGATTTGGGCGACCTGCCTCATCCGCTTCGCTGCTCTTCCAGTCTGTCTTGCAGCAATCAGACCGACCTTTCTACCTGGGGGCGTTGTCCTTGAGACCGTCGTGGGTTTCCCTGCATGCTTATGCCGGCCTCCTCCGTAAGGGTGAGAAGCAGCAACCATCTTCTGTCCTTTGACTATGGGCCATCGTCTTCCTCTGGTTCGCATCAACGCTCGCCTTGCCCCCGCTGTGAGAAAGGGCTTTTCTGTCCTTCCTCCTCCTGAGACAACGCCGATCATCGCTCTGCATTCATCTTTCAAGTAGATCGATTTTCCGGAGGGAAGTCTAGCCTCAGTTCCCCGGGATGTATGTGCGACAACGAGTGCATATGCTCCGGAAGCCCTTGCCATAGTTCCCCCGTCTCCCGGGTTTAGCTCTAAGTTACAGATGAGAGTTCCTTCAGATATCTTGCCGATAGGCAATATGTTTCCCGTATCGGCGGCAGCCGCTCCGCCCCTCATGACTCTCTGATCGAGACTGAGGCCTTCTGTGGCTGCGACGTAGAACCGCTCGCCGTTTTGGAACTTTAGCAAAGCAACCGGTGTTCCTCTTCCCGGATCGTGAACGATCTCTGAGACTACTCCTTCCAAGACACCGGCCAGCTCACCTGTGGCCATTGGAGGATATCGAGCCGGAGCTTCCCTTCGGTATGTGGGGGCGCGAAAGACTTGGGTGCCCTTTCCCCTTCTCTGGACCAGTATTTTCTTTCCCATAACCTAACACCACGCCGCTTAGAGGAGACCTAACTTCACAGCGAGATCAGCCGCCTTGGATTCCGGTGCGAGTTTGACATATGCTTTCTTCTGCCCTCCACTAGTTATCAGAATGTGGACCTTCGAAACTCTAACATCGTATAGTTCCTGAACCGCTCGTTTCACATCGTTTTTCGTGGCTCTGATATTGACGATGAATGTGATTTTGTTCTCTGCCTCGATAAGATTGACAGAGTCCTCTGACATCACTGGATGCACTACAACTTGTCTGGCGTCCATTCTACTCAGGCTCTCCCATCGACTCGCCCAAGAGCTTCACAGCTGATTCGGACCAGACAGTCAGTCGACCGGGATGTGTACCCGGCGCCAACATCTCTGCACCTAAGCTATCGACTGTGACGACTTCCACGCCCGGGAGGTTTCTGGCTGCTTTGCCTATGCCTCTGTCATTGGAAACGACTATTAGGGGGCCAATTGCTTGGCGCAACCCCCTTCCTCGACTATGCCTTTGTCGTCCCCGAGTCTTTCTGCTGTCAACTACTCTCATGACATCGTCCCAGACTCCTATGTTCTGCATCATGTCTCGTACGGCGCCAGCACCCTCTATGGTTTGAATATCATTAGACACAACCAAAGGCAGAGATGCGGTCTCAGATAGTATATGACCCCTAGCTTTGACAATCTGCTTCATCGCTGTTGCAGCGATCGCTGACCTTATCGCAAGTCTCCTCTCTTTGTTGTTCACAGCTTTCGAGATCACTTTCTCTGCCCGAGGCGGGTGAGTAACCCTGCCTTTCACGGTACTAGGTGCGAAAGCAGCTGCGGAGGCTCGCGGATAGTGATCACCCTTGACTCTTGGAACCCTTGATCGGTCATATCCGACTCCGAGAGATTCAGCGGAAGTTCTCTTCCCCGCCATAGGGTTCCTTCCCTTCGGTTGCAGGCGGTGGGACTGAGCGGCTATCACAGTTCTCTTGATAACGTCTGGCCTGTAGGGTGTTGAGAAGACATCGGGAAGTGATATCTCTCGGACTTTCTTTCCGTCGACATCAATGACATCCGCAGTTCTACTAGTCATGCTGCCCACCGGGATTCACTACACGGGTTGAGGACTCAGATACTCGATTTTTGGTGGTGAACTGGGTGTCAGCTGGGCTCGGATTGGGCGCCTGAGTGTCACTAATCGCTTTGACGGCCCAGGAACGCTTCCAGTCAGCATCATGTAGCCTCCGTTGATCAGGCCATAGCGAATAAAGCCACCTTTCGGACTGACCTCGGTTCCATCCTCTCCGATTTTGACGATCTGCTGGCTGTACGTGGTTCTCTGGTGGAATCCTGTCTGCCCTGCTCTGGGAACTGTATATGTGACATAGGCAGGAGTCCACGGACCTATTGAACCGACCCCGCGAATTGTCTTCCTTGACTTGTGAGACAGAATTCGAACTCCCCATCGTTTCACGGGCCCTTGGATTCCTTTGCCTTTGCTTATGCTAGCAATGTCGACCCACTGACCTTCTTGGAACACGTCGGAGCTCTTCACTTGATTGCCCAGTATGCTCTTTGCGTATTCGAGCTGTTCCTTCACTGTTCCTCCGCCTACCTTGATCTCAATGATCTCAGGAGTCTTTCTTGGAACATTGGCAAGTCTAGGTTGACTTGCTGCCAAGATTCGTATCTCCTGAACTTTTCCCAAGGAGTTCTCAATCTTCTTTAATGCTTCTTCAGTCTTCGATGCCTTGGGAAGCGTCAACGCTCGGCTAAGATCCTTGGGGAGATTCTGGGCCCACGCTTCAGTGAGGGTTCTTAGGCCTGTATATCGTTGCTCGTAGGCTCTGATCGCACATATGACAAGAGGAGGACTATCAATCACTGTAACAGGAAGCACGATCTCCTTTCCGAATGTAAAGGAGCCTTTCCGGTTGTCAATTGTTATCAGATGCGTCATACCTGCCTTGTATCCGGAAAAGGCCAATAGTCCGGGCTTCCCTTCAATTTTGGGCCAGCATCTAATGCGCGCTCTCCATCGTTCAGCGCGTGCTCTGGGAAGATACGCCAGAGAACCTCTCTTCGGAGCGTGCTTCTTTCTATGGCCCAATCGGAAACCTTCTTTGACTATTCACAGACTTGCCGCACTTTCAGGGAAGGCTAGCTGTTATAAACCTTGCGAGCGAAGAACAGCGTGCGCATTGCACAACTGTCAGACTCATGATTTATCTTAGTATGGATTGAAGAATGTTGACTGTGGTTGAGAGGCGAAAGAGAAGAGTAGCGATAGCGATTCCGTCGTCTCTTGTCTCAGACACTCCGCATTTGAGAGAAAAGACGGTTCGAGTGGGCCTTCTGGCAAGGGCAGCGGCAATATTCCGAGTGGATGAAGTCGTGATCTACGCCCAAGATCCCAAGACTGATCGAGAGGAAGCTGACTTTCTGAGAAGAATTCTCTTGTACTTGGAAACTCCACAGTACTTGAGAAAGAGGATGTTCCCCTTGTCTCCTGAGATGCGATATGTTGGAG
The DNA here is from genome assembly GCA_964631575.1 of uncultured Candidatus Bathyarchaeia archaeon. Taxonomy (GTDB): domain Archaea; phylum Thermoproteota; class Bathyarchaeia; order 40CM-2-53-6; family JALHTG01; genus JALHTG01. Next base: position 18,138 of record CAZVYD010000010.1, read on the forward strand.
TGTTACCTCCACTGAGGACTCCGCATCATCCTCTTGAGACAAGGGGTCAAGTTGAGTCAACCATCTATCGAGAGGGACTCGTTCTTTACTCAGAGAAGGATTCGGCGACTGTAGACATAGGACGAGCCAGACCTATCAGAATCAAAGGGCACCGTCTTCAAGCCGGAAGGCGAGTCACACTTAAGATTGAAAAGGTTGTCGAAGGAGAAAGGTTCTCAGTAGTCTCAAGAGACGACGTTCCGTTCTACTGGGGATATGAGGTATTCTCGTCTGGGGGCACGCTTGGAGAGACTTTAAGGCGTCGCCTAGACGAACTAGTAATCATGACTTCTAAGCATGGCAGACCAATTCTTGAAGAGCTGACCAATCTAAGGAGAAAAGTAAAGGCGGCTTCAAGAGTGATGATAGTGTTCGGTTCGCCTCGCGAAGGGGTTAGGGAGATTCTTGCAAGAGAGGACTTGAAGCCAGAAGATCTTTCAGAACTTGTTCTGAATACAATTCCTCTTCAAGGTACCGAAACTGTGAGAACAGAGGAAGCTGTTTACGCCACCTTGACGATACTCAACGTCATTGGAACCGAGGTGGAAACGGAGCTCTGAAGCCCACCTTGACAAGGATTGGCATAGACTTGAGGTGAAAGAATATGTGCGTACTCGATGATCTGAAGAAGATCCATGAAATCGATAGGCAGGACATGCTCACGCGAATAGACCGGATGCCTGAACACTTGGTTGAAGCTCTGACAGACTTGGAATCATTGGTTCCATTCGAATCCGCTGGAATTGAGAACGTGCTTTTCGTTGGCGTGGGGACCTCAGCGATAGCCGCAGAGATCGCCTTGAATTGGCTCACCGAGCATGCAAAGATTCCTATGGTGCTGATTCGGGATAGCTGGCTGCCTACCTTCACTGACTCAAGAACGGTAGTCTTGGCCGTAAGCTACAGCGGAGAAACACAGGAGACACTTGAGGCTCTCGTCAATGCTTTTCAGCGAAAGTGCCGAATCTTGGCTATTTCCTCTGGCGGAAAGATGAGAGAGGTTTCGGAGAGACTTCGGATACGCCACATTGAGGTGAGGAAAGGCTTCGAACCTAGGTCCGCCTTTCCATTCCTATTCGTGTCGTCGTCGCTTGCCCTAGCTCCTTGGGTACGTCAAGTAGATCTTAAGAGAGAGATCCAAGAAGCCTCCCATACCCTTCGGAACCTGAGAAGTACAATAGGCTGGAACGTTCCCTGCGAAAGTAACCCTGCTAAGCAGCTTGCTCTCAAGATGACTGAAACGATTCCCGTGATCTATGCCTTTCGCAGAAACGAAGGACTAGCAAGAAGGACGAAGAATCAGTTGAATGAGAACTGCAAGATGCCAGCAATGTTCAATCTTCTCCCAGAAGGCTGTCACAATGAATTCGAAGCGTGGCGGAAAGGCGAAAGGGACCGGGCAGAGTTCTCTTTCATTTTTCTGACGCCAGATGAAAACGATGACGAAAGAGCAAGAATCGAGGAAGCAAAGAAGATCCTCGTTGAAGCTGGGATGACAAAGGTCTATGAAGTGTGTGGGGTTGGGAGTACAAGAGCTTCTCGGCTACTCTCTGTCGTCTATTTCGCAGACTATGTTGCCTTCTATCTGTCAGTTCTGAGAAAGATCGATCCCACTCCGTGGGAAAGAGTCCAAGAACTAAAGAAGAGAATCCTACAGAGGACACGCTTCGAAGAAAGATTGAATGATGAAATGAAGAAGATACGAAGCTAGGTCTCCTGTCAAACCTTTGTCGCAGAGCAGCGGTCGATCGCCGAGAAAGCTTCTTCCGGTGAATCGGTTCTCAAGACGAGTCTTTCGAACGGGCATATTTCGGTTCCATGTCGATCCAGTATATTTGGGACAAGTGTGTCATGCTCAAAGTGTACGGAGAATTTCTTCAACACTGCTGAGCCTAATTCGCTCATCACTGATGCATACACGCTTGAGAATTTGGCGTAGACACATAGAAGCGCTGCGGCTTTTCCAACAACTCTGTCGGCAATCGATGCCTCCGCCAATGACGGCCCAAGTTCCTTTATAGCGTCTATCAGGCTTCTGACACCTGAAGCTCGACTGGTAAACATTACCTTCCCTAGTTTGACAATTGCCACACTCAATCTGTCCGCGATCATCGTTCTCTTGGCTAAGTTGAGATCACTCAGCGGAGCATTCGGTGTAAGGTCTGCGTTTCTTTCAGAGATATCCATCTGCACGGAAGACCTTGGCCTTATCCTTTTGTGCATCCTATTGGAACCAGTCTAGCTACCTTAGTTGCGATACCGAGTTCGTGGCTGACCTCTGCAACTCTATCCACATCCTTGTATGCACCTGGCGCCTCCTCGCTAACCACTGCCATGCTTGCAGCTCTCACTAGTATCCCTCTTTGCTCTAGATTTCGCTTGACATCGTTCCCCCAGAACTTTCTCTTTGCAGCTGCTCTACTCATGAAGCGCCCTGCTCCATGAGCTGTTGACGCGAAGCTAAGTTCCATTCCGCGCGGCGTCCCGACCAGAACCCAGGAGCTTGTTCCCATGCTACCTGGGATCAGCACAGGCTGACCCGCAGACTTGTAGTCTGCAGGAATCTCTCGGTGCTCTGGAGGAAACGCTCTTGTGGCTCCCTTCCTATGGACATAGACCTTCGCTGCCTTACCATCGATTGTGTGATCTTCTATTTTGGCGATGTTGTGGGCCACATCGTAGATCAGACGCATATCAATTGATTCAGCAGATTTGCCGAGAACCTTTTCAAACGCCTCTCTTGTCCAGTGAGTGATCATTTGTCGGTTTGCCCAAGCGAAGTTGCAGGCCGCTGACATCGCTGTGAAGTACTCTTCAGCCTCGTTGCTCTTAGATGGAGCGCAGGCAAGTTCTCTGTCAGGTAGCCTTACGCCGTACTTGTGCACGGCGTGCTCCATAACTCGAAGATAGTCACTGCACACTTGATGCCCGAAGCCCCGGCTACCTGTATGAACGAGCACAAGTACTTGGCCTTGGCTTTCTATGCCAAATCTTTTCGCCACATCGAGGTTAAAGATCCTGTCAACCGTCTCAATCTCTAGGAAGTGATTTCCACTACCCAAACTTCCTAGTTGTGTGCAACCTCTATTCTTGGCAGTTGACGAGACTTTGGAAGGATCGGCCGATTCCATGCACCCGCTCTCTTCGCAATGCCCGCCGTCCTCGGCCCACCCATACCCTTTTCCGATAGCCCACCCAACCCCATCAGACACGACCTTGTCGAGCTCTGTAGGGCTTACCCGGATCTTTCCGCGACTACCCAGACCGGAGGGTATGTAGTTGAAAAGAGTCTCCAATATCGCCAGAAGCTTGGGGCGGACATCCTTCTCTGTCAGATTCGTCCTGAGAAGTCTCACCCCGCAGTTGATATCATAACCGACTCCGCCTGGGCTGATGGAGCCTTCATCGTAGTCTGTTGCTGCTACTCCTCCAATCGGGAAGCCGTACCCTTCGTGGCCGTCAGGGAGAGTGATCGACCACTTGTATATGCCTGGTAGGTGGGCGACGTTGGCGCATTGCTGAATCGTAAGGTCGCTCTTCATCTTCTCGATAAGGCTTTCATCAGCGTATATTCTGCCCGGGACACGCATCCCTGTCTGATACGACTGAGGTATTTCCCAAGTGTAGGGAGCGACTTGTCGAATCGGCACCCTGTCAGACTTTCCTCTAAAGGCTTCAGCTTCTCCCATTCATGCTTCCTCGCTAACCTTTCGGCTTAGATGCAGAGTGCATGAATTTAAGCTTCATTTGCTCTTGAACCAATAAAACAGGAAAGATAGGGAATCCGGAAAACAAGGCGAGACACCTTGCGAATTAAGATAGTTAGAAGACTAGACCTAGAAGAGATTCGAAGGCAACTCAAGATGCATGAAACAAAAAGAGGAATGCCCTTTTCAGAGTTTGAAAGAAGGTTCGTCGAGAGGAAGGTGGACCTAGGGCTCTTTGGGGAATATGTGGAGTGGGCGAGCCTCGTGCATGCATACGAGGCATATGAAGAGGGGGGAGAGCTTGATTACGCCGTGGAGGAGGTACGTGAAATCAAGACAGATGAGCTAGAGAAGATGTTGACGTTCAAGCGATTGGAGCTCTTGAGGATCGTTTCGACATCACATGTTGAATCGATCAATGATGTTGCAAGAAAGGCCGCAAGGAACGTGAAGAATGTTTACAATGATCTGAAGGCATTGGAGAAGATTGGATTTCTTCATTTCCGAAAGGTAGGAAGGAGAAATCTTATCCCCGAAAGCTTGATTGAGGAAATCTCCGTGATCATTCAATAGGAGGAATTTCTAGGTCGAAGAATCTCTGTGGGTCAACAAGTATCTGGTCGATCCTAGGCCTCTGGATTCGTTGCAGAAGTTCTTTGATGGAGAAGATGACGACTAGTGCAGCCGCCGTCAAAGTGAGATAAGTGTTCAGAGTTGCCTTCAGTGCAATGTCTTGAGCGGAGGACATGCTAGATCTTTGCTCTACATTGAACTGCCATAGTCCCAGATAAGCTTCACTCAAAGATCTAGAATGAACTTCAAGAGATATCCGTCATCTTCACGGCCTATTTCCATCTGATGATAAGTCACAGCTTTAATCTCGACCCTTGATACGTGTTTGGTAGGGTCAAATCGCTCACCGAAGATTGTCGCATGCAGCCTCCAACTCTTGTCAGTTTGGAGAATCTTGCCCACCTCGAATCTCGAATACAGGTTCCTTTCAATCTCGAACTTCAGAAGAAGGCGTTCCAGCCAACTATAGAGCAGAGCCATTTGGTCATGTTCTTCTACAATGATCTCATCCCTAATCCTCGATTCGACCTTTTGCGTATCCGTCATCACGTCAAACATGGCCAACGCTGCATTCTCAAATGCCTCCTCTAGACTGCGTCCACGGGCAGCCACATAAGCGTCTGCAAGATGCTCCAGAAATTCAAACTTAGGTCTCATTTGAAATCAGCGGCCAGAGAAATGAGATCATGCCGATAAGATAAACTGTTCGAGGTCAAACGACTCGCGTGTTCCGCAGAACATCCCCTTAAGGAGGCCAAAAGAGGTGTGCTGCCCAACCTAAATCGCCAGCCCGCCTTACCGGTACGCACTGCTCTCCCTGACTACATGCCTTCCAGACGTACGCCACAGGGAAATGACTTAAGTCATCGAAGAAGGCCATGAGAGGTTGATTGAACGGTTCTTCAGTGTTTGGAGATGGCTGAAGAAATTTCAAATGAGGCTAGAAAGGGAACCTTTGATCGTAGCTCTAGGCTTAACCGTAGAATGGTTTGCGAGAAGTGTGGCTGCTCCGGAAAGAGGTACATAGAATATCTTAAGGAAGGGACGTTTGAGGTCGGACAAACCGAACGAGTCCTTGTAGCTTATCCGGGTCAGTATTATCTGTTGAGCTACGAAACGGAAAAAGTCACTCCAATATTCATACTGGTGAAGTGTCAGAGATGCGGGCTTGAGAGGAAGATAACTGACCCCGTTCTCACGGTCGAGTATCTTCAAAGCTTTGGAAGACGTAAAGAGAGAGCCGGGCTGTATGTCTGACCCTGCATCCACTTGAACGTGGCCTCACTAGGATCTTATGGCACTGCAACCGGATTTTTCTGAGATGAGAGCAGGCAACTGCATCTTCGACCGTTCATCTTCTGTGACAGCGCTTCATTGGAAGAATCAGAGACACGAGAGGGCGTCATCAGATGTATGAAACGGTTTTAAGACCGGCGCCATAGGATAGATCGCGGTGAGGCGCGGCCGGGAGCCGGGATAATGTGAGACCAACCGTCTCAGATCCCGAAGGCCGAGCGGATTAATGCACTGTCATGCAGTCCAAAGGCGCAGGCCTTGAGTCCCATTATGGAAAGCCTGTGGTCCTATTGGGCCGCGGGGGTTCGAATCCCCCTCCCGGCGCCAAGGTTCTGATTCACAACTGTTCAACACCGCTACAAGAAGATTGAGAGTCTTGGGCAAGACTTATTGCGTGTGCGCTATTGGCTTGATGAGAAACCTCTTTCGTAAGCGTCTATGATCAGTTTGACTTGTGGATGTTCCTGTCTTGAATGGGAAGGCACTGTCTTTCACAAGATGCTTTGGGAGATACAGGAAGCACTTTCCATCTTATCTTCTCCAGACTCTCTGCCTTACATCTGCAGCCGTCCTGGCTACTCTGCAAATGTTGGAGGAAGATGAAGCCTTGACGGACCCTATTTAAACTATGAAAAGTTATAACTAGCTACGAAAACCTAATGATTTTCAAACGTTACTTGCACCGTCAAGCACGCGTGTGTGCGTTAGTATGTCATTTAGACTGCGCGCGCAACGACAGATCGCGGGAGTTGTTCGTGAAGCAAGTTCTTGTATTCCTCATTCTAACTATGACTGTTTAGGCCCGAATGTGGCTCATTGGAACGGACTGCACACTCTACCTATGCCGATAAGAGTTGAAGAGTCATGAGAATGGCTTCTCTCTCTTTTGTATGTTTGATTTGCCTCACTGTCATACTGGCACTTTCTTTCCCTTTCGTCCAAGGACAGAAGATGCTGTTGGAGATTATAAATAGAGGCAATGTATCTGACTATCCACCTATTACGGCATCTAAGACGTACACATGCAAAGTAAGATGGCATGCTCAAGCCTTGCCGAACGCTGATCTTCGATTCATGGTGAGCCTTTTGAACGCTGATACAAAGACCCTGCTTCGAGAACCATACCAGTATGTGATTCAAGCAGGTAGAGAGCAATATGGCGAAACAATATTCCAGATCAACGTTCCAATAGAATCCCAAGGCATAGTTTCATGGCGCTTAGAGGTGACCTTGACTCCTGTCCTATTTGCCCTTGGTCCCTCCGGTCAGGCACCTGCTGATAGTTATGCTTGGAGTGTCAATACCACTCCAATCCCGGAGTTCTCAACCACTGCGATTGGGTTGGTTATGTTTCTTTCTTTACTCATTTGTTCCATGTTTGGGAAGGCATTGGGAAACACACACCTCAACAGACGGGTGACAGAATAGATGGCCACTTCGGATACGGAATTGGGGCTTTGAAGTATTGGAAGCTGGTGGGGTCGCTATCTATCCAAAAGAGAAGAAGCCCGCGAAAGGAGCTCTGTACGAGGGCCCTCTTCTACTCATCCTGTTGTCAACTCTCCTCTTGCTTGCAATGCCAGTTAGGGAAGTCCAAGGCGCATTTGATATTCATGTATCAACAGACAAGTATGAGTATGTATTGGGAGAAAGTGTATCGATCCTCTTTTTCATTAGCATAGATTGCGAAGTAAAGCTGGTCATAACAGGACCAGACCAGAGCACATTGGTGTATGGGCCATATGTCGTTAGCGCAGGCACGCATTCGATCGCGACGATAGCTTGGACCCCCTTAGGGCCGAGGAGAGTAGTTCTGGAGGGCGGGAGCAAGGGGCTGAAAAGAAATGCTGCCTGCTACTTCATAGTTGCCAACGAAAGGTGCCAAGAACTATATTCCACCCCAGCGGGAGCTTGGACACACGGCGGCATCATCTACAACAGTTCGTTGCTGTTGCTCAGCATCGACTTCGACCTAAGCGGCTCCGGAGATCAGCAAGCAACCAGTGCTTACCCAGGAGAGATCGTCTCTATGAAGGTCTTGTATTGGGTTTGGACCCCCTCTACTCTGCGGTCTGAGACAGTGAGATGGCAGCTCTTCCTTTTCTGCTCGTGGACGCCTCAGTGGCCTCCTCCTTCATCCCATTATTTCTTGATGTACGATGCGACCCCGGGTGGTTATCCGGGAACACAAGGAGCGAACGTATTTTCCATATCTGCGCCAATGTGCCCGGGAGTCTATTACTTGTGGTTTGCATGCAGCCTCAATGCTTCTTCGGAACATGCCGTAAGCAATTTCAAGACTCCGATGACTCTCCCAGCGCATGCGAAGATTGTCGTGAGGCAGAGACAGCCCTCGGCTATTACCCTCGACGTATCTCCTTCATCAATAGCGCTTGGAAAAGACACCACGCTTAGCGGCAATCTCAATGTTACCCCTAGTGAAGGTGCGAGAGTTCAAATCTGGTACTCAATGAATACCACGACTTTCTCCAGACTCATCGAAGTTGCAATAGACTCCTATGGCCGCTTCTCATATCGGTGGACGCCACCGTCAATCGGGACATACTTCATAAAGGCTTCATGGGACGGAGACCTACGATGCGGCCGAGCAGAAAGCAAAGTGATTGAGCTGACTGTAACAGAGGACTGGACTCATTTTCCTCAGTTAGAGAGGCTCCAGCAAATAGCAGGTGTTGCAGCCACCGGCGGATCAGTCGTTCTAGGATGGTTGTTCAAGACAAGAAAGCGTAGGTTCGTATCAGGCTACTTGGCAAAGATAGACGCGGCATACAATGAGTACTCCATGAACCCGGGAGAGTGCAAGAAGCTACTTGCCCAGATGAGGCATGAGGTCCTTCAGCTGCTCAAGAAGGGGAAGATTGACGAAGCCCAGTTCGTGATCCTAGACACGAAGCTTACACAGTACACGAGAGATCTTGCGTAGGAGAACCCTGATCTTTCTGACAGCACTGTTTCTCTCCCTGTGGCTTGACAATCCATCTGACTTCATATCCACAGATATACGGTCGCTGCGGGGATTTGCGCGTGCTCATAGCTTCTTCATGACAATCCATTCCCCGAGAGGATCTCTCCACGCTCCAGTTCTTCTGAAACCGACACTAGTGTAGAGCCGGATCGCGCTCTGGTTCAACGAGCGCACGTCTAGGATCGTACTCCTTTTCGGATATCTGGCTAATGCTTCCTGCATGAGAGCCCTACCGATGCCTCTGCCGCGCCACGCGGTTCTCACTGCGATACACGCTATCCCCGCTAGAGACTTGCTCCAGTCCGTGTTTCTCAGCTTCTGCAGAATGTAGATGAAGAAATGCAGCCTTGCAGACGCTAATAGCATAGGCAACTTCAACATCAGTCGGAATGTCATGATGCTCATCAGAGGCCTCAGGCCAAGTACGATCGTGACAAAGCCTACGAGATCACCACGTGACTCGGCGACAATGCTATCTTTGATGAGCAAACGGAAAAGTGCTTCAAAGAAGTCCCCACGGAATTCCTTGAAGAAGAACGCTAACTCATGTCGAAACCCTTCGTGATAGATCTCTACTAGACTGTTTAGGTCGCTAAGTCGACACGGTCGTAGCTGGATATGTTCTGATGACATACAAGAAGATCCAACGTCCACTTTGCGATATAGATACTGCGTTTCTTGATGGGAGAACAAGGAACCTGCCCAACAGCCAAGACTGAAGTTCCCGGATGAACAAAAGCTCTGCTGACGGATAAGCAATCGGACAAGTTTTCGGACCGCAGGTCCCTAGCCTAAAAGAAAAGGGAAAGAACACTATCTGGGCCTCGAAGAGACAGCAAGTTTCTCAGGATCATTTCCGATGCTGTGCTGCGAACTGTTTGACTTGGTACTCCCACTCTCTGGTTTCTATGGTCACTTCCCTTTCGCCGTTGTCGACTACGTCCACTCTAACGTAGCCTCCACCATCCTCCATGTGAATACAGCAGTCGCCTTTCTCCTTGGTGAGGAGCCCTTTCTCTTTGAAAAAGGTCTCTGCCTCGTCGATAATCTCATCCCTTCGCTTCGAGATCTTGAATGAGAGTTTGAGCAAGCACCTTGACGCTCCACTTTCGTGTCAAGTAGTTCTTGCTTAATAGCTTATCCAAGTAGCTCCATTGTTAGGCGACATGAGCAAGAGACTATGGATTCTTTTCCAAGGTTTCGAGAATACTCTTCGGTCCTTGCTTTGATTGAAGCAGCTTTCTGTAACTCCTCTGCTTGATCCGCGCTGCTGAGATCTTGAGCTCTTCTTTCTGGGCGAAGTGGTCATGAACTTTGCTTCTTGCTAGAGCGTCCATGACTCTTCCTTGGAAAAGCGCGTCTAGGTTTCTGGCCTCGCAGATCGGGCAGTCACATTCCAGCTTCTTGCCATGGACCTTGGACCATTCCTTCCTCTTCAGTACGCTCCACGCTGTCCTATCGAAAACGTTGATCTTATCCTTGGTCAAAGGCACCGGTGGAGGGGGAACGATCCACTTGGAGAAACTGTCTACGCCGAAGTAGGGCAGGATCATGCCTTGCGAGCAAGCTGCCATGCTTCTCCCGAACAGAACCTTCGGAGGGACCTGAAAGACATGAACCCACATCTCTGGCCTCTTCTTCTTCACCGCCTCGACGGCCCTCAACGTGTGATAATGGAATCCTCCTCTCATGTCTATTCCAAGGCATTGCGGTTCTCGCTTCAGTATCGGGTCCAAGCATTTCTCGAATTCTTCTCTGCTGCCGAGAGCGGACAGAACAGGCATCGTAGGCCCATCAAAGCCTCGCTCCTCCTTCCATCTCGAAGCATATGAGTAGAGAGATACATAGTCTTCCGGACTTACGCCGGGGCTTTGCTGAACGGTTACCACATCAAGGTCAGAGAAGAATTGAAGATCGAGGACCGTCCTCAGGTCATCCGCCTTATCGATCTTACTCTCACCCTTGAAGGCTAGAAAGAGTAACTGAGCCGTATCCTCGAGAGCGGATATCTCTCTCGGCATTCTCACAGCGAGATCCTTCAAGTACTTCTCGTCGGTCAGGAGGCGCTTGAGGGTGTTCGGCGGCATCAGTTTCGCCGCAACCACGATTCTACTTGGGGAGAGAGTTTTCAACTCGGTCACTTTCATCGCGTTGAGTTCACTGGACTGTGCAAACTTTCCTGGAAGCTCGGCCCTCACGCGGCCTAACTCCAGTGTTCCTGTGGAAGCGGAGGTTGTTTCGTCGAAGGCCTGGTCTCTTACCTTAAGCTCAACCATTCTGGGCAACACCCGTCAGGACTACTCCGTAGTTCTACTCGAATGTTTTCTTTAACCTTCCGCTGACAGGTCTATGCAGGTGCCACGCGAAGAGAACTGTACACTTGAATTGAGGGTGCCCCTATAGAAGCCCAAGGTTTATTTTCGTTGAGAATTCTCCATTCGTTAGGAGTCGACCATAATGAGCGCTGAAAGAAGCCTTGTAATGATTCCTGGGCCAACGAATGTGGATCCTTCTGTCCTCAGAGCTCTCGCCAAGCCAACAGCTTCCCACGTAAGTCCTTCATTTGCGGCGACCTTCAAGCGGGCACTTGAGGACTTGAAGAAGGTCATGATGACTTCCGGCGATGTCTTTGTCGTATCTGGGTCAGGGACCTTAGCCATGGAGATGGCAGTAGCGAACATAGTGGAATCTAGTGACAAGGTCCTAGTCGTGTCAAACGGCTATTTCGGTGATAGGTTTCTTGATGTCGTTTCGAGGTTCACTGATGGAGTTGAGAAGCTCTCTTTAGAATGGGGCAAAGCAGCTGACCCTGGCAAGATCAAAGAGAAACTTGGGCAGCGCAACTACAAGGCAGTGATAGTGGTTCATGTTGACACTTCGACGGGAGTAGCCAACGATGCCCGAGAAATCAGCCGAGTCGTCAAGGACCGAGGCGCACTGTTCATTCTCGACACGGTCTGCTCTTTAGGAGGCATGGAGATCCGGGTCGATGAATGGGGAATAGACATCTGCCTCTCCGGCTCTCAGAAAGCCCTAGCCATTCCACCCGGGCTGGCAATTCTTTCTGCAAGCAAAGAAGCTTTGGATGCCCGCGCCAAGAGAAAGACGAAGGTTCAATCGTACTATATGGATTTTGAGAATTGGCTTTCCGTGATGCAAGATCCATCAAAGTATTTCGCGACACCTCCGGTAAACATGATCTATGCCCTCGCGGAGAGCTTAGAAATGATCCTGAGTGAAGGCCTCGAGAAAAGGTACGCTCGACATGCGGCAATCGCGAAGGCCATGAGGTCGGCCTTGAACAAGATCGGCCTAAGAATCGTGGCCGAAGAGAGAGGGAGAGCTGACACAATGACGGCAGCTTACTACCCTGAAGGAATAGATGATGGGGCTTTCCGTAGCAACATGGCCACGAGGCATGGCATAATAGTGGCTGGCGGTCTGGGGCAGTTAAGAGGAAAGATCTTCAGGGTGGGGCACATGGGCAATGTGGCGCCTAACGACCTTATCGCAACGATTGGAGCCGTTGAGGCAAGCTTATCGCAGCTTGGGTACTCCTTTCCGCTCGGCGAAGGAGTCGGCGCAGCAATAGAATCCTTACGGAAATCATATGAAGTCAGATAGACAGAAAACACTCCAGAAAACTGTCAGGCTTTCTTGCTCAGTCTTTCCTTTTCCACTTGCTTGGCGATCATTTTGAGAACCTGAATTCGATTTGAGTTCTCTTTCTCCACGAGCAGACAGCCGGTCTTCTCCCACCAAGTGCTTGGCCTTGAGGTTCCGGGCTTACAGGTGAATTTCAAGGAAAGCGATTTTGCCGCAGCCTCAATCTCAGCAAGCCTCGGAGCGTCAACCGATAGAGACTTTGGGATTCTCCTTCCTTGACTCTTGCTCTTGTTTCGGTCTATGTTGGCTACCCAGACTACTGTTTTTCCGGGTTGCTTCAATCTTGATCAACAGTGTGTGTTAGGCCTTTTGAGTCAGGATCGCGTTGATCGCGCCATGTTGGCCGGGCCTCGAAATAACTGTGGCCTGCCCCAGAGATGTCTCGATCACGGATCCCTTTGTTATTACGCCTCTTCGCTCGTAGTCAGGGTTAGCCGGATTCTTGATCACTCTTCGAATCTCCACTTTCTGGGTCTTCTTGGTGGTTGGATCTGTAACATTTGCGAATTTCCAAGTGAGGAGACCTATCTTCATGGACCCCCCTCTTCCTCTTCTCTTGTGCAATCCGGGTTCCCCGACAAGTGTCGTAGTGGCATCACTGCCCATCTCATATGCTCTCTTTCCCCTGAGCGCTTTTCTTCTACCGCCAGTGGGCTTTCGCTTCATGAGATCTCCATGCCATTGAGGCAAGCTTCATACCCCGATTCGGCGGAAGCTTGTGGCTCAGGAGCTAATATACCTTCCGAGAGATTCAAAGAACCATAGACGAGCGAGTTAAGCTTTGATTCAACGCTCAGTCAAGCCTTACTCTGTCTATTTTGTGTTCTCGCTTATCAACGACTCAGTTATCTTAACGAGGTTCTCTAGGACTTTTGCCCATGAATCCATTCCCCAGTATCCGCGTAGGTACTCCAGTTTGTCGTAGAGCCTATCAGTGACCACGACGGTGATTCTTTTCACTTCAACCACAAGCCTAAGCGTCAGGACACGTGGCCCACAGCCCGAGTATATGGATGTTCTTTCTTAACTGTGTGGGCTTGTCGAAGCTTTGCCTAAAGCTAATCAGCCAAGGTAGCTTGGCTGTGAGCGGAGCAGATGTCAAAGTAAGACGCAAAACTATCCGGTCAATTCGCTTTCGGCTTACTGTGCAACTCTTATTTCGTAGCTGCAAAATCAACGAGTGAGAAGGGCGGGCTATGATGGGCGAGTTCCTGAAGGTATCTCACGGTGCCGGAGGCACATTGATGGATGAAGTCATCAAGAAGATGATCATTCCGACTTTCTCTTTGCGCAGAGCCCTTGATGGCGTCGGGATCGATGAGCTTGACGACGGCTCATCGCTCAAACTCGACGGATACGAGGTCGTCACTTCGATGGATGGCCACACGGTGAGCCCTATTTTCTTCCCCGGAGGGGACATAGGAAGGCTCTCGGTTTCTGGAACCACTAATGACCTCGCCATGATGGGCGCCAAACCGGTTGCGGTTCTCGACTCCATAATGGCGGAGGAAGGGCTCAGCTTCGCCGACCTGGCACGAATCACAAAGTCCATGGAAGAGGCTGCAAGGGAGATAGACATTGCGATTATTGGTGGGGAC
>CAZVYD010000011.1:0-30878 GCA_964631575.1 uncultured Candidatus Bathyarchaeia archaeon
TCGAACCATCTCGTGTGGCATTCCCTGCCGCCAGAAGTGTTGTACAATTCTCTCCCAACGAGTCTCGCTGAGAGGCGTTGGAGGTCGTTGGATAGACAACTAGGGACATCATGAAAATGAGCAGGCACACATGCTTCATCGTGAATCAGACTTCCTTGAATGCTAATTTGCAGACTAATCTTGTGCCTTTCGCTTAGCAACTCTGTTCGGTTTGCGAGGCCGGTCGGGCGTTCTTCTTCTCGGCCAGTTTCCCCCGCCGATCGTAATCAGCTTCTGACTCTCGAAGGATTGCCTTAATCTCCTCGGTGGTATGATAGCCGTCTCCGAACAGAAATGGAAGAGGCATGGCTCCTCCGGGCGGTCCATGCGTGTAAGTTCTCATCTGTGTATATGGCGACCTGACAAAGCCGAGTGTTGCACGAGCCACAGGGTCATTCCGGATTCTTGAGAGATCGGGATTTGCGAAACGGCTCCAAGCCCTCTTTAGCAGCGTGAAGGCTTTACGGAGCATACCCATCAAAGTAAGCGACCTATCCAACTTGTTTCTTCGATACAAATAAGGATATACCAGTCCGAGAAACTGGTCCAAGCTCAAACAGACCAGTGGAGAAAGCGCGAAAGCAGCCGAAGACGAACAGAAAGCTAAACTAGCCTATTAGCGAACAGATCCTCTCAACCCAACCCTTAAGTAGAAAACCGTCTCACCAGTTTCTCACGTAGAGGCAGCTTGATTGAATCCTTCTAGGCTGCTAGTGACTTTGCTTCTCCTTGCCGTCATCGTCATAGGCTTGAAGCAAGGGCTAACAGCCGGAAATGGATTTGCGCTCTTTCAGACGACGACATACACAGTAACCTCAACAGTGACCTCGACATCCTATAGGTATTGGCGCGTGGTAACAAAACTGTTCGCGAGACTATCTGAAGCCACGATAGCAAAACTCACACAGTGGGAATCACGTGAGCCCTATTTGGAGTTCAGTGCAGAGTACGTGTACCTGTATGATCTTAACAGTACACGAGTGCGCGCCATAGATATCGTTGGAGTCATCAAGAACCTGATGGACGCACCTATCGAGAAGGGCACAATCATCTTAGGCATTGCAAATTCAAACGCATCGTCTTTCGAGGAACATGAAATCCACTTCCGTGAGATCAGGCCCGGGGAATCCATCGACATAAGAGAGAGAATATCTCTGTCCGGAACTTACACTAGAGATAACATAAGACACCTTGTGAGTATGATCGTATTCACATGCAGGCTAACGGAAATACCGATCTCCTCTCGCGTCGAAACGATAACGGTAAGCCACATGACAACTTACGCTACGACATTCATAACTGACAAGGTGCTGTTCTTGATGGGCACCGCAGAGATAGAAGTAGCACTATTAGCGATATTCTCTGCTGTTTTGGTTGTCTTTCTTATTCACAGGATCCGGCGGAGAAACAATTCAGGTTTTGCCGTGCTCTGGAGAATGGGATAAGCTCGGCTCTCGGAGATACGGCAGTAGGCAGAAAGTCAAGCTTAGCGAAGAAGAAGCACCGAGTCTGCAGTTCAGCGGGAACGTCTCAACCTTAAGTTATGCTGAATGTGAGAGGCAACGTATGCGTTTCAATTCTCGGAAGAGGTCACAATGAAGAGGTCGCAGTTTTGGAGGATTCGCCGGTTCTCTGAAGAAGTGTGTTTAGAGCGTTGATGAGGACATCGCATGCAGCTTGTCTCTCCTCCACGGCGTCGTTGATTTGTGAGCTGGCTTCGAGGCTCTCTTTCTCTCTTTGATGATCGGCAATCTGTTCTAGAAGCTGTTGTCTTCTTATTGTGTATTCGTCTTGTAGCCGCTCCTGCTCAGCAGTGAAAGAGTGCGCGATCGTTGCAAGTTCTCTTTTCGTGGAGACGAGTCGCTGAGTTGCTTCGGTTTCTTTCTGTGCTCCTACTTTCAAGACATTCCTGAGGAAGCTGCTTCTCATCCTAACCATGCGATTCAGTTCTTCTTTCAGGGTTCCAAGCTTACTCGCTACAGGTTTGACTGCGCGTTCCCTTCGGTCAGCGATCTCCCTTGTCTTGGAAGCGTATTCCCTCTCAGCCTGTGCGAGAAGGTTCCTCGAGCCTAGAAGCTTCTGATTGACTCTTTGAACCGACTCCTCAAAGGACGCTTCCTTGAGCCGTTTCTCCTTCAGAGCCAAATCAATGTCGGAGAGTGCCTGAGAGCTCTCCTTTACGAACTGGTCGTCCACTTTGACCGAGGGATTTGAGTCAAACTCGGATAGGACGATCCGTAGGTTCAGAAGCCAACGGTCGAAGTGCTCATGGAACGGGGCAAGGGCAAACCTCTGGCTCCCTAGGCGACGAAGATTGTTAAGGGTTCTGTCGACAGCCTCATTGAACGTTTGAACATGCTCTTCTATGAATGGGTACGGGCTACTTGACTGCTGCTTCTCAGCTTTGGTCTTGGGTCTAGTCCTCTCGGATTCCCTGCCGAAGCCCCGTCGCGTCCGTGCCCGCCGATATCCCATAGCCTCAACTTTCCGCGTTCAAGATATTTCAGTTGATCGCATGCTCGTTTGATCATTGGCGATTTGATTGCGTTGCACTACGCACACATTATCTCAGCATGTGCTCGTATGAGGGGGCCTTCCTTCGTTCTATGAACGCTGTGTGTCGAGTGAAGTAAACGATTTGTCATGAGATACTGGAAACGGAGAATCGAAAGACACTTTAATGATTGCCACAGCTACGTGAGATACTGTGCGTATCTTGGAAGCAATGCTTGAAACTTTTGGACTCACGAAGCGCTTCGGGGCATTGAGAGCTGTAGATTCTGTGGACATGGCTTTTCCGAAAAAGAAGATTACGCTGCTTATAGGGCCGAATGGAAGTGGCAAGACTACTCTGATAAACTGTGTGTCTGGCCTCTATAGGCCAGACGAAGGAAGAATAAGATACAACGGCGAGGATATCACAGGAAAGACTCCACATGAAATCGTCAAGAAGGGCTTGGTAAGAACGTTTCAGATTCCAATGCCTCTTCACAAGCTTACGGTCTTGGAGAATCTTTTGATTGGATACCAGAATAATCCCGGTGAGAGTGTGGTTTGGTCACTGCTGAGGGGGCGGTGGCTCGAGAAGGAGAAGGAAGCGGTTGACAAGGCATGTAGTTTGCTGAGTTTACTTGAGTTGGATAAGATGTGGAACAGGCCGGCTCAGGAATTGAGTGGCGGGCAGCTGAAGTTGCTTGAGTTGGGCAAGGCTTTGATGACTGACGCACAAACCGTCTTGACTGATGAGCCTGCAGGAAGCATCAACCCGGTCTTGGCTCACGACTCTTTCAAGCATATGGTTGACTTGAAGAATAGGCTTGGATTGACCTTTGTGATGATTGAGCACAGACTGGACATTGCGACCAAGTATGCTGACTACGTATATGCGATGGCGGCTGGCAGAGTTATTTCTCAGGGAAAGCCCGATGAGGTCCTGAATGACCCTAAGGTTATTGAGTGCTACTTGGGGTGAAGAACAACATGATTGAGACTAAAGGGCTTAACGCCGGATATGGAAAGATCCACGTCCTGTACGATGTAGACTTCGTGGCTAAGCCGAAACAGATAACGGTCATCGTTGGGCCTAATGGGAGCGGCAAGTCTACATTATTGAAGTCGATTATGGGGCTGACGACTCTTTACTCTGGAACCGTGAAATACGGAGACCTCGACATAACGTCCGTGGCTAAACATGAAAGGGCTAAGATTGGAATAGCGTATCTACCACAGCTTGAAAGCGTTTTCACGAATTTGACCGTTAAAGAGAATTTGACCATGGCCGGTTACACGCTTAAGGAGGAGGAGTCTCAAGACAGGATGGAGGTGGTCCTCAACTTCTTCCCAGTCATCAAGGATTATCTCAGTAGGAAGGCTAAGACCTTGAGCGGGGGCGAGAGACAAATGCTCGCAATGGCCATAGCTCTCCTGAGAAAACCTAAGGTCATCATGTTCGATGAGCCTACCTCGCATCTTGCGCCGAGAATTGCTTTCGAGATCTTTGGGAAGATAATCGAGTTGAGGGATGTGCTCAATCTGACGATAATCATGGTTGAGCAGAGCGCTAGAAAAGCCTTGGAAGTTGGCGACAAGGCTTACTTGCTTGTTAGTGGCCGGACGGCGTTCGAGGGGAACGCTGGGGAGCTACTCAAGAACCCAGAGCTCGGCAAGATGTATTTGGGCATTGTAGCGTGACTTGCAGCACAGCCGACTGAAGCATTTGCGGAAACCGTGTGGATTTATGCAAAGTTTTTTATAGCGTGCCGGGTATCCAACCAGATTCGGGGAAATATATGAGTTCTTCTAAGAAGACTATGGCTACAGTGCTGTTGGCGGTAATTTGCATCGCGGCTGGTTGGGGCGTTGGTTATGCGACGGCTCCTCCGAAGGAGATAACAAAGGAAACTGTGGTCACCAAGGAATTGAAGGTGCCGCTGCTGAAGGGAGACATTCTCATAGGATATATCGCTGCTTCGCCAGGTCACGTTGAGAACACATTGCCAGCAGTGAAGATGGCGTTCGACGACGTAAATGAGTACGTTAAATCAATGGGAGTTGACGTGACATTCAAGTTACTAGCTGAAGCTGCTGAGAGCTCAGCTGTAGTAGCCCTCGAGAAAGCTCAGGCCCTTTACGCAAGAGGCGTAAGATTCATTGTTGGTTCAAACTGGAGTTCCCAGTGTAAGGCCATTCTCGAGTACGCTAACAAGAACAAGATGGTCATGATCAGCGACGGTTCCACTTCACCGATGCTGGCGATAGCAAATGACTACCTGTTCAGGCTACCGGCTACTGATGAAACGCAGTGCCAAGCTCTTTCGGTAGGTGTGTTGCAGGAAATAGGTGTGAAGGCACTTGTGGTCCTACAAAGAGCGGATGCATGGGGCGACGGAAACTATGAGTACATAAGCAAGTCCTTCCCGGCGACCGGAGGAGTCATCTTTGATCGCGTCAGATACAGCGGAGACAAGACAGAGTTTTCAGCAGAAGTGAAGGCGCTGTCCGATGTGGTTACTAAGGCGACAAATCAGTATGGCAAGGGAAAGGTGGCAATCGCCATCTGGAGCTTCGATGAAATAGTGCCGATCGTAACTGAGGCGGCAAACTACCCGATCCTGTTCGAAGTTCCATGGATAGGTTCCAACGGAATAACGCGTTCAACGAGGCTGGTTGGAGAGGCAAAGGGACCTGCCTTGAAGATGAAGATTCTGAGCATGATGATAGGAGTAACCAAGTCGAGCAAATTCGCCTCCTTCAGTCAGCGATACGTGAAGCTCATGGGTATCGATCCGGGGGCTTACGTGACCTTCGCTTACGACGCTGTATGGCTTTTCGCAAAATCGATACTTGAAGTCGGAGAGTACAACCCTGAAAAAGTTCAGAAAATACTGCCTAGAGTCGCAGAGGATTACTTCGGAGCCGGAGGATGGTACAAGCTTAACGAATACGGCGACAGATTCGGGGCAACCTTTGAGGTATGGACAGTGGTTGACGAGAAGGGCGTGCCCACGTGGAAGCATGCATCCGTATTCGACATGGCCACCGGAAAAGCTACGTGGATACTAAAGCCGTCGTGGGTCAGCACTTAGCCAGCGTTATTCCCTACCCCTTCTTTTTTTGTTTGGCAACATCTTCGTAGCTTAGACCCTTGATCTTGGTTGGCTTCTCTGGGACTAAGCCCTGTGGACGGTATATCATCACCAGAATAAGGAAGGCGCTCATCATTAGCATCTCAAGCCAGATTGTTTCGATTGGCATGTAGGCCTGAATGTCATGTTTGAAAATCACGATGGATCTCCTAACAAGTACGAATATGAGTACGCCGGCCAACGTACCCATGTTGTTTCCTCTTCCGCCAAGCATGATCATCAGCCATGGGTAGAAAGTCCAGTCGTTTCTAGTGAACGCCGTGGCCATAACTGCTTGGCAGTAGAAGGCGTAGAGTATGCCTGACAGTGACGCGATGACTGAGCCCAAGACGACGACTTTCGTCTTTATTTCCACGATGTCTTTGCCCAAGCACTCCACGATAGTCTCGTTCTCCCTTACCGCTCTGATCAGCCGTCCGAATGGTGAACTCACCATCAACTCGACAGCGAGAAATACGGCTAAAGCGACGCATGCAAACAGTAGAGGAACTCCTATCCATTGAAGGCTACCCATCCACGCAAAGACGTTGGGAACGTGAACCCAGAAGGTGCCACCTACGAGTGGATAGTAGTTTTCTCCGATTATCCTGATGGCTTCGGCCATGGCGATCAGTGCCATCATCAAGTATGTTGCTCCGAGTCTATTGGCTGGGTAAGACGCTATGAAACCCAATCCGGCACAGACGAGGAATGAGATGGCTACGATCAGCAGAAAGAGCATGATTCCTCCCAATGGGTCTGAAGCCAACCGCTGGTTGATCATTGTTGTGATTTCGGAATTCTGCAGCATGAAATCCATGTCCAAGCCTACGCCATAGTAGAGCCTTGCGATCCGGCCTAGCAGTGCGCCTGTCACGTAGGCTCCGCCAGCAACGGATAAGACCAATCCGAAGTTCGGAATCCCACCATATCCGTATTGGACGTTTAGGGATATGGATGCTATGAAATACAAGATGAAATAGATCGTGACATCCATGGCCAATGTCACGAGAAGCTGATACAATTCGGGGCTAAGCATTTGTGCCTCCCCCTGCAGGTGTGGATGAGCCAGCTGCCACGCGCTTGATCCGGCTGGCCTGTACTTTTTCGACTACTCCTGCGATTCCCTGAGTGGCTCCAAGAAGTATTATGAACATAGCTATCAACGGCACTAGTGGTCTATATGGCGCGATCCATAACCCGAATATGTCCATCAAGAAGATTGTACCCAGAATCTCTGTCAACCCGATTATGTAGCCTCCAACCATGGCCCCATAGATACTTGACATTCCACCGACAACGCTAGCAGAGAAGACGCTTGTCATCAACCCTGCTCCGGTGCCCGGAAGCGATTGAAACCAAAGAGGTAGCAGTGAACCGGCGACACCAGCAAGGCCACCAGTGATAAGCCACGAGACTAGAGACACGTGCTCGGCATCTATGCCGAGTGTGACCGCTAAATCGGCGTTTTCGACTACAGCCCTCGTCGCGATACCGAACTTCGTCTTCGTTAACAATAGATGAAGCGTAGCAACCATCCCGATAGTGAGCACTGTTGAGACAAAGAAAACTCCAGGAACCCCGAGAATGCTCACGTCTCTGTCTCTGAAGAGAAAGACGCGAGCATACATGCCCGCGATTCCTCGCAGGTAATCGGCATATATGTTAATCGCTGCAAATATCATTATTTCAACGGCTACCGTTGCTATGGAGAGCAATATCAGTGACTCACCCCGCTTCTTCAAAGTTTGAATCACTCCTCTGTAGATGAGAGCTGAAACAAGGCCACATACCAGAAACGCTAATGGGACAGAGACGTATGGATCAAGGTCAAGAATCCTCACCACGGTTAGGCACACGTATATTCCTATTCCAGCTATTGCGCCATGCGCGAAGTTGGGAACCTTGGCTGTCAGATAGGCAAATGTGAATCCGATGCTGAGCAACATTAGCAGGTTAGCGTAGATGACGGCGCTAAGGAAATAGGCCGGAATCATCTTCCTATCCCTGAATTTGCCCGTCTTTGTATCAGCACCCGCCGAGTCCCGACGCATTCAAAGCCGAACTCAAACAATGAGGAACTGAAGGCGCGACATCCAAAAGGGTGTTCACTCAAGGGTTTTCGACTGAGGGTTGTCCCCTGTTTATATTTAAGTCCTTTTACGGATCTCTTTGCAGCTCAACCAGACACATGCGAAATCATCAGCGAAGAGGTGCGACGAGATGGTCTGAAGTCTTGTTGAACAGTTGTCTCAATCGATTACGCCGGATCTAGCTACTTGTACCAGTTGAGGCTCTCCTTGACGTAATCGATAAATGAGATGAAAAAGTCCTTGACTTCAGCGCTCATATTGGTTTCTGAGATCAGCTTCTTAGCTGATTCGGCATGTTCTCTGGACCGGCTTTTGGCGGCTTCTAGGGCTCCGCAATCTGATATCACTTTCCTTGTTCTGTCCAGATCTTCTAGAATTCCCATATGAGCTGCACTCTCGATCATTTCCAGCTGCGCCGGATCTGCCATCATGTATGCGTAGACAACGTGAAGCGGCTTCTTGTGCTTGGATATGTCCCCGCCCGGCTTTCTACCGTACTGCTCCTCGGATGCGAAAGTATCGATTATGTCGTCTTGGATGTCAAAGCAGTAGCCAATATGCTCACCTGCCTCTTGCAACAGCTGAAGATCTTTGTCCGAAGCGTCGGCTAACACGGCACCTATGAGCAGCGAGGCTTTGAAGAGTGATGCAGCTCTCTTTGAAGCCATTACGTACCATTCATTGACATCTGGCTTCTCATACTCGAATAGGAGATCCAAGATTTGGCTTTCGTTCACTGCTCGAAAAGCATCGTTGAGCATGTCTAGAACCTGAACTACCTTACTTGGTTCGAAGCCTGAACTGGTTAAGGCCTTGAGCGCCAGCGCATATAGAATGTTGCCCGCAAAGACTGCCAAACCATCTCCAAATCTGGTATCATGCTCCTGAGAGTATTTCTTGTGGATAGTGCTGTCTCCGCGCCTCAATTCGTCGCGGTCAACAAGGTCATCATGCACGAGTATAGAGTGGCGGTAGAGCTCTATACCGACACATACGTGTAGAATTCGGTCGTCAATTTCCTTGTTGAAACCGTTGTAGACTAGTAGCGTGCTGCATGACGCCAACCGCTTTCCCCTTCTGGCCAAGTACCCGCGAAAATTGCAGTACGATCTGCCAATGAAGTCATGATAGTCGCTTGCACCTTTCACTTCTTTCTCCATGAAGGAAGACAGCCTCTCTTCTATCATGAGACCATACTTGTCCAATGCCTTCTCCCACGCAGACATGGCTCTCTGGCTCCTCTTCTTGCCGTCAAATGCCAGGTTTCGGAAGTATCTTCTGTGCGAGTAAATTAACGATTGTCAGGGGGCTTCATTCTCATGGAGAGGGTCGTACGACGCTGACAACACGGGCGCATCGCTCTCTACGTTTGAGATGACTGGACCTTCTGCGTGTCACCGGATTGTCAGTCGGCAATTTCTCCACATCATTTCCGACTCGTCTACCGCTGCCAGTTGCCCACAAGAAAGGCCCCTGTCCTTCTGAACCCAACCTTCTGCCAGAACGGCAAGCTTTCTTCAGTGACAGTTGCTGACACTGAGGGCGCGCGCACTCGCTGAAACCGGCTGACAATTGCCTTGACAAGGGCCGTTCCTATGCCAAGCCTTTGGTATGCGGGATGAACTGAAAGCTGATGAATCACGGCCCTTGAGCCATCGTAATTCCCTCTGACGACCCCGACGATCATGCCGTCCATTTTGTAGACAAGAAAGACAGCGGCGCTACAAGCTTTGACCCTTTTCATGGCCTCGGGCCCGTCAACCTCTGGAAAACGATACTGCTTGTTAAGCTTCAAGATATCAACTATTTTGTCCGTGTCAGAGAGACGATAATTTCTAATCAACATTCGCTCACCATGACCGCCCGGCTGCTTCTATGTGACTATTCTCCTCGATCTTCTCAGTTTTATGTTGCAGAATGGGCACAGTGACTGATACTCGGAGAACTCTGTTAGACATTGGGGGCAGTACCAAGTCATCCTTGCAGTCCCGTGATGAAATACTCATTCATGTGCTGCTCTTAGACCTTCCTTTGAGAAGGAAGAAGCGGCATCGAAATGGCTTCACAGATCTTGTAGCCTAGCTTGCATTCAGGAGATAAGTCAAGAGATATCAGGATTCGTCTATTCTAGTTGCCATAGACGATAAATACCAAGCTTCTCTAACTAGTGTTGAGTGATTCTCTTGAGCGTACGAACATTCCGACGTACCTACAAGTGTCCTGTTTGTGGAGCTACTGTCAGCCAAGGAGCGGAGAAATGCCCTAACGGTCATCCGTTGGCTTGGTAATGAGAGGTGGCCGCAGTGACTGTGAAGGACAAGGAAACGGAAACGAAGGTTGGAAGCAAGGCTATCCCGGTTAAGCCTATAGCCGTAGATGAGCCTGTAATCGATAAGGGGGTTCTGTCACTCTACATCTTGGTTGTTTCATTTCTGGGAGCTGCGCTCCTCTACAGCCTAAGTCTGGGCGAGAAGTATCTAACCTTCTCAGGCTCCATCGTAACAGCCCTAACCACGATTGCAGGATTCGCCGTTGGGGTCAACGCCGTTCCGCCTGAGCCCCCACAGAAGCCCTAGGCATGCAGAACTTGGGTTCCATGTTGTCGCCTTGAGTAGAGAATCGATGGGTGATCGGGGATCCCACAATAGGCAAATAGTAGGTCTGTTGTTTAAGCTTCCGTCAGCGTCTGGTAGCCATCTTGAAATTGCGCGACATCTTTCTCAGTTTCTCTGTCGCCCTGCTCACGTTTTCTCGATTTTGCTCAATTACGTCTACAAATGCGCTTCCAACTATTGCTCCATCTGCCCCGGCTGCAACAACCTTCTTGACGTGCTCAGGCGTCGATATGCCGAACCCTGCTGCAAGCGGGATCCTACTCTTCGTATGGGGAAGGATTCTCTCAACCAACTCTATAGTTGACTCTTGCAGCTTCCTCCTTGCGCCGGTCACGCCGAAAAGTGCGACCATGTAAAGAAAACCAGAAGTGTACTCTAGGATTTCATGCAATCTCCCGGTGGTGGTGGACGGAGTCGCAAGGAATATGGTGTCGACTCCTACGGATTGGGCCGTCTTCTTGTACTCGGCGGCCTCTTCAAACGGTAGGTCCGGTATGACTAAACCTTCGACTCCACACGTCTTGGCTGAGAATAAGAAATTTCGTAGACCCATCCTGTGCAATATGTTGTAGTACGTCAACAGAACAATAGGAATCTGGCGCTTTCTTCTGATCTCTTTGGCGATTCTCATTACCAATGGCGGTGTGGTCCCTGCGTTTAGGGCTCTGATTGTCGCGGCTTGAATCGTCGGTCCGTCTGCTATCGGATCGGAGAATGGGACGCCAAGCTCAATAATGTCTGCGCCGCCCTCAACCAAGGCATCAACTATTTTCAGAGTGTACTTCGGAGATGGGTCGCCAGCGGTTACGTATGCGATCAGGGCAGCCTCGTCCTTGTCACGAAGGCTTCTGAAAGTCTCCTCGATAATGGTCAAGTCTACTTCCCCACAAGTTTGGCGACGGACTCTACGTCCTTGTCGCCTCTTCCAGAGACTGTGACAACAACGATTTCTTCACTACTCATCGTCGGGGCAAGCTTCTTCAGATATGCCAGCGCATGGCATGACTCCAGAGCTGGAATTATCCCCTCCGTCTCTGAGAGCTCCGAGAAGGCTTCCAGGACTTCTTTGTCGGTCGCAGTACCATACTCGACACGTTTCAGACTGTGCAAATAGGAATGTTCAGGGCCCACGGCCGGATAGTCGAGTCCCGCGGAGACACTGTAGGTTGGCAGTATCTGGCCGTAAGCATCTTGGAGAAGGTACGTCAACATGCCGTGCAATATCCCCTCTGAGCCAGCGCAGATCGCTGCCGCGTGTTTTCCCGTTCTGATCCCTCTTCCTCCGGCTTCCACACCGTACATCTTCACATTGTCGTCATTCAGGAATGGGTGAAACGTTCCCATGGCATTGCTTCCTCCTCCGACACACGCAAAGAGTGCGCTTGGCAGCTTTCCCTCCTTCTCCAAGAGCTGCTTTCGGATCTCTCTTCCAATCACGCTTTGAAAATCTCTGACCATCATTGGGTAGGGATGAGGCCCTACGACCGACCCAATCAGATAGTACGTTGTCTCAGGGTTTGCCGTCCAGTCTCGAAGGGCCTCATTTATCGCGTCCTTAAGCGTCTTCGAGCCTGAATCCACGGGATGCACCTTAGCACCAAGCAGCCCCATTCGGAAAACATTGAGCTTCTGTCTTTCCATGTCCTCAGTTCCCATGTAGATCTCCGCCTCAAGCCCCAGAGCAGCGCAAGCAATGGCAGTGGCCACGCCATGTTGCCCGGCGCCGGTCTCCGCTATTACCCTCATCTTACCCATCTTCTTGGATAGCAGAGCTTGACCAAGCGTGTTGTTGATTTTGTGAGCTCCCCCGTGAGCCAGATCCTCCCTCTTGAGATAGATCCTTGGCCCGCCATACTTCGCAGTGAGATTTCGAGCATAATATAGTGGGGTCGGCCTCCCGGCAAATTCCTTGAGGTAGTAGTCTAGCTGACCCTTGAATTCCGAGTCATCCTTGAACTTCAGGTACGACTCTTCAAGCTCAATGAGAACAGGCATCAATGTTTCAGGTACAAATCGTCCTCCATATCTTCCAAATTTCCCATTCAACGGTTGGCTTCCTCGATCGTTCAAATCTGAACCTCCTTTGCTTTCCTCACAAATTCAGAAATCTTCACGGGGTCCTTGACGCCCGGACGTGCCTCAACCCCAGTTGAGACGTCTACCCCGTAGGGTCTGACTGCTCTTATAGCATGGCTGACATTCTCCGGTGTGAGACCTCCGGCAAGAATCATGGGCACTGGATATATTGCATCCCTTATCTTTCTGCTGAGGCTCCAGTCATGTGTGCAACCTGTTCCCCCGAGCCCTCCGGGTCCCCAAGTGTCAACTAGTAGAGCGTCAATCGATGCTGAGTGCGTGACTAGGTTGTCAGGTGTAACGGGTGCTCTGCTGTCTACTGCCAGTATTATCTTGGTGTCAGCCGCCTGCTTCACCATGCCAACAACGCTGGGAGCCATTCCGTGCAGTTGCATAAAGCTCGGAGCCAGTTTCTGGGAGATCTCTACAATCCTTTCGAGTCCGTTGAAGATTGTCACAGCCACGCTGTCGACATTCTTAGGCAATCGGCGTATCAGCTTTCTAGTTTCTCCAAGCGAGAGATTTCTTGGCGATTCATTCACTCCCACAACGAATCCTACGGCGTCGGCTCCAGCCTGAACTGCTGCACATAAATCTTCTTCTCGCGTGACTCCACAAATCTTTACCTTCACCATCAGGCCTATGCCTCCACGAGTTCCTTTACCTTCTTCTCTGGATCGGTCGCAGACATTATGGACGACCCGACTAGGAACGCGCTTGCTCCGCTCTCCTTGAGGAATCGAATGTGATCCCCGGTGCGGATCCCGCTCTCGCTGACTACGATGTGACCCTTGTAGTTGCACGCAGCCAGAACATTCCTAGTCACTTGGAGATCTATGCGTAGACTTGCGAGATCCCTATTGTTTATTCCGATCAGGTCAGCTTCTGTGTCGAGGGCCCTTTCAAACTCCTCTTTCGTATGGGTTTCGAGGAGAACCTCGATCGCTTCTTTGTGTGCTAGATTCATCATTTCCTCAAGGGTCGCGTTGCACAGGCTTCTCTCATAGAGCGATTCGATCAGCAGTATTGCTTCGGCCCCGATCTTGGCCGCGGTCTCAACCTGAATGGGGTCAACGATTATGTCTTTCATAAGACGTGGTAGGCCGCATTTTCCAGCGGCTACGAGGTACTCTATTCTTCCTCTGAAATGTTTCGGTTCTGTCAGGATTGATAGACCTACTGCCCCGCCACGCTGCATCATCAAGGCTGTGGCTTCAACATCGATGTTCCGAGCGATTGTTCCGCTAACAGGTGACGCAAGTTTGATCTCGGCTATTATTGGATTCTTCCTGCATTTGAGAATTGATTCCTTGAGCCCTATGCCCACATTTGGATGGATTTGCTTGACATTGTAGTAGCCTTCGCCAATAGTCTGTCTTGCATCCTTTGCGAGCGTTTCCAAGAAGTCACTCAATTCTCGCTAGCTCCTCAAGCTTCGACCTATCTCCGTTAGTGAATTTTATCAGTGAAGTCAGCTTGTCGTAGGCTGCTCCGCTTTCTATTGACCGAGCCGCAAGCGCCAAGCCCTCTTGCAGATTTTCTGCTTTCCCGCCGACTACGATTCCGGCGGCTACGTTGAGCAAGACCATATTTCTTTTGGGATCATTCCGATCGCAGCGGTCGCTCACGATTTTGAACATTGTAATCGCATTCTCCTCCGGCGTTGATCCCCGCAGCATCTCCGGCGTGGTCCTTTCTATCCCGAAATTCTCCGGTTCAATCGTATGGCTGTGTACTTCTTCATCCTTCAGCCAAGCGATCTTGGTCTTTCCTATCGTTGATATCTCGTCCAAACCGTCGAGGCCGTGCACCACCATTGCTTGGGTGATTCCTAGATTCAGGAGAACTCTTGCTAGGAGTTCAGTCAAGGATTCTTGGTACACACCTAACAGCTGTGTTGGCGCGTTGGCGGGGTTCGTGAGCGGCCCAAGAATGTTGAAGACTGTTCTTATTCCGATCTCCTTTCTTGGTTTGCTCGCGTGTTTCATTGCTGGGTGGAAAAGAGGAGCGAACATGAAGCCGATTCCAACCTGCTCTATCGACTTCTCCACGATCTCTGGTGGCGTGTCGAGTTTTAAGCCCAGAGCTTCCAGAACGTCGGCGCTTCCACAGTGGCTCGTCACGGAGCGGTTGCCGTGTTTCGCGACAGGTATGCCAGTGCCCGCTACGACGAAGGCAGATATTGTGCTGACATTGAACGTCTTGATCTGATCGCCTCCTGTTCCGCAGGTGTCAACAAGAGTTCCTGTGACTTTTGGATGGATCTGACGGCAGTATTTTCTCATCATCCTTGCGAACGATGCAATCTCCTCCATGATTTCACCCTTCATTCTGAGAGCTGTTAAGAACGCGGCGATCTGTTCGCTGCTCGCCCGACCCTCCATGATTTCTCGCATAGTCTCTTCTGCTTCTGTGCTCGTGAGGTCTCTGCGCTCAACGAGCTTCACGATCATCTCACTAATCGTCTTGCTTGCCTCCTTCTAGGAAGTTACCGAGAATCTTTTTTCCTTCTCGAGTCAGGATTGACTCTGGGTGGAACTGTATCCCCTCTATCGGATACTTGATGTGGCGCACACCCATGATCTCGCAGTCGTCAAGCGAGTAAGCAGTTGGCTTCAGGCACTCTGGTAGTGAGAACAGGCCAGCTACGAGTGAATGATACCTTGTGGCTTCCAGAGGGTTTGATACAGCTCGAAAGATGCCTCTGCCGTCGTGTCTTATCAGGCTGGTTTTACCGTGCATTAGCTTCTGCGCGTTGACAATCTCTCCGCCGAAGGCATGCACTATTCCTTGATGGCCTAGGCAGACACCGAGAGTTGGAATTCGGACACTTAGATCTCGCAGGATAGCCAAACAGTTGCCAAAGAATCGTCTGTTTACGGGTGTTCCAGGCCCTGGGGATATTACTATCCTGTCCGGCTTGAGTTTCTTGGCTTCCTCTAGAGCTATTCCGTCGTTCCTATAGACAACCGGTGTTGCACCCAGTTCACCGATGTACTGCGTAATGTTGTAGACGAATGAGTCATAGTTGTCTATGATGAGAACTTTCAGATCTTTTCACCTGCCTGAGTAAGTGCCTTCATCAGAGCAGCGCCTTTATGCTCTGTCTCAAACCACTCACTCTCAGGGTCTGAGTCAGCCACTATCCCCGCACCCACTTGAATGGCGGCCCTGTTGCCATTCGCCGTCAGAGTCCTAATTGTGATTGCGAAATCTGCGTTCCCGTTGTATGAGAAGTATCCCACGGCTCCTGCGTAAGGTCCACGTCTCGCAGGCTCAAGCTCTTCAATGATCTCCATGGCTCTAACCTTGGGTGCTCCTGAAACGGTTCCGGCGGGAAGCATGGCTCTAAGCGCGTCAAAACAGTCTGTATCTGAACGCAGCTTCCCTACGACCTTTGTGACGATGTGTTGTACGTGACTGTACTCGTGGACGGTCATGAACTCAGGAACCTGCACCGATGCGAACTCAGCTATTCTTCCAACATCGTTTCTCGCCAAGTCTACGAGCATCACATGTTCAGCCCTCTCTTTTGGATCAGAAAGCAACTCTTCAGCCAAGTGCCGGTTCCTCTCCGGGTCGTCCGTTCTGGGCCTAGTGCCTGCTATGGGGTAGGTTTCCACAGCGCCGCGTTCAACCCTTACCAGCATCTCTGGGCTCGAACCGATCACCTGTCTTTCCCCCATCTTGAGGAAGTACATGTACGGCGACGGGTTGATGTTTCTTAGCGCTCGATAGAAGTGAAGTAGACTACCGTTGAAGTCGAAACTGTAGCGCTTCGAAAGAACTACTTGGAAAATGTCTCCAGAGAGGATGTACTCCTTGGCTTTTGAAACGGACTCTTCATAATCCTCTTTGGAAGTGTTCGATATCGGGGTAGTGTATTTCAGAGGTTCTCGATCGACACTAGCACCTCGAGTTCTGCTTTCTATCTCTTCTAGTCGATTCCCGCCGAGTGAATAGTAGTGTGCTTCCTTGTTTACATGGTCGAAGACTATTCCATCATCGAAGAGTGCCATTTCGACATCTGGAAATCCTAGCTCATCGGTGGTAGTGTTAGGAAGGTTCTCATAGTACCTTGTCGTGTCATAGGAGATGTAACCGACGGCGCCTCCGATCAGACGAAACCGGTCGAGAGGCAGTTGATTCCTTAGAACCTCTTTCCGTATGATATCTAAGGGATCGTTGGTGTCTTGAATTTCTTCTCTGCCAGATGTTCTATCATAGGTCTTCGCACGGCGATCTTTTACTGAGATTACGAGACGAGGATTGAACCCTATGAATGAGAATTTCGCCAGTCGTTCGGGGCCCTCGACAGATTCTAGAAGAAATATCCATTCACAGTCTTCTTCTAGTTTCTCAAAAATGCTTAGCGGGCTGGTGCTGTAGGGGAGTTCTTCAAGCCGGACTGAACGAGGCGCTCTTGGAACTGTCTCCTTCAAAGTCTGTCCAAACGCGATACCCCATTCTTGCTACTCTCCTTCTTGGCCTACCGCAACAAGGGCCATTAGCCTGTTTAAAAACATACGTGTCGTGAACCCACATATCGACTTAGCTGACATGACTGAACGCAGAAAGATTGAGGATTGTCACATGCCCTAGCATACTGCCTGCGTAATTGCAGTCAGAGGAGGAACCGTCTGAAAACCCTCTCCTCAATGACACAGTGTCTAGATCTGATTTGTCTATCTTGTGAAATCTCTTTTGTCAACGTGCACATTCAGGTTCTTCAGGTAGGAAGACGCTTCACTGGAAGAGCCGGCCAACGTGAAGACACCGTCAACATGGAGCTTGAAGTGCGCACCTTTCATCGAGCCTGAATAAGTCACGAGTATCTCGCCCAGTCTCCCGTTGAGGCTCGTCTCATGACTCAGCTTTATGTTCGAGTCTCTTCTAGCAAACCATGACTCGATCCCCTGCCTCATGACTCCCTCAACGGATCCGAAAGGTATGCCCTTATGCTCTTGCTCAAACTGCTCCGTCAAAGCCTTTCGACACTCCTTAGTCACAGAAGTCAAGTAGGTAAACGCCTTCTCAACGAGTCTGTTGCCGGACAATACATCTGTCAAATAAACAACCTTCTATGAAGCAGAGATGCCACGTACTCTTGAAGATTGTCTTTCTTACCTTACCCTGCCGCTCTTTTTGCCCATCTTGGTGGCCATTCTCTTCCGTTTCTTCTGCCATTCAGGCCTAGTCAAATCCACATACCATTGAGTGAGTCTAGTCTAGAGAAGAAGAACCTTTCCTCTTCAACTGAAGACAACGATGATGGTCATCAACTTCAATGACCAAGGAAACAGAAACACGAATTAGTTCAGTAAATTGTGTGTGTGCCCACCAAGAGATCCTCTCTCTCGAAGCTCAGTGTTCCCTCGATCTGAGACGGTGCGGTAGGACAGACAGGAAATAGGGGCGGGTTATTCATAGGAGAGCAAGAATGGTTTTGCGTGCGTGTGGGACATTGAACTGCTTTGTCACGGCAGCCCCTTGAGTATCTCCGCAGCTTTGTCAGCCGGGATGGCTGGCAATGTTTCTGTTCTGACCGCTCCTACACCGCTGATAATAAGCAGAGACTTCGTCATTGCCTCATCATTCGGAGCTTCACATATCGCAACGAAATCGTACCGCCCCATGGTATAATAGAACTCCTTGATCTCTCCTCCAACCGACCTCGCGACTTTTCTAGCTGCCTCTAACCGCTCCGGTGAAGCCTTCATGTTCTCGATACCTTTCTGGGTGTATCTGCCGAGAACTACATACACAGGCATTTTCTCATCTTCCTCCTTCTTCGTATTGGTACTTGTATAGCTCCCCACCTCGGAGCCTAGGGGTTAAACTATGGTTGTAACCCCCGTAGAGTAATCTGGTTCCCATCAGTAGTTATGACTTTTCATCGCTTGAATAGGGCCGCAGAAAGAAACCTTGCCTTCATTCACGGATTCCTGATACCTGACAAACTAGTAGTGACTTTCCTGTTCGGGACGATAGCTGGGGGACACTATGTTAGAGAACGAAACTTGCCCGTGCTGATTGCTTCTCATGTTGTTCTTGATGTCATAGCTTTTTGGTTGCCATTCTCAGGACTGCGTTAGAATCACTCAACCAGTCAGGTCTATTGAAAGATAGAGACTCGGTGCGGCTGGACATGATGTTCATCTCTATGGTCCTTCGGAGATTCCCGGATCTTTCATGGCTTTAGTGC
This sequence comes from uncultured Candidatus Bathyarchaeia archaeon, assembly GCA_964631575.1. Lineage (GTDB taxonomy): Archaea > Thermoproteota > Bathyarchaeia > 40CM-2-53-6 > JALHTG01 > JALHTG01. The sequence goes on from CAZVYD010000011.1 coordinate 18,653, forward strand.
GTCTTCTAGGCCTAACCGAATGTTCAAGCACTCGTATCGCCTGTTCCACCTCAGAGGTCACTTCGTTGTCCATGCGGATCATTCTGTGTGCAGACAAGGCAAACTCTCTTCTAGCTTGAAGCCCGTACGGGTTGAGTTTCTGTATCGAGAAGACGGTCTCCCGAATCGCGTTTAGCGATCTGATATAGGCCAAGGTTCTCTTCAGCGAATGCGTAAGGTACCTTGTGAAGTTGCTGGTTGTCCCTGCAATCTTCGCTAGCTCAACTGCCATCACTAGGTACGCGTAGTGGTGAATCACTTGGAGTGTGGCCATAATCTTGTCATGCTCCTCTGCGGAGGAGATCTCGACAGCAAGCCCCATGTGACGAAGAGACGCAATCATGCGGTTCGATAGCCCGGCCTGTCTCACAGGAATGGCAATCATGTTCTGCCCCTCAAACTCTCTCACGGATGGGCCGAAAAGTGGATGAAGACTCAGATACTCGATCTGAGGGGGAACAAGATCCGCTATCCTGTCGATCACGCCGGTTTTGACTGAGGAGATCTCTACCAGAAGAGAGCCACCCATCATGCGTTGCAAAACATCTGAACAAGTGTCAACCGTGTTTTCGATCGGAACGGATACAATGACGATATTCGCGTTTGCAACATCAGCGATAGGTCCGGCGTGTACGTGCAATCTCTGGGCTACTCGTTTGGCCTTGTCTTCGTCGCGGCCGCATATGATGACGCGGTGTTTCTCCTTCCTGAATAGTCCTGCAAGTAGGCGGCCCATTTGTCCAGTGCCGCCGATTATGGCTATTGTGCTCTTGGGTAAGAGCCGAGAATCTTCAGGTGAATCGTTTTTCGCTGCAGTTCTTCTAAAGCCTTCTGGCATTTCAGGTCCTTCCTATGTCCTTCAAAATCGCAGAAGAAGACGTACTCCCACGGCTTGCCGCGTGCAGGCCTTGACTCTATCTTTGTGAGGTTGATCCTTCTACTGGACAAGACGCCAAGCGCCTCGTGCAGCGATCCTGGGCGATGCCTCGCGGAGAATAGCACTGAAGTTCTGTCTTTGCCGGTCGGCTCATGATCATCTTGGCTTAGCACGAAGAACCGGGTGAGATTCTCACGATTATCTTCGATGCCGGAGGCAAGGACTCTCATTCCGTAGAGCTGCGCGGCCAGCTCTGTGCCGATCGCTGCAATTCCGTCGGTCTCACTCGCCAACTTGACAGCAGCCGCCGTACTACTTGTCTCTACAAGTTCGGCAGAGGACAGATTTTCTTTGAGGTATCGGCGGCATTGGGCAAGAGCCTGAGGATGTGACGCAACCTTCAGGATCTTCTCCAACTCTGTGTTCGGCTTAGCTATCAGGTTGTGTTTGACACGCAACGTGATCTCCCCGGAGATCCTAAGGTCCGATTCGCCGAGCAGATCTAAAGTTGCTACAACCGATCCCTCATTCGAGTTCTCTATGGGAACTACCCCGCTGTCTGCTTCTCTGGCTTCTACTGATCTGAATACGTCGGCTATGCTCGGCCGTTGATCGAATGTCGTGTTCATGTCTCGAAAATGCTCGCGGGCAGCTTGCTCGCAGAAAGTTCCGCGAGGCCCAAGAAACGCAACTTTCGTTTCGTCCATCTGCACGTTTCGAGAGAGGCGTACGATCTCCCTGTACACAGCGTCAACCAGTTCTCTCGGAAGGGATTTTCGAGCAGCCTCATCGCCGATTCTTTGAAGAACCGCGTTCTCTCTTGTTACATCGATGATAGGCAAACCTCGCTTCTTCTTGTATTCGCCGATTTCTCTGGTGAGGAGCACCCTCTCAGCCAAGGCGTCTATTATTCGCTTATCGACAATGTCGATCTTTTCGCGTATCTTCTCTGCCTTATCCATTCAGGTCACTCCAAGATCTTGGGTATCCTTCCTGAGCGAATCATGAAGTCGGCAAGTACTATCGATACGACTGCTTCGACGACCGGAACGGCCTTCGGTACGACGCAGGGATCATGTCTTCCAGTTAATTCCAGCTCCGTCTCTTCCATAGACACGACATTCACACTACTCTGTTTTCTTCTGATAGATGGAGTGGGCTTGAACGCTACTTGAAGCACAATCTCTCTCCCAGTCGAGAGGCCTCCAAGAACACCTCCGGCCCTGTTCGTTTCGAATTGAACCTTGCCGTCCTTGACGACAAGCGGATCGTTGTTCAGTGAGCCTCTTGATCGCGCGGCATCAAAACCTGATCCGAACTCAACTCCTTTGACTGCTGGAATGTTGAAGAGAGCCTTGGCAAGTTCCGAGTCGAGAGAGTCGAAGAGGGGCTCCCCGATGCCCGGTGGCACATCATAGGCTATGGCCCTAACTATCCCGCCTAAACTGTCGCCAACCTCAGCGGCCTCCAGAATTGCCTTCTCCATTAATGGAGCAGCCTCGCGGTCCCCACACCTCACAGAAGTGGTATACACTACTCTGCGTAGCTCTTCACGAGCAGGATCCTTCTCAGAGGACACGTTCCCTATCGATAGAGCATAAGCCAAGATCTCAATCCCGATGCTTGCAAGTAGCTTCTTTGCGATCGCGCCCGCCATCACTAGGGCAACAGTCATTCTGCCTGAGAAGCGCCCTCCGCCTCTGTAGTCGTTGAACCCACCGTATCGCACTCTGGCTGGGTAATCTGCGTGCCCTGGCCTAGGGATGTCTCTGAAACGCTCGTAAGGTTGCGGATCGACATCCTTGTTCTGGACGATCATGGTGATCGGCGCTCCTGTCGTCCTGCCTTGGAACGTTCCAGACAGAATCTCTGCCTTGTCCTCCTCGATCCTTGTCGACGTAATGCCCGGACGCCTCGGAATCCGTCTATCCAACTCAGGTTGCACGTTGATCTCGCTGAACTCAAGCCCAGCAGGGCAACCGTCGACAACAACGCCTACGCATTTGCCGTGGCTTTCGCCGAAGAGCGTTACTGTGAACTCTTTTCCTAGGCTATTCCCTGCCAGAGATATCGCCTCCGAGACTCTTCAGATCCTCAAAGAAGCGCGGATAAGACTTGGCGACACAAGGCGCTCCATCCAGTGTAGTCGTGCCTTTAGCGGCGAGCGCTGCGACAGCGCATGCCATGGCGACGCGGTGGTCCCCGTGAGAGTCCACCTTGGCTCCCTTGAGGAAAGGCACGCCAGTTATTTCAAGTCCGTCTTCGGTCTCGCGAACCTTGGCACCCATCTTTCCGAGCTCACTTGAAAGCGCAGTGAGCCGGTTGGATTCCTTCACTCTCAACCTCTCCGCGTTGGTGATCTTGGTCGTTCCTTGGGCATGACATGCTATCACGGCTAAAGGAGGAACGAGATCGGGGTGATCAGTAGCGTCTATCTCAGTTGCTCGAAGCTGTCTTGGCTGAACCTGTACAGACTCTCTCTCGGTTTGAATGTTAATGCCCATATCGCCCAGAATGGAAAGGGCTTCACTGTCTCCTTGAATGGATCCTGAGGTTTTCAGGCCTGAGACTTGAATCTCAGAGCCGGTTACCGCCGCTGCGGCGAACATGAAGGCAGCTAAGGAATAGTCGCCTTCAATCACGTGATCGTGTGCGCATGCTGTCTGCGTTCCATTGACAGTGAACCGTGTCAGGTCAGCGTTTGCCTCAACCTCTATGCCATGGCGCCTCAGTACCTCAAGTGTCATGCGCGCGTAGGGCTTGGACTCTAGCGATGTATTGACTTCGATTAGTGTTGGGTGAGATCCAAGTGGCGCAGAGAAGAGTAGGCCAGAGATGAATTGAGAGCTGACATCACCGGCTATTTTGGCCTTGCCTCCCTTGTAGGTTCGACCGAACAAGACCAGTGGAACGTGGCCGTTGTTTCGGGCTGAATAGCATGTGACGCCTAACTGCTTCATCGCATCGAGTAAGGGTTGCATCGGCCTCTCCCTGAGGGATGGCCCGCCAGTCACAATGGAGATTCCTTCAGCATGAGCCAAGATTGGTGTGACGAAACGCGCCGTGGAAGCTGATTCTCCGCAATTGACAACATCGGCAGGTGTCTCGACATGGTCCAGGCCTACGACTGTGAGGGATCCTTCTTGGAACGCAACCTTCGCCCCATACGCTGTTATCGCTCCAATCGTCGCAGTTGCGTCTTCACTCAATGATGGATTCATGATCTTCGAACTCTCGGTGGACAGAGACGCGGCTATCAGGGCTCTATGCGTGTGAGATTTCGAAGGAGGTGCGTGGACTGACCCTTGAAGCTGGGAGCTGCCACTTATGATGACCTGTTCAGGTATGTCTGGCAACAACCCTCGCCTTACTGTTGTTAAGCTTAGCCTCGATGAGCTGTCCCTCAAACTGCGACATGGCCGATCGAACATTTGAGACTTGAGGAGTCCTCACTATGGCTACTGTGGCTGGCCCCTTCCCTGACAATCCAGCCGCAACTGCGCCTGAAGCCATCGCCTCGATTGCGACCTTGGGCTCCCAGCCAAGTACAACTGAGTGAGCCAAACCGTTCAGAGTCAACGCTTCCCAGCAATGCCCGTCCAACGCCATCCTGTGGGCAAGTTCGCTGATGCGCGCCAACTTCCGAAACTCTCCTAGGTCCGCGTTGGCCGTGTACGACTTCTCAGGTGGGACATGGAATATGACAGAGTACTCCTTCGAAATCTTCTGCCTCTTGAGGATTCTTCTCTTCTTGTTGTCTGTGACTATGAGTCCGCCATAGTATGAGGCGCATGCGTCATCGAACGCCCCGGTGATTGTCACGCCGGACTTGATCGCCGCTTCGACGGCATCCTCGAGGATCTCTTTGTCCCCGAACTGTTTGCCAAGGGCTGCTGTCGTGGCAAGGGCGACCGCGTTCGCGGCGACGCTGCTGCTCTTCATTCCGCGAGCGATCGGTATGTTTGACCTGGTTTCGACGTGTGCCCCGAACCTTCCTCCTACTCCGTGCCGCTTCAGCACGTTACGAACGACCGTTGCCATCATGTCAGTTTTCTCGGTCGGTTCGCCATGTATCAAAGCTGTGATTTCACTTTGACTCTGATCTAGTTCAACCTTGGCCTTGGTCCAGAGGTCAACGCCGATCGCTGCCCCTCTGCCAGTTGATATCGCGTTCACGACTGTCGCAGCTCCATGTGCCACAGCCTCAGCAGCATGCATCGTCCTTGGCCTCCATCGCCGCTAGAAGAGCGTCGCGCATTGAGCCGATAGGCGCTCGTCTCCCAGTCCAGATCCTGAACGCCTCCGCCCCTTGATGGAGCAACATCTCAGTACCGCTGATGGTTCTGCAGCCTACCCGCCTCGCCTTCCGTAAGAGGTCAGTTTCGCGCTCGCCATAGACAATATCGAAGACGATCAAGTCTCGTTTCAAATCTGTCTTCTCAATGGGCAAGCAGCCCGGGTTGTCCCCCATTCCAATCGAGGTAGCATTCGCAAGAACATCTGTTGTCAACAGGGCCTTTGTCAAACTCTTCCTCGTCAACTGGCCGATCTCGATGCTTCTATGTGCCTTTCGCTTGACCTCTCGCTTGAGACTCTGCGCTCTCTCAAGAGTTCTGTTCAAAACCACGATCCTACGAGAAATCTTAGCCAGAGCAAATACAATTGCTCTTGCAGCTCCACCGGCTCCCAGAATCGTGAAGGCGGAGGAGCCCAAGCTGACACCGTTCTGTCTCAGAGCTTCAACTGCTCCTGTCGCGTCCGTGTTGTAGCCGACAAGCTTTCCGTTGACGTTCTGTACGGTGTTGACTGCACCGATGCGCTGAGCAAGTGGATCTAACCTCTGAAGATACTTCAATATCTCGATCTTGTGTGGAACTGTAACATTGAAGCCTGAGACGCCTTGAGATCGTAGCCCTTGGACAGCATTTCCAAGAGAACGGGACGGAACTCTGAATGGAACGTATACGGAGTCGATTCCAAGCTCCCTGAACGCTGCGTTATGCATCACCGGGCTCAGCGAGTGTTCTATCGGATCACCTATGATTCCGTACACGCGGGTCTTGCCAGTGACAAGCAACTATTGATACCCCATCTCCGCATAGATTCGCCGCATCCTTGAGACTGGGATCTGGCCCGGAGCCACCGTTGTGCTTTCATCCAGCGACGCAAAGGTGAATACAGCTCCATAGATGGGCGAGAGGAGGCGGCTTGAGACGCCTGACGCACCCATCCCGAAACAGACCAAGCCGCTCTTTCTGCTTGCCTCCCGAGTAAGCGCGAGGAGACGGAGGTTGTCTTCTAGGCTCCTCACTGTCGTGACAAGTTTGGACAGTGACGCACCGGAACCCCGACAGAGCTGCAGGGCTTTCCTCAACTCATCGTCAGAGGGGGTTCCTGTGAAGTCATGACGAGATACGATGGTCTTTGCTCCTGCCTTTCGTAGCCTATCGATCACAGAGCGCAGATTCCTTGTCTCCACTTCAACATCGACGTAGCCGAAGCCCGCCTCCGCCGCGGCGATCAGCGCCTCGACGCGTTCCGCTTCCTTCGTTCTTCGGGCACCGAGGTTCCTGCTCGAAAGAAATGTAGCTATCAGAGGAGACGTCTCAATCCTAGCTAGTTTCTCAATGGGCTCGTCTCCGTTGAGGTAGTCGAGTCGTATCTCTGCGAGGTCGGCGCCTAACCGTCTCGCTTTACGCACCATTCTTGATGCTTCACTGACGGTGCGGGCCGGAATGGAGACGGCGATCTTCGGCCTCATCTCTCGACGATCGACTCCTCTGCGACCAATGTTCCAAAGTGCCTTCCGCCCTGCTCGACGCGAACTAGAACCTTATTGCCGGGCTCTAGCTCCGTGATGGATCTGGAGCCATCCCTTGTCACCAATCGGATCGTTTCAGCGTTCTGGAGAATGGTGCTTATCTTCCTGCCGAGCCACTTCGCCTCAACGAGCATTAGGGGGCGCCGTTCTATCTTGATCCTTCCAACACAGCTTGGTCTCATCCCGCCTTCTCGGTTAACGATGAGAACCGGGTGTCCTGCTTCAAGCTCCGACAGGTAGTTGGTCTTGTCTTTAGAGGAGAGGATGTATAGCGAGACTGGTCCGGCGTTCACCCTGAAAGGCCGGCTCGAGATGTACGGGTTCTCCTCAACTTCCGCTTCAACGAGGAATAGCGCGCTTGACTGACAACCAACCAGAAGCCCCTCTCCCGGCGTCATCAGGTCAGTGGTGTCCACGCATGCCCGGGCACCTAGGCCGACCTCTTTCTTCCCGGTCACCTCTGCCTCGACAAGGTCCAACTCCATCAGCCCACTGCACAACACTTCACTTGTCTTCTGCACCTCATCTAGAAGAGGAGTATTCAGGACGACACCATCTGATCCTAGCTCCAAGGTCTCCAGAGCCAACTGCGCTTGGATGTGATCGCTTACTTCCATGAGGAGCCTTCCCTTCATCCTAGCCTTCGAGATTAGGTTCTCAAGCGGTATTATCTTCCAGTCGGCGCATCGAACTATGACGTAGTCGGCACCATGAGCGAAGGCGTTCAACACCTTCTCCTCGTCTCCGCCCGAGGCAACTTCCACAAAAGCTGCCGTTGGCCTGTTCGCCTTGAGGTCCCGTCGCAATGGTTCGTTGTCGGCCACAAGCTGTATGTCAGAGTCCTCTGCTGGAGACGCAACTGTCACTTTGACTTCTGTGAGCTTCTCGATCTCTCTCTTCGACAGTTTCCGGCTAGCGACGACATTGGCTTTAGTGAGGCTAGAAGCCAACTCGGAGGGCTTCGCCTCCAAGCGGTCAAGGAGCACCCAGAACTCCTTCACTCGCCCTCACTCACCAAGCGAAAAGCTTGATCCACCGTGGCGCCTTCATGCACGATCGTGATCAGGGCGCGCGCCATGTTCCCTGGAGCTTTATGCTGGAAGACGTTTCGGCCTATGGAGATGCCCGCGCAACCCGCCAAGTTCGCCTCGTAAACCATCTGAAGAATGTCATGGTCCGTCTTCGCCTTCGGCCCACCAGCGATGATCAGAGGGACAGGACATGATGCTACAACCTGCTTGAAGGACTCAATGTCTCCCGTGTAGTTCGTCTTCACTATGTCTGCGCCTAATTCGGCCCCCAATCTTGCAGCATGCGCCACGACATCCCGGTCGTGCTCATTCTGAATGCTCGGCCCTCTGGGATACATCATAGCCAACAGAGGCAACTCGTACGAATGGCATTCGTCCGCGACGTTTCCAAGCTTGGTGAGCATCTCCGCCTCGAAGGGTGCGCCTACGTTTATGTGGACCGACACTGCGTCCGCTCCAAGTCTCAACGCCTCAAGGACAGAGCAGACGCGAACCTTCCTGTTCGTGTCAGGGGAATGCTTCGTGCTCGCAGAGAGATGCACTATCAGACCTGCGCTGCCTGTGTCAACTGTCCTCGCGATTCCCTTGTGTATTACGAATGCATCAACGTTTGCCTTCAAGAGCTCGCCGACGGTGCGATTCATGTCGTGTAAGCCCTCGACTGGACCCAAGGTCGCGCCGTGATCCATCGGAACGATCACAGTCTTCTGATCCTTCCGGAATATTCTTGTGAGACGCTTCTCTACGCCATCCATCTCAAGGTCACCTGCCCTTCAACCATCCTTCCCGGTGCAGAAGCTCAGCCACCAGGACTGCGCCTTTCGCTGCGCCCATCTTCGTGTTATGCGAGACAAGTACGTACTTGACGCCGCCCAGAACCTTGTCCTCTCGTAGCCTTCCGACGACCGTGGTCATTCCGCCGTTCGTGTCGCGGTCGAGTCTAGGCTGCGGCCTGTAAGGATCATCGCTGACTAGGAGAAGCTCCGGCGGCGCCGTTGGAAGATTGGAATCGGCCAGCGACTTGCTGAACCGGCGCATAGAGCTCTTCGCATCTTCGACGCTACATTTCTTTCTTGTCTTGACGTGGACAGCTTCCGTATGTCCTTCTCTCACGTTGACTCTTGTGCAGGTGCAGCTGATCTTGATCTCGGCAGGCGTAAACGTTCCACGGAAGCCTCCGAGAATCTTGCAGGTCTCCCTCTCAACCTTCTCCTCCTCACCGGCGATGAATGGAATCACGTTATCAGTAATGTCCAAAGCCAGAACCCCAGCGGATCTACCTGCCCCGGAGACCGCCTGCATGGAAGTCATCACAACTGATTCGACGAGATAGTCGTCGTGAAGCGGCTTCAGTGAGACTGTGAGCCCGGTCGTTGTGCAGTTGGGTATTGGAACGATGAAGCCCTGCCAGCCTCTTCGCTCTCGCTGAATCTTCAAAGCCTCAAGATGCCCAGTGTTGACTCCCGGCACAACGATTGGCACATCTTCCTCGTAGCGAAACGCGGACGCCGTACTGACGATCGGCGTATGCTTCGCGTAGCTGGGTTCGAGGCTTCTTGCCTGTTCAGACTCCAACGCTGAGAAGATAAGATCGACGCTTGACGGATCGAACCCTGAAGAGTCCTCTGTCACAGTCCCAACGATTGAAGCTGGGAGAGGAGTGTCGCAGAACCATTCCATGGCGCCCGTTTGAACGTTTCTCAGAGCCTCACCATACTTCTTTCCAGCTGACCTCGCTGAAGTGAGCAGCTTCTCTACTCGGAACCATGGATGCCCATCCAAGGCTGCGACGAACTGCTGGCCCACGATGCCGGTGGCGCCGAGAATCGCAGCTTTGATCATGCTGCGTACCTCCTCAGCGACTTCTTCACGAGGCGCAGGGCTTTCTCTCTCTCCATCCAGTCCACTGCCACAACGATTGAAGAGGCGATCGTGAAGATCCCGTAGATGTTCAAGGAAGCCTCCTTGAGAGGCTCAGACACTGATGCTACTAGGCCAGGGGTTTCCACAAACCCAGCTCCGGCTATCGTGATGAGGGAGAGGTTGTCGCGCACAGCCATCGCAGTCATCTCCTGATGCGCTAGGACGCAGCGATGTATCTCGTTTACAAGTCTGGGTTTGCGTTGCCAAGGAACGTAGATGATCAGCGAGTTCGAGTTCGCCGAGAAGCCAAGAATCTCTGTCCTCTCCTTGGTAACCTTGGAGAGTATCTCCTTTAGGATCTTCGGGTTCTGTGAGATGCCTTGCCCAGTTACCGTGATCATCGCGGCTGGGCCTTGGCCTTCAAGCTTGGCTGTAATCGCCTCCGGGAACGAGCCTTTGATGACGGTCCCGCCTGATCGTAGAGACGGCGCCAGATTCGACGCGATCCTAACCCTGAAGGAGTCGTTCAGAAAGCGAAGAGCCTTCGTCTTCAGGAACTTGGTTCCTGAATCCGCGAGGCCCATCAGCCCTCGCACAGAGATCTGAGAGATCGGATGAGCCTCCTTGACTAGCTTGGGGTCAGCAGTCATCAAGCCGTCGCTGTCAGTCACTAGGATACACTCGGCGGCGGGCAAGCACCGCGCTAACAGGAAAGCTGTGATGTCGCTGCCTCCACGGCCCATAGTCGTGATCTTACCGTCAGCAGTTTTTCCAACAAACCCTGGCAGCACTGGAACAATTCCTTTCTTTAGGCATGGCAGAACATGTCTCCGGATTTGGCGTTGACATATGGAGAGGATAGGGGCGGCGTCTCCAAAGTTGTCGTCAGTTGCTATCGGCCACTCGTCGTCGTGCGGGTCGAAATACTTAGACGTTACACCTTGCGCAGAGAGAGCGGTGTGAAAGATCCGGGCGCTCGTCCTCTCACCCATCGAGAGAACATCATCCGCATGATCACCTGACCTGTTCGAGCATGTCGTAGATAATGCTTCAAGTAGATCGTCTGTCATTCGGCCCATCGCGGAAACAACCACCGCGACCTGTGTTCCTTCACGTATCGCCCGCCTGACTGCCCCAACCACCCTTGAGACCTTTCGAGGCGAAGACAGGGAAGAGCCGCCGAACTTGACTACCAGCCGAGAACCGCTTTGTTTAGTTTTCGCTCTCACAATATTTCACCCAAGAAGCCACGCCGCACCTGTTGCGACTCATAGTCGCAGAGTCGGCTGGCTACATCCAGCTAAAATAATACGCTGCATAGAAGCGAACAAGAACCTGAAGCATTCTTGAACTCAATCTGCAGCGCCTTGCGACCTATGGCGCTGTCTCCGCATATAAGAGTCTATATGTCGCGCCCCGATACGTCCCGGGGCGAACACCATCCCTAGTGCGCACACACACGATTTTACCGAACGAACGACGATGCATACGCGCCCATGCGAAGTGGGTATTCGCTTCTTTCCTCGATTGCTTGGATATGTCTGCGAGCAGGTGCCTATTCGCCTACAGCTCTGAGGCATTGTGGCTTTGCGTCCAAGCTGTCCTCAATCGCGCTAGAAGCATTATGGATGGAAGGTAGAGACCGCTGGTTTCCCCTTTGGCTGCTGGACCGGATGGCCTTGCTATGCATTCTATTGGCAAATATGGATGACCCTTCACGCGGATCTATCGCGGGGCCCACGTATTTCAGACGTAGCGCCTGCAGAACTGGCGTTGTTAACATGTTTATCAAACGTTAACTATTTATGCTCTTGGCTGCAGTATTCTGCTATGCCAGTGGTTACGAATGCATCGCCGGTAATCGTCTTGGCAAGAGTCAGGCGCTTGCAGTTGCTGAAGGAGTTGTATGGGACTGTGCTCATGCCTCCCTCGGTCAAGGTGGAATGCATCGATAGGGGAAAGGAAGCAGGAGCAGAGGACGTGCTGGAGATAGAGAAGGGGGTCAGTCAGGGTTGGATTCAACTCGTCACCTTGAATCGAGAAGAGATGCAGCAAACGAGAAGCTTGACGGATGAGGCGAGAATAGGTATGGGCGAGGCCGAGGCGCTGGTGCTGGCTAAACGCAGGAACGCGTTGGCTGTGTTGGATGACAAAGAGGCGAGAGCCATAGCAAAGAGCTGGAATCTGCACTATACGAGCACGATCATGGTTCTTTATGAAGCCTTTGTCAAGAGGATGATCAGCTATGATGAGCTGGTTGACGATCTAGCGAAGCTGACTAGGATCATGTGGATCTCAACTGACGTGGTAACAGAAATCATTCGAAGAGCGAAGGAGGTGAAGAAATGAAGAGGGAAGAACTGGTTGCGGCAAGGCTGCCCAAAAGCCTAGTATCCGACTTGAAGAAGATTGAGAGCGTGGAGCAGTCTGACCGCTCCACGGTTCTCCGGAAGCTGCTCTACAGAGCGGTTACGAACTGGAAGAAGGAGTACGCGGCTAGGCTGTATGCTGAAGGTAGGCTAACGTTGGAGAGAGCTGCGATGGATTCTGATATCTCTGTCAGAGAGATGATGGAGTACTTGAAGGCGAGAAAGA
>CAZVYD010000012.1:0-30428 GCA_964631575.1 uncultured Candidatus Bathyarchaeia archaeon
AAAACTGTTTTGCATTGGTCCCTCTCCCGTTGGCCTGCTGGAAATGAGCCATGGAGTGTTCAGTCTTCTGTCTAGACTCGGGCCTGTCTCGAAATATTCATCATGTCCTCGCTTCATGATCTTCCGGTTTAGGTTTAGAAGCTGAGACTCGTTTTCATATCTGGAGGACAATTTCCAACGGTGGCTTTTACATGAACATGTTGCAAACTGTCTTATCACTCGGAGGACGATGTTGGCTTTCTGATCCTGCGAGGCACTTCTATGAAGCTGGTAACGGTTAAGCTTCCGGAGGCGATCTTGGATGGTCTCGATGAACTTGTTAAGGCCGGTATGTATCAGAATAGGAGCGCAGCTATCCGGGCTGCTGTCAGGGATCTGTTGAAAAAAGAACTTTGGAAATCTGACGCCGACTAACTAATGTTTCTTTCTTGGCGTCTTCGGGTGACGCCTCCAACGAGACGCAACTTCCAGACAAAGATCTGAATGACCGCCGTCACGTTGACTGTGACAGAGAGTTATCAGGCCTCTGGCAAACGCTTCGATTGGATGATACGATACCCTGATCCTCACTTGATCATAGATTCGTCTCTCGGAACGATAGGCAGGTCCTCAATGTCGACTATCTTGACGTAGAAGTACTTGGCGTCTGAGGTGTTGTTCGAGAATTCTAGCTTCTCTCCCGCGGGACGTGAGGCTGCATACTTGATGAACGAAGCGCTTACGGACTCTTCTCTAATTGTGTAGAAGAATACTGGCAGTGCGTCTGCTTCGTAGTAGTGTTCGAAGGGGATGCAAGTTCCCAGTATGTACTTCCTGTTTCGTTTGAACTGCCAGAGAGGGAATATTGTACCCTCTCTAAACGAAAGGGGCAAGAGAATTCTGACTATTGAATTCAAGTTCTCAACCTCAGTAAGCAATGGTTCTGCTGGAGACGGATATTCGCCCTTAAGGGAATCCTCGAAAGCTTTTGGTATCTTCTTGACCTCTATGAAGGATCCATACTTGTACCTTGTATCGTCAACATCATCACAGAAGATCACCTCTTCACCTTTCGGTGAATCGCTCTTGTATGCAAGGAATGGCCTTGGTCGCTGATCAGTATTGATGTAGGCCAAGAGTGGAAGGTCGCCATTCCAGTACATGTAGGCGGTGAAGAGCGCTAGGATGTGTCTTCCTCCGAACGGTATGTGCCAAAGGATCTGTGATCCTTCACTGAGCGCCAGGCCCAGCCTTGCAAAGTTCAGAAGGTCCCTTACGCGGACTGGAATCGGAGGCTTGGCAATATCTGGTAGTCCACCCATTCGAGGTCTCACCGTGATGTTAGCTCTTTGATATTAACCCTTCAGTGTCGCGTATGATAGAGATAAAGTATCGCGTTGAAAGGCCCATAGAAAGAGTGCCCCCTTCATGCTAACTGACGGGACATTGGCAATCAAGATCTGCTAGGATATTCCAGTAATCACTCGAGTTTGACCTTGAGAAGAAACACCATTACTTATCGCGCTGACAATCACTTAGATATTCCTTGAATCGAAGGCAATCTCTGACCATGGTTACATTGTTGAACAGAAGATATGTCCTCTCTGCGTCTAGGCCCGTTGCCTTCCGAAGTAGAAGCTTTAGATCCGCCTCAGTGTAGGAATATCCATAGCTTAACTCTGCAGGCAGCCCGTGAAGCCTTATGTAAGTGACATCTCCGGTTGACTGAGGATCTCTTTTGAGGATATCCACTACGTGGACAAGTTGGAGTTCAATGCACAGGCTTCTGACAACTTCCGGATTGTCATGCCAGCTCTGATGACGAGGCTCCCAAGCGAGGGTCAGTCCATCTCTCCGAATCCTGACGAAGAATCTCTTCATGTTGGCTATGCTTTCCCTGTTGAGAGTGAACGAAGGCGGACATTGAATCACGCAAATCTTTGCATTGAGCTGCTTACATATTTCCAGTGTCCTTTCCCACGCATCAAAGTTCTTGTCGGTAGGCTTCAGATGGCCGTATTGTCTTCTCTCTTTCATACCTGGGATCACTCCGCCGCGCTTCCATGTAGGGCCTGAAGACGGATGAGTCATTGCTTGCCAGGCCTTCACAACAAACTCAAAGCCTTGAGGCGCTTCTCTCTGCCATCTCCGTGCTGTCTCAATTCTGGGCAACTTGTAGAACGTTGACTGGAGCTCGACTAGGTCAAAGGACTTGTAGTAGGCCTTGGCTCCTCCTTTAAGTCTGAAGCCACAACATCCTGCCTTAATCAATGGCCACAGTGACCTTCTGCGCCAAGCGCATATTGGGTTTGGGGAGGTTTAGTCTGATAGTAAGAGCTTGCCATAGCCCGGCAAACTGTCTGTAACACCCAGTAGGCGCAAGGATTTCCAGGCGGTCGCAGTGTTGCTGGATATGATCGGCTTGCCCAGTTCGGTTTCTAGCCTTTCGATTACTTCAACTGTCCTGAAGTTCGTGCAACTTATGAATACTCCATCTGAGGCACTTGTGCAAACCTTCTTTGCCAGTGCGTAGGCAATGTGAGGCTCTTGTAGGCCTATGTCCAAGTTTCTGGCTAAACCTAGGCTGTCGATGTTGACAACCTCGAAATCGTTGTCTCGAAGAAACCTATCTTCGAGAATCTCGATCTCCTTTGTGTAAGGAGTTGCCACCGACACTTTCTCAATCCCGAGTGTTCTAAGCGCTTCAACCACAGCTCCTGCCGTGGCCACAGCGGGGATCTGTGTTTCTTTCTCAATTCTTCGGACTATTTCCTTGTCATGGCCAAGTCCTCTGAACAGGCTACCGCTTGTACACCCGTAGCATATGATATCGACATTCGAGTCAGATAGCTGCACAGCCGCACACTCCGTTTCTCTCTCCATCGCTTCAAGCTCAGAACTGGTCACCTGCCTGAGCCGGATGCGCGCTGAATGAACAGTTGCACGTGTTGAAACTATGCGGTTGAACTCAGGTTCCATCGTGGTGTTCGAAGAGGGGAGGATCAAACCTATTCTGTACATGTCCGGCTTCTGAATTAGCATTGTGTTGAGTGACCAATTAACTTTCTGAGCCTTGTATATCAAGGAGTCCAGCGCTAGATATGTCTTAACTGTTCTTTCCTCCTTCTTTCGGAGGAGGAAATGAGTGCTTACGGCCAACATTCAAGTGCTGATAGAAAGGCTGTTATACGTAATGCGTATACTAAATCAAGCGGGGGAAGAAAATGTCTCTTGCTTCTAAGAAGGTAAGATACGGACTTGTCGCCGCTGTGATCATTGTTGTGGTAGTCGGAATCTCTGTTGGCTATGTCATACCAACTCTTGTAACTCCATCCACGATCAAGGTTGGCCTAGTGTGGCCGACTACAGGTGCCCAAGCGCTGATTGGAAAGGACCAAGTCAACGCGTTCACTCTGGTGGTGGATCAAGCTAATGCTGCTGGAGGAATAAAGTCTCTGGGAGGCATGAAAATAGAGCTTCTTATAGGAGATACAAAAGCAGATCCCAAGACTGGAGCCGCTGAAGCTGAAAGGCTAATAACCGAAGCGAAGGCGCACATCCTAGTAGGCTCGTATGGAAGCGCGGTAACAGCAACGACAAGCGAAGTTGCTGAAAGGTACGGAATACCATTCCTCAACCCGGACTCAACATCTCCTGCTCTTCATACGCGTGGATTCAAATGGTTCTTCAGAACAACTCCACACGATCAGCTTCTTGTAAAGAACATGGTAGACTTCACGAAAGATCTCGAGAAGAAGGAAGGAAGATCCTTCAAGAGAATCGCGATCGTATACGAGAACACGCTCTGGGGCATAGATTCTGCAAAGGTAATCAAGGACTATGCTCCAACGCTCGGCTTTGAGATAGCGCTTGAGATGGCCTACCCCGCATCTGCCGTTGACCTGTCATCTGAGGTCCTGAAGCTTAAAGCCACGGAGCACGATGTCCTAATGCAGGCATCATACCTTTCTGACGCCTTGCTCTTTACCAGAACATTCAAGACCCTAGGATACTGGCCGAAGCTCTGGATCGCGAATGACGCAGGTCACATACACCCTGACTACTTGAAAACCCTAGGAAAGGACGCATACTACGTGTTCAGCCGCGAAGTCTTCTCAGCAGATCTCGGCCCGAAGAAAGATTCCATAAAGAAAGCAAACGACGCCTTCAAATCGAAATACGGATATGACATGGATGGCACCATGGCTAGATCCTACACAGCTGCGTCGCTGCTAGTCGACATATTGGAGAGAGCTGGATCACTAAAGCCGGATGACATCAAGAAGGCGCTCGCCGCCACGAATTGGTCAGAAGCTAAGGTCCCTATGCCTTGGAAGGGAATCAAGTTCGACGAGACCGGGCAGAACATCCTAGGGCTAGGGATAATAGTGCAGCTTATAGATGGACAATGGAGAACCATTTGGCCATTTGACATAGCGACTGCAGCCTATGTCTTACCTGCTAAGGCACCATGGGCGTAAAGTGGACCAAATAACGGGCGTGCGAAACGATCAATGACGGACCTTCAGCTGATGATACAGGTCGTAGCGTCGTCCCTCCTGTTAGGAGGGGTATACGCTCTCGTCGCTGCCGGCTTCAACCTGATCTATGGAGTCATGGACGTAATAAACTGCGCACAAGCGGACATGATGATGGTTGCAATGTATGTAGCGTATTGGTCATTCGCCCTCGGCGGAATCCACCCTCTACTGACACTTGCCATCAATATCCCCCTTTTTTTCGCAGTCGGGATACTTGTCCAGAAATGGATTATCGATAGGTTGCTCGGAGCACCTCTATTCATCCAAGCGGTAGCAACTATCGGTTTGGGATATGTCATCCAGAACCTAGCGCTGTTGTTCTGGAAAGAGGACTACAGGATGATACTGACTCCATATACAGAGGGTGTACTCAGAATTGCAGACCTCTACATTAGCCTTCCACGTCTCGTCTCGTTCGCAGGTTCGCTGGTGGTTGTGGTGAGTCTATATGCCTTCCTGAGGAAGACTGACCTCGGGGTGGCGATACGTGCAACTAGTGAAAGTAGGGAAGCCGCCTCGCTCATGGGGATAGATGTTAAGCGAGTCTACGCCCTTGTATTTGGGATAGGTGTAGCCTGCGCGGGCGTAGCGGGCGTGTTCACTTCAACATTCTATTACGCCTATCCGATGGTGGGAACCGCGTTTCTGCTTAAGATGTTCGTAGTGGTAGTGGTAGGAGGATGCGGAAACCTACTCGCGTCGATAGCAGGAGGCCTCACAATAGGCCTCGCTGAAGGAGTAGGGGCATTTGCCTTAGGCGCCTCTTGGAAGGAGGCCATTTATCAGGCTGTTTTCCTAATCGTGCTAGCACTAAAGCCGGAAGGAATTTTCGGAAGTAGCAGGTGATCCGCCATCCCGGCCGCTTCAGGCTTGCAAAGAAATCACGTGATCTTGGCGGTGCTGCTCGCGGCAGTCTTAGCGCCAGTGGCTTTGACACCGTTCCTACTACACGTGGCGATAATGGTAGGGTTGTTTGCATATCTGGGATCTGCATGGAACCTTGGTTGCGGATATACTGGAAAACTGTCGTGGGGGCATTCAGCGTTCATGGGTCTAGGTGCATACACATCAACAATGTTGTACATTGCATATAGGGTCACGCCGTGGCTGGGAGCACTGCTCGGGGCCTTAATCGCTGCAGGTTTCGGAACGATCGTCGGAGTGATCTGCTTCAGACTTGGACTTAAGGGACACTATTTCGTGATTGCAACCATTGCACTTGCTGAGATCGTGAGAGTCACATTCATAAACTGGGCAGATCTCGGCGGAGCTTGGGGCCTACTGATACCTGTGGTACGTGATTCCCTCTACGACTTTCAATTCCACTCGACAAGAGTCCCCTACTACTACATAATGCTGCTTATGCTTCTTGGCTTATTGTACGCAAAATGGAGAGCTGCAAACTCGAAGTGGGGGTACTACTTCACCGCAATAAAGGATGATGAAGAAATGGCGGAGAGTCTTGGCATCGATACGTTCAAGTACAAACTACT
The DNA here is from genome assembly GCA_964631575.1 of uncultured Candidatus Bathyarchaeia archaeon. Classification (GTDB taxonomy): domain Archaea; phylum Thermoproteota; class Bathyarchaeia; order 40CM-2-53-6; family JALHTG01; genus JALHTG01. The sequence continues at coordinate 6,014 of CAZVYD010000012.1, forward strand.
TGCGATGACGATCAGCGCGGCTCTCACAGCGTTTGGGGGAACGTTCTACGCACAATACGTGATGTACGTTTCACCTGACACAGTCATGGCAGTTCATGTGTCGACTGACATTCTTATGGGACCAGTGGTGGGAGGAATGGGGACTTTACTTGGCCCTCTGCTGGGGGCAGCAATAATCCAACCAATAATGGAGTTGACCCGTGCTTACGTGGGTGGCCGAGGATTGGATTACGTCGTTGCAGGCTTGCTTACAGTCGGAGTTGCACTTATGCGACCGAGTGGCGTAGTGGGATTATTTGAGAAGTATTTTAGGGCGATCTCCTTGCGTTCGCCTGAAATCCATCAAGGCTGATCTTCGTTGCCACTTCTTGAGATTAGAGACGTGACAAAGCACTTTGGCGGGCTTGTCGCGCTTGATGCGGTGGGCCTCGACGTCAACGAGAGAGAAATATTCGGACTGATTGGCCCCAACGGCGCCGGAAAGACTACCCTATTCAACTGTGTTACAGGATTTTACATGCCTGACTACGGCCGAATACAATTCAAAGGCGAGAACCTTCTTGGACTCACCCCTCATCGGATATGCTCAAAAGGCGTTGCACGGACTTTCCAAATCGTTAAGGCATTCCACAGCATGACCGTCGCACAGGGCGTCACAACGGGAGCTCTCGCAAGATTAGACTCAATCGAGCAAGCAAGGAAGAAAGCCGCTAGCGTACTGGAGCTGGTAGAACTCGCGGACAAAGAGCAAATCCCAATCAGGAATCTGACCACTGTGGACAGAAAGCGACTGGGACTGGGTTGCGCGCTCGCAACAGAGCCGAAGCTGGTGTTGTTAGATGAGGTTGCCGCTGGACTCAATCCCGTTGAAATCGATCAGGTGACAGGTCTACTCAGACGCATTCGAGACCTTGGAGTAACTCTGCTAGTTGTGGAGCATGTCATGAAGTTGATTATGCCGGTCGCTGATAGGATAGCTGTGCTTCATCACGGCAAGAAGATTGCAGAAGGGAAACCGGCGGACATTGCCCAGGACGAATCCGTGATTGACGCCTATTTGGGGAGAGAATAGCATGCTCAGAGTCGACGGATTGGATGCCTACTATGAGCATGTTCAAGTACTATGGAAGGTTTCTTTTGATGTCGAAACGTCACAGATCACCGCGATTGTTGGGTCAAACGGAGCAGGTAAGAGCACCACACTGAAAACCGTCGCTGGACTATTGCATCCGAAGGGAGGCAGTATCAAATTTCTTGGTGAAAACATCGATAGGCTACCACCTCATCAGATAGTGGGCAGGGGCATCTCTCTTGTCCCGGAGGGAAGAATGCTCTTCTCAAAGCTCACTGTACTGGACAACCTCCGGATGGGAGCGTACCTGACTGATGCGAGGAAAGCTAGAGAAGACAGTCTTGAATGGGTTTTCAAGCTCTTTCCAGTCTTGTCAGAACGAAAGGAGCAGATCACAGGAACATTGAGTGGAGGAGAGCAACAGATGCTCGCGATCGCGAGAGGCCTAATGTCAAAGCCTAAGCTATTGATGCTTGATGAACCGTCCCTTGGCCTAGCTCCCAAGCTTGTATCTGACATGTTCGAACTCATCAAGATGATAAGCAGTGAAGGAGTCTCGATTCTGTTGGTGGAGCAAGACGTTCGGAAGACACTTGAGTTGACGGACGTAGCATATGTTATGGAGAACGGACGCATAACACTCAGAGGCAAAGGCAAGGATCTCCTGAAGGACAACGCGATAAAGAGAGCATATCTGGGCATATAGAAGCGACACACGCCGGGCATCGACGATCTTAGCAGGTCAGGTCGGAGGTGACACACTTGCTGCTTCGTCAGCATGTGGCATTGTTGCTGCAGCAGGAAGCTATCAGCTGGCGCTCCTCAACGCTTATCGAAAGAGATCCTTTTCTATCGGACGGACCATTTCTCTTGCGCTGCCGGCTCCCATAGGGTAGTGATAACCCTTGATTATCGCCACTGGTACTCTGTCGCGTTTGTTCATGACAAGTTCCGCGGCTGATGCTAGCTCGTCAGCAATAGCCATGAAAGTCACACGCAAGGTGTGATTGAACATGTCGGGTTCACCGCGGTAGTCTCTCATTGGTTTCATTCCCGCTACTCCTATGGCGAAGTTAACGTGGCCCATTCTCCATGCCCGACCGAAGGTGTCTGAGATGATTACTGCAACATCAGCCCCAGTAAGCTCTTTCAGCCGCCGTCTAATCATCTCAGCTGACCTGTCAGGATCCTCTGGGAGAAGAGAAACTTGATCTTCGCCCTCTACGTTTGATCTGTCAATCCCAGCGTTCGCGCACACGAATCCGTGTTTCGTCTCAACTATCAGATGATTATCCCTCATTCGGATAATTCTTGAGGTCTCCCGCAGGATGGCTTCGACATGCCTGGGATCACGATTCATTTGTTGGGCGATCGAATTAGCAAAGGTTGAGGGTTTCATGGCCGACAGGTTGACAATGCGACCTTCTGCTTTCGACACTATTTTCTGTGTCACGACGACCACATCTCCAGACTCGATCGTCACTCCACTTTCCTTTCCGGCCTGCACTATCCGACCGCCAATATCGTCCCCTCTTCTTATCAGGGGCATACCTCTTAGGCCCTTGATTGCTATCAGTTCAGATTCTCCCACAGTCTGCGACACTTGCCTTCTCACTATTATTCTTATCGTGACACAAGGCGAGCGCTTTGTCGCAGACAGGTTACTCTATTTCTGTCACCTGCAATTCTCAGGGATTCCATTACGCCAAGTCACTGGATGCTTCAGCTACAGAGGCCGACGATTGTTCTATCGCTGCTCTTTTCTTTCCTCTCCGAATCCAAAATGGACCACAACGGTGACTATTCTCGCTCTCATAATCATCATCTTACATTCAGCTCGATTTCCTCGTGTTCTACAGGGAGACTCTCGGTTCTTTGTTTCCTAGAAGAATGACTCCAATCTAGTCCCCCCGACCAATTCGTGGAAGTCTATCTCCAGGGCATCCAAGACCTGATCAAAAGTGGATTCGATGTATTCAAGATACTTCTCAAGATCTATCTCCTGCCACGACGGGTTCAGTCGTATTGGCTTGACGCCTAGCTCCCCCCTGACCTTGACGAAGGCAATGAGATCCCCTGAACGGACCTCTATTCCTTTCGCCTCAAGTAGTTTTGCGGCCTTGACATGCTGGGGAGTAGTCTTTGTGTAGGCTCCTGTAGGCCTACTGATCATTATCGTGAATGCTAGATCTTCAAGCGAGTATTGCCGGTTGCGTAGTTTCACGTAGCACGCTCGCACTATGGTCTTGGTCTTTTCTTTGGCCGCTTCGAATTCTTCCGCGGATCGAACTTGGCTCAGAGCATCAATCATCTCGTAGAACGCCTGCTTGAGAAATTCGGGCACATGCCTCTTCTTTCCAGTCAGACCCTTAATGTCGACGCTCCCGTCAGGGTAGACCCCAAGGTAGTTCTTCTTTCTTGAGCTCAGGGCTAGGTAGCGGTAGCTTTTGTCAACCTCAAGTTCCATTCCTAGGTAAGTCTTCGACCATTCGATGAGGCTTTCCAACTTTTCCGTGCTTGGAGTGCCCAAGAAGATACTGTCCGTGTCTCCGTAGAATACCTCAAGGCCGAGGGATTTGGCTTTCTCAATCGTCTGAGTTATGGCATGGCGTCCTATGGCTGCAGTCGCCTCCGCAACAGGTGGGCAATAAAGTGCAAAGTTCTCATTGCCAAATACGCCGTAGCTGGCATTGAGCACAACCTTCAGCGCATCGGAGATTACTCTGTACCAGCTCCTCAGAGGTTGCGGCAAGCTTCTATCCTTCGATTTGGACTTGTACCACTTGACTCTGAGATCTCGAAGGGACCCAATCAGAATACTCTCAAGAGATCTCTTCTTGGTGCATACCCAGTGTGTCGTGTCAGGAACCGTGTTACTCTTGCATTCTTCGTGCTTGCACAAGATCGTTTCATAGCCAAGGTTCCACTTCTTGATAACCGAAGGATACATCGACATGAAGTCTAGAACAGAGACCCCGAAGTGAACACCTGGAACCGGCTCGATCACAATTGCGCCTTTGTACTTCTTGCCTTTGATTATTGCTTCAGTCGCAGTAGTTCCCTTCAGACGCAGAATGTCGTCCGCGCGTGGGATTAGGTATCCTCTCTTCCTGTGTTCGCGATACATCATGCTTCTGATCCAGCTAGAAACGCCCTGCCGAGAAACATCGTCCATACTCATGAAACTGATGCGCGACAGCGCCATTATGAGCTTGATGACCAGATTATCATCAAACGATGACAGCGCCATGACTATCTCTGCGTCCCGAAAGCAATACTCAGCTAGTTCCGAGTACGCCAACTCGGGCAAAGCCGCCTCCAGTGGCCTCTTCTCGAGTCCGACTAGGGCGCTTCCAACCTCTTGCAAGGTATTCTCGCGATACTTCTGGCCGAACGCGTACACCTGAACTGATCGGTTGAAGAAGAACTTGTACAGGTCGAGATGTATCCCATACTTTAGTTCGGCTGAGTCCCTCGCCATTTCGATAGGTATCTGATCTCTGGTGAAGCCCAGTTTCTGAGCCCGATGCCAGAGATATCTGAGGTCAAAGTCGTCCCCATTAAAGGTTAGGACGAAAGGATAGTCGAGCAGCGTTTTGAAGATCTCGGTCAGTAGGCGCTCCTCTGATTCGTAGTATTCTAATGCAATTCCTTTCAATGATTGGGGAGCCTCGTTCGGAACCTCTGACCTCTTGAGCAGAAGAACTCTTCGGATACCGTCAGAACCGAGAATCGAGGTACACATGACAGGGTGCTCGGCCGACTCTGGATCGGGGATCCTCGAGGCCACTGGCGAGTACACTTCTATGTCAAGCGCAGCTTTCCGGATGTCAGGAACCGGGCACTCAAGGAGACTGATCCACTCAAGCGCTAGCTGCTGATAATCCGGGGACTCGTCTTTGAAGAAGAGACGATTAGAGTTGCTCGCTTCTTCAGAGATTCCAACTGCTGTGGGCACAAGCTTTCCACTTCTTATGTCGTAGGGCATTCCCGGCTTCAGATCTCTGTCGTATATGAAGTTCTCAACGTACTTGATGTCTGCTTCCCACACCCTCAGCATCTCTCTAATGGAGCCCGATGGGCGCCCCCCTATGCTGAGGGGGTCTCTAGCCACAATGACTGTCATTTCGGTGTCTCTGTCATTCAGGCCGTCATATTTCGAGGTTTGAATGAGCTGGTCGAAACCCGGATGGTTCATCAGTGCCTCGTTCTGTTTCAGAGCTTCGATAGGCTGATCTGACAGGCAGTAAGGCTTGTGACTTGTGTTGTCATACCAGACACTTATCTTGTGTGTCTCAGGATCGTACAGCTTGACGTATGCTACGCGCCCGCTTCCATCATATCCGACCGATGTGAGGTAGCAGTTGTGGGCCTCGGACGGTGTTTCAGGCTTGAATGCCAAAGACTGCTTCTGATCGACCATCACATCAGGTAGCCGTTGCTCCTTGTTCTCGCCCCTGGCGATGAACTCATCTAGGCTTGACACGGATCGTTCGCCGCTCTCGCTTCTCTTATCAAACGATGGCCCCAACAACTTAGTAAGTTCATATGCTTTCTTGGCTTAAGATCTTGTTGTGACATACACTAGCTGATGTGTGGCCTGTTACGGATAGGTCGTTGCGAGGTATGCGGAGGATAACGGAATCATGAGTCATCGGTTCCTTAGAGATGCAGTCGCCACGGCAGTGGAGAGCCTCAGCTGGATGGAGCTTGAAGGGCTGAGTGAGAGGCTCGCCTTCGCAAAGACAATGAAACAACTTGATGTCCGCGATTCAGACTCCCTCAGAGTTGCCTTCCTTCTTGTCATCGAAACCGTTCGCTCTCTAAATCTCGTTGACAGGATAGCGTCCTCGATTCTATCGAAGGAGTTTCTTGATGATCTGGATCTAGGGAAAAGAAACTTTCTCAGAGTATTCATCTGGTGGTCACTTTTGCGGAAGTCTAGTCGAGAAGACTCGATCGCGTTGCTAGAGGCGGCTAGACATGTTCTGGGATGGGAAGCGCTGGCGGATTTGGAACTGGCTTTCGGTAGGATATTGGCTTGGGACCTTGGAGAATTCTTGAACAGTCTCTCTGAGATGGAACAGACTGCTTTAACGACGTTCAACAGAACGTGGTTCGTATCATATTGCCACAGAATATTCGGCAGAGACTTTGCGCTAGAATACTTGAAGGCGACCGGCAAGGCACCTCCCGCTTACCTCAGGGTCAACGCTCTTCGAGGTACGAGGCAGTCGCTAGTCCACGAGATAGAACGAGAAGGCGTAACGCTTGCTCCCGTAGGAGATCTTGAAGGATTGTTTCGAGTTGTTCAGGCACGGGGACCAATAACGCAGACCAAAGCTTATCGGCAAGGCTTCTTCAGTATCCAAGACAAATCAAGCTACCTCTCAACTATTGTGGCCGATCCAAAGAAAGGCGACATGGTCCTTGATCTATGTGCGGCTCCAGGCGGAAAGTCATTTCACGTCGCCTTCAGGACTGAGAACTCTGGAACCATTTACTCGATTGACTTCTCGCCTAGGCGAATGGCCATCTGGAAGAAGGAAATGAGACGGTGTAAGGTCTCATGTGCAGTCCCGATTGTTGCTGACGCTCGGCAAAGAGTCCCAATCAAGAACTCCTTTGACTTGGTTATCGTTGATCCGCCATGCACGAATTCAGGGGCATTTGGAAAGATGCCCTCTTCAAAATGGCGATTGACGACTAACGCTTTGAACAGGCTCTGTCAGATTCAGTACGACATACTTCGCACTGCCATTGAAGCTGTCAAGGCGGGAGGTCGATTGATCTATTCCACGTGCAGCATTACAGTCGAGGAGAACGAGTTTCAGATAGAGCGGCTGTTGAAGCTGAACCCTGAATTCAAACTGGAAAGGCAAGCTCCTTTCATTGGACATGAGGCGATGAGAGGCCTTAGAGAATGCCAAAGGCTTTACCCCCACCTCGATGATTGCAATGGATATTTCATTGCTTCTCTAAGGAAGGAATATTAGCTTGGACTATTGACCAGAATACCTGCTTGTGAATATGGACGCAGACCTTACAGTAGAGAGATGCTGCTTATCGAAGGAGTCAAATGTGAAGGACATGGGAAACGAAGAAAGCACATCGTGGTGCCTGCGGATCAACCTTGTGGCATGGTGATCGAAGAAAGTGCAAGTTAGCATACGACTTTTCTACTCGAAGGCATGCCCCCATTGCTTACCTGTCAGAAAGATGCTGCATGAAATCGTTAAGGACCTGGGAGAGGCCGTTAGCATAGAGGAGATAGATGCCTGGTCGGAGAAGGGTGAATCGTTGGCACAAGAATACGGAGTTCGAGTAGTCCCGACCATCGTAGTGAATGGAGTGAAGTGTGCTGAGGGAATCTTGAGTAGAGAACAACTCATTTCGGCCGTGAAGGACGCTGTGAACCGATAAGGCAAGTAGGCTTGGAAGTTCAGAGTGTACTTCTTCGCTTAGTTTCTATGTAGCATAGAGATTCAAACAAGACCTTCGCAGCCTGTACTGCCGTGGCTCCTGTGTCGTAGTGCGGAGATACCTCCATCAAGTCAATTGCAATCACTTTCTTCTTGCAGACTTCTTGAAGAAGCGACAGTAGAATGCTGGGGGATAAGCCGTCGGCTTCGGGGTTGCCAACCGCGGGAGCATAGGCCGGGTCCAGAACATCCATATCAACTGTCACATAGAGATCACGGCGTCGATCGAGCATCCTTCGTAACGCGTCAAGATTGTTCTCAATGGGGGTTCTTTGCAGGTCTATGGCAGAGATGCTCGAAATGCGACTGGCCTTGGAAAACTCCAGCTCTTCCTTGCAAACTGCGCGAGTTCCGATCTGTAATATCCGATCCGGGCCAACATGCTCAAAGATTCTTCTCATTACCGATGCGTGAGAGAGAGGATCACCATTGTACTCATTTCTGAGATCCATATGAGCATCGAAGCTCACGACAGCGATGCCGGTGAAAGCTCTTACTCCTCCCAAGGAAACAGTGTGCTCTCCGCCCAAGATCACTGGGATCTTACCGTCGGATGCAATCTGGTGAACCACCAGCCGGATACGCTCAATCATTTCACTGGGGTTGTCAGTTACATTGATGTCTCCTGCGTCACATATTCTAAGATCTTCGACATCGATCGCCGCTCTCATGCTGAAAGTCTCTATGTTGGCTGAAGCCTCTCTTATCGCTGAAGGGGCGAACCTCGACCCAGATCTATATGTGCTCGTTCGATCGTACGGAACGCCTACGACCACATATACAGCATCCTTGTAAGGAGAAGTCCGACCCGAAAACACGCAGGGTTGCGATACGTGCAGACACAGGTCACTCAAGTCGTTCTCCCGTCTCACTTTCCTATGCCAGCAATAGATTTATGTTGTGTTCTCTCGGTAATTAGCGGAAAACGGTGGATCTGCATGGCAACAGAGACCGCAAGAATCATGCGCCCCTTCGCCTCATGGTTTGCCTCGATCTACTTCATGGCTGTTGCGCTTTACTCCTTTGCCTTCGTCTTTCTCTACGATCTGTATTGCCTCCCGCTCTATGTTCAGGCATGCTTTGCACTCGCATCGGCGATTGGGGTTTTTATGATGAAGCGTTGGTCTCTGTGGTTTTCAGCTATGTCGCTCCCGATAATCTTTGCCGTAGAGCTATCGACACTGAGACTCTCGACCAGTGTCGGCGGATTCAACCCGAATTGGAACATGCTGATTGTCAATGCTTCGTATCTGTTCATTGCTGTTCTCGGGGCCTTGACGAGCCTTCTCCTGATCGATAAGCGCCGCGAGTTCAAATGATGCCTCGAAACGGATTTCTAGGATTGGCCGAGTAAGCCTCTAATTTACAGGCTGCTAGACAAGTCAGGCAGTAGCTAAGCGTTTCATTCTTACTTGTGAGTATCTGTCGATCAAGCCAAACTTGGGCGTCCTGCGGAACACAGATCTCCTTCCCATTAGGCCATCAATGACCGCTAGAGCACCAGCCCATGAGACAACATATCCCACGACACCTAGGTAGACTAGGTGAAATGCTCGACGCAGACTGATCTTCTCCATTTTCCTTAGTTCTGCTATAGCTAAACCGTAGACCAAGAAAGGCGCAGTATAGATGGGAACGGAAGCCATGACCGCCACAGGGGCGACACTGCATCTCCAATAGTCATACAACAGGAAAGACCAAGGAAAAATAAGGTAGTAGGGAATTGCTAGGAAGAACCCAACCACGCCTAGAACAAAGATGAAGTAGCATGCAAGTTGGAATAGGCACTCCACCTTCTGGAAAAGTGTCAGGCTCTTGTGGTAGAGAATGGTCCTCCAGTACTTTCTGAAGCATTCACTAAATCCCTTTGCCCATCTCATTTGCTGTCTCACAAAAACAGATAGGGTCGGAGGGACCTCTCCTGAGCACACAACCTCGGGCACGTAGATGTGCTCCCAACCAGCTAGCTGAAGTCGAATGGACAGATCCAGATCTTCAACTAATGTGTCAGCGGACCAGCCGCCAACAGCCTCGATGGCCCCCTTCCTAAAGACTCCGCTCGTGCCGAGGAAATGTGGAAGAAGATTTGCGGCGAATCTCGCTCTCTGCTCTACAAGGAAATATCCATCTATGGCTAGTGACACCGCCTTGGTCACCCATGTTGAATGAGAGTTCAGGTGACCCACCCTTGCTTGAACAAACGCTACCTCATTGCTGATATATAGGTAAGGAATCATGCGCTTCAGGAAGTCACGAGGGGGAACGTAGTCAGCGTCAAATATGGCGACGAAATCCCCATGACTTCTATTCAGTGCCTCTTGGAGTGCCCCGGCCTTGAACCCTTCTCTGGAATTCCTGCGGATTATCTTGACTATGTCAGGGAAGCGTGCGGAATATGTCTTGACGATTTCCGTTGTATCGTCGGTTGAATCGTCGATAACGAGAATCTCCAATTTCTCTTTTGGATAGTCTAGTTGAATACAGGAATCTAGGAGCCGGGAAACCACGGATCTTTCATTGTAGACCGGAAGATGGATTGATACGGTTGGCCATTCGTGAACCTTCGGAGGGGAAGGAGGCTTAACCTTGTTTCTAATCGATATTATTGCGAGAATGCACCAGTTGATTGCATATATTCCCACCATGACTGTTATCGCAGTTGTCAAGATCAGCAGAATCTGCTGAAGCAATGATAGCTGCGTCAGGGCTAGGAACATATGCTGCCCGCTCATTTACCCTCCAACCACTGTGATTCTAAAATAAGCCTTCTGGTTCTGGCACTGTCCAGAACGCCGAAGCGTGATGTCAACACGGTTGATCTCAACTGTTTGTAGAGTTCTTCGTGTCATATTGTCGATTGACATTCTGCGTCGACTACACTGCCTGCCCTTGTCTCTTCTCCATAAAACACATCTGGCAGGAAATCATGGGCCTGCGTCCTTTAGCCTTGACCATGATTAGTTCGAACCCGCATTTGGTGCAAGGCTTCCTTAACAGCGTTAGCCCGCCGATCTGCGGCAGAGGTAGCGAAAACGTGCAACCTTTTTTCCATCGCCCTGCACATCCGATAAAGCGCTTTCCCGTTTGTCTGTTCCGAACAACGATGAGTTTTGAACTACACCGTGGACATGGAGAGAGGAGGGTGATCTGTTCCAGTCTTGTTTCTCTGATGGTCTCTCCGAGTTCAGCCCCGACCTCGGAGATTTTGGCCTGAAGTTCGGCCATGACCGGTCTCAAATGCTCGATAGCCTCTATCAGTACGAGTTCTCTTTGCTCTTTGCCAGATTCGATGTCCTGCATCATTTCTTCGAGTTCACGTGTGAAGCTGGTCTCAGAGATCTTTGGGCAGTATTTCCTCAAGACATCGATTACGTTGAAGGCCAATGGAGTGGGGGTCATTCTCTCGCCGGCTACGTATCCCCTGTCGTATAGTGTGTCGATTATTCCGGCACGCGTTGCTTTCGTTCCGATGTTCTGCCTTTCCATCAGTTTGAGGAGACTGCTTGGATTGAGTCTCGATGGAGGCTCAGTGAACCTGTCTCTTCTGACGATGCGAGTGATGTCAACGTCCTGGCCGACGGTCAATGGAGGAAGATGTATCTCCTCAAAGTCAGCATATGGCTCATAAAGATCGATCCATCCTTTGGTAAGGATCCGGATTCCCTTGAGATAGAAGCTGTACCCTTTAGCCGAGACTGTTGCCTTCTCGCTTTGTCTAAGAGCCGGTTCCCCAAATGTAGCTATGAACCTGCGCACAATGAGGTCGTAGACTTTGTGTTCGCGTGACTCCATCCCGCGGCGAGGTATGTTTCCTGTGGGATGTATTGCTGGATGAGCCGGATCGGATCTTTGACCTTCATTGGGACTGAGTGTGGGTTGGCTCAGGATTCTTGAGATCTTTGTTGTGTACTCTTCTAGGGTTGACAGGTTTTCCAGAATCTTGCGGCATTCTATGCTTGGAGGCAGCTTCTGGCTCGATGTTCTTGGATAGCTTATGAGAGCGTCCAAGTAAAGGCGCTCAGCTATCCCGAGTGTGGAGCTAGGTCTGAGCCCAAAGTGTCTGTATGCTTCGGCTTGGAGTGCGGGCAAGTCAAAGGGGTGAGGTGGATAGATCTTTGACCTATGGCTCTCGGAGTCTACGATTGTTCCGGATTCTCCTTTACAATCTGCAACGATCTTGTCAGCTTCATACTTTGAATCTATTTTCTCTTTTTCGTATCGCGCTTCAATTGTGCTGTCATCCACTCTGATGACGGTTTCTATCGTCCAATACGGAACCGGGACAAAGCAGTTGATTTCTTCTTCGCGATCAACGACGAATCTCAGAGTCGGGCCCTGAACGCGGCCTGCACTTAGCGTCGAGTACACTTTGCCATATTCACGAGCGGAGTCAGTGAGTAGACGTGACAAGTTGATGCCATACATCCAATCTACCTCGTGCCGGCACATTCCGGCGTTGACCAAGGGAAAATCGAGCCCTGCTGACGAGTTGGCATAAGCTTCTTGGAGTTCCTTTCTTGTCAGAGTGCTGAACTTCATTCTCTTGGCACTTTGATCAGCGCCATCGCAGGCATACTTGAGAACCATGGCTCCGATTACTGAGCCTTCGATGTCATAGTCACAGGCGTTCACGAAGCAATCGGCATCTTGTGAGATGCGTCGAATCTGCTCTATCCAAGTCTGTAGTCGCTCCTGCCTTTTCTCGGTCTGATATCTGGGCTTCCAGGTAAGATCCCAGACGGGATATGCTCTCCGAGCTACTCCTTGCTTCTGGTCAACTGAGTATAGGTGTCCAAGCGCCGAGCAGACGTAGATCTTCTCACCAGGCCTAAGGATTTCATAGATCGGGACTCCCCTCTTCGAGTGTCTCAGCATCTGATTTCCATCGCTCAACGATTCCGCTATCCGTCTGGCTGCATCTGGCTTCTCGCAAATGACCAGTGTCGTTGCCAAGTCAATCTACTTCTTGAGCAAGTATCCTGCAACTTCTCTCGCTTTCTTCCCCGTCTGCGGAAGTCTAATGATCTGCTCTAGATATTCCTCCATCGAAACGTTTCCGCCAAAGGCTCTCGTCCACTTCTTGAATCCATCCTTCACGTTCGACTCAGCTGCCTTGTGTGTTTCGCAAAAGCTGCTCGACAGCGCCGCTTTGCGTTCACAGAGAGCACATAGCTTTGACGTTTCGCATCGCCCATTATGACGTCAACTGTTTCGAGTATCTGATTTAAGCGTTCAAACAAAGGAGCTGTAATCGGAACTGGGCCACTACTTGAGAGAACGGGGCGTGCCTGAGGCTAGTCCCACAACGTACTTAGCGCCGTAGTAGGAGGCCGCCACACCCGTGATTGGGAGATCAAACCAGAATGTTGCTATCCTCCCCAGTAAGGTGGCGGAAGCTGCAACTTGCAGAGGAACGCCAAACATTACTAGAATTGTGGTTGTGACGACTTCGATTACTCCCAGCATTCCTGGGATGGCAATTGGAGTCATTTGGATGAAGTCTCCAATGGAGATTGTTAGCATTATGACCCAGATTGAGATGTTATAGCCCAGTGCCAAGAAGACGACGTAGAGAATGAGAACCGATGTGGTCCAATAGCTGAGGGCCAAAGCGTAGGAGGCTAGGATTGCCCTAGGGCTTTTGACGAGTTTCACGAATGTTCTCCTGAAATCGTTTGCCAAGCCGCCAATCGAGGAGAGCGCCGTGGGATAGTATTTTCCAGCTAACCTGCTCAGCAGGGACTTCAAGTTACTAATCAAACCGGGCAGGTGATGACCCAATTTGTCCGCCTTCACTATGAGCAGCGCTACTCCGATTGTCCCGATGATAACCAATGCCGCGATAACAAGAAGGTTCACGACAACGGGGTGAGAGAGGCCGCTAGTTGCGAACAACATAACGATCGCTAGTAGTCCGAAGGTTACGAACCCAATAGTGAACATGATCTTGTGAAGGATCACAGTCGCGGCTCCATGTCCGATGCGGATATCTGATTCTTTGGAAGCCAAAAGGACTCTGGATGCGTCCATGAAGAATCCGCTCGGGGTTATGTAGCAGGTGAATATTCCGGCGAGCGCGATGGATATGCAGCTCCGAAAGCGTATGGTCAGCCCTGCATCCCTGAGCAGAACGTACCAACAGGATCCGTACAGGAGTAGGCCGGCCATGTCCAACAGGAACGCCAAAAGCATGAGACGTACGTCTACCCTCAGGATTGTCTCTATTATCTGTCTGAATCCTATCGAGTATAGAAAGATCGCGAGTAGGGCGATTCCCGCTGCTAGAGATCCTGCAAAGACCATTCCTATTCGAAAAGAACTGTTCTTTCTTGTGCCTTTGCTCAAGATATCTCCTCGCATTAGGTGGCGTGTGCCATACTCAACTAATCGTCATTAGGTGTCGCTGATTGAATGCACGACAGTGCCTGTGGCATTCTGGTCTTGTAAGTCATGGCCTACAGCTCAGGGACTTCTTGCAGGAGCATACCTTCTAGCGTGATCGGCTTGAGCTTCAGGGCTAGTTGATAAGCTTCATCAAGTCTCGATTCCCGTTCGGCGTGAATCTCCAAGATTCTCTGGTCCTTCTCCACCTTGTGGCCTTCCTTGCCGTAGAATACGACACCGGCTCCCTTCTCCACTGGTGCTCCTGCAGCTCTGGCAATGGCCGTGATTGCCTTGTTCGACACGCGAGTGATATAGCCGTCGCATGGTGCCACGATCTCTGCCTTCTTCTCGCCTATCGGAATGTCATCAGGCCCGACTTTCGGATTTCCTCCCTGAGCCTCAATGATTTCACGCATTTTCTTCAGCGCCTTTCCCGATGTCAACAACTCTTTCGCTACGCCTTGCCCTCTTCCTTTTGAGGCCTTTCCGGCTAATTCGAACAGGAGGCCGGCTAGGGCCGTGGATTTCTCCACTAGGCTTGTCGGGCCTCGCCCCTCAAGGGCAAGGAGAGCTTCCTTAGCTTCCAGAGCTGGACCTACGCTGTATCCGACTGGTTGACCACCGTATGTGATTCCGCACTTGGTCCTCACTCCTAGGCGTTCGCCAAGATCGATGAGCTGGTTTGATATGCTTCTGGCTTGCTCGAAGGTCTCCACCTTAGCTTCTCGTCCCACCGGAAGATCTAGAACGAGGTAGTCAGTTCCTACGGCCAGTTTCTTGGCCATTATGCTGGCCAGCATCTGAGGCTCGGGATCTATTTGCAGAGGATATTCAACTCCGATGAAGATGTCGTCTGCCGGCGCAAGATTGAGGCTACCTCCCCAGATGATCGCTCCGTTGACCTTTGCTGCTATTGCTTTAAGTTCTGACGCTGAAAAGTCCACAGGTGCCAGCGTGCTCATCGTATCCGCCGTTCCTGCTGGACTTGTAATGGCTCTGCTGCTTGTCTTGGGGATGAGTAGGCCTGCCGAGGCTACTATCGGCACTATCAAGAGCGTAACCTTGTTTCCCGGAATGCCGCCCAGACTGTGTTTGTCAAAGACCGGCCGTTGGAAATCGATTGTCGACCCGTGATCAACCATGGCTCTAGTGAGAGCTTCAATCTCATCCATGTTCATTCCATGGTGCTGCTGGGCGGTGATGAAAGCGGTTATCTCAATCTCACCAAGAGCTCTGTCGACAACGTCCCTCACTATGCAGTTGATTTCTTCCTTTGCAAGTTTCTCACCGCGCATCTTCTTCTTGATGTATTGAACTGAGGTGGGAGGAGGAAGAAGAGTAACGGTTACTGTGTCTCCCTCAACAATTCCAAGTTCTTTCGCAGTGTCAAGGAAGACTCCCACATCTCCGGGCCCGACAAAAGTCTCTGTCGTATTCACAATTGCTGGAACCGAGCACTCATCTTTCGCTAACCTGACCCTGTCATGGGTCGTTATTCCAAGTTGCTCGGCATCTTTCGCATTCAGAAGAATCAGACGACTTCTGGTGGAGATATCCACGATCTTTGATCGAAAAGCTGGCAAGAAACACCACTCTACCGAGACTGAATTCCTTCAGAGTCTTGTGACACGGACTTTGTTTGATGCATGTAGGTGTCTCCTTAGAAAGATCACCTTCGCCTCACCGGGATAGTCTTTCTTCCTCGTCTGGCAATGAGCAACACTAGGGCCGCCAATATGAGAGCTGCAAGGTTCAGCGACAGAGGATACTTCCAGTTCTCGTTGAGAACACGGAACGAAGAGATCATGGTGACTGCTCGGAGGGCATGTGGTTCAAGGAACCTTGCAAAGACGATTATCTTGCTAAGAGCTCCAAAGAACAATGCAGAGCCCAACAGGTACGGCAGAAATAGAGACGACGTGAAGATTGCCACTACAAGCGCAGCATACTTCACCATCTTTAGGGACAGCACTTCTTCTTCTGATGTAGGGCCGGGAGTAGCTCGGACATATGCGGTCTCTTGGACAAGATAGACCCAAGCGAAGAGAAGGAGAAGCGAAACTCCTATTGAGGGCAGGAACACGATGCGAATGGGCAGACTTGTTGTTCCAAGTCGAACGAGTTCGACCTTGTCTTCCAAGCCGTGGGCGGATAGATGTTCAACGAAGAGCAGGCTGACAAGGGCTGAGGTAGCTGTTAGCAGAAGGCCTATTGATACTCCTCTCATGGATTTCCATTTGATTATGATCTTTCTGTATCGCTCGCTCAATCCGGCCGCCTTCAAACGGGAAACTCATGGCTACACGTAGGGCACTTTATGAGTCCGCACTCTCCTATCGTTGATGACGGACAACCACCGCACGCGAAAGCTCGTGCGTACGCTATGTCGAATTGTTGCCTACACTTTGGGCATACGACGAGCCTTTTTGCCATGTGAAACCACAACTGCGAATAGGAAGGAGTAGACAGACTCATTCGCTATTAAGAGTAGCGGAGTTCCGAAGCTACCTTCACGCTTTCAGTCCAATGCCGCTAGTATTTGGTCTCGCCCGGACGAAGAATCGAAATGTGCTGAAAGGAACTTGTCTCTGTAGCTCCATGCCAGTGCAGCTCGCCACGAGGGATGAAAGCTACGACGCCCGGCACTACGGTCTTCTGTTCGCTTTCTGTTGCCACGATTCCTTCTCCAGCAAGGATATACAACACTTGGTCATACGTGTGCCTGTGCGGCTTATTCCTCACGCCTGGAGGAAATGTAATTATGTCAAGCTTCAGATCGCTTGCCCCAGTGGACTCGTTCACGAGCGGTTTTGCTTCGACTGTCCCCACAAAGATTCCTCCAGAGCGCTTCTCAGTAGGGATAGAATCAACCTGTATTAGCTTCACCTTGTATCGCCATCTTGCTACAACGATTCTGATGGTTGAGGCCTCGGAGAGCCTTAATAATGTTCTTGAACCCTTGCAAAGGTCAATGATGAGTTGCACTTCTGCAATGCTATTAAGGGCGCACAGTCAAGGTACACCTCATGATTCGAATAGGGCTCATCGGAAAGACCAACACTGGTAAGACCACGTTCTTCAACGCTGCCACACTTCAATCGGCCAAGATCTCAACATATCCCTTCACAACGAAGAGACCGAACACAGGTATCGCTCAAGTGCAAACTCTCTGTCCCTGTAGAGAGCTTAGAGTGAAGGACAACCCGGTGAACTCTAAATGTATTGATGGTTGGCGGTTCATTCCTGTTGAGCTGATAGATCTTCCTGGATTGATCAAGGGGGCTTGGACAGGGAAGGGATTGGGAAACCAGTTTCTAAATGTGGCTGCACAGGCCGATGCGCTATTGCATATTGTCGATGCCTCAGGCGGAGTTGACGCTGAGGGAAGAATATCGAACCCGGGAATGGGAAACCCGGTCCTAGACATATGTGACATTGAGGAGGAACTAGTAATGTGGTTTGCAGCTACGATCCAGAGAACTCTAAGAAGAGTTGCAAAACACATTGCAGGAACACGAGCTACTGTGGAAGAAGCGTTCAGTGAGGAGCTGGCAGGCCTTAAAGTAAAGCCTGAGCAAGTGAGGAAAGCTCTGGAAGAAACCGATCTCGAGTCAAAGAGCGTTGGCAGATGGACAGAGGACGATGTGAGAGAATTCGGTCAGAAGATAAGGATCCTTTCGAAGCCAACTCTCATAATCGCGAACAAGATGGACATCCCATTTGCGGATAAATTCCTCGGAAAGATCGCGGAGCAGTTCAAAGGATCAATAGTTGTTCCATGCTGCAGCGAAGCAGAACTTGCGCTGCGGAGAGCAGAGCAGAAGGGGTTCATTGAGTATCTCCCCGGCGAAGAGGCTTTCAAGGTTATCGATCGAAGCAAGCTCACTAAGGAGCAGCTATGGGCACTCAACTATGTTCAACAGAGGGTGCTTTCGAAATGGCTGCGCACGGGGGTGCAATTTGCACTCAACATGTGCGTCTTCAAGCTTCTCGGCATGAACTCAGTGTATCCTGTCGAGAACGACAAGGAATTGTCAGACAAGAGAAAGCGAGTTCTCCCTGATGTGTTCTTGGTCTCGCCAATGGCGACTGCCAGAGACTTGGCAGGGCAGATCCATTCGGATCTTGCAAGAACTATGCTCTACGCCCTTGACGCTAGAATAGGGGTCAGGTTGCCTGCTGATTATGTTCTCCGCGATAGGGATATCATTAGGATAGTTAGCACAGCTCGGAGGAAGTAGTTCCGATCGATTCGGCTTATTCGGTGGTGTCGATCAGCAAACGTTTTTCACATAGAACTTGTGATTTAGTGGAACGGAGAAGTCGCGTGGAACATGAGATAATCGGCCGAGGAACGTGGCTTGACAAGACTGCGATGAAGATACTGGAGAGAGAGGATAGACTCGGAAGAAAAGTTGAAGTTTTCAAGGTTGAGAGCGGGCTCGGCGCGTCGGGGATACCCCATCTGGGAAGTCTTGGAGACGGCGCAAGAGCATATGGCATGAAGCTTGCTCTTGAGGCGGCTGGACGCAAAGCCACATACGTAGCCTTCAGCGACGATAAGGACGGCCTACGAAAGGTTCCGGCTGGCCTGCCTGACTCTCTTGAGAAGTACCTGGGCTATCCTGTCAACGAGGTGCCAGATCCTTTCGAATGTCACGATAGCTACGGAGAACACATGAGTAGCCTGCTTCGTGACGGACTGGACACATGCGGAATCAAGTACGAGTTCGTTTCGGCTGCAGACGCTTACAAGAGAGGCTTATTCAACAAGGAGATTGACGCGATACTTCGCAACGCTGCGAAGGCAGGCCAGATAATTCAGTCTGAGGTCGCTCAAGAGAAATATGTTGAGGCCCTTCCCTACTTCGCCATTTGCGAGGACTGCGGAAGAATATACACGACTACTGCTGTGAACTATCTTCCAGAAGAGAAGAAGGTCGTCTACAGGTGCCAAGGCATGGAAGTGAAGGGAACTCGGCTTCGCGGATGCGGACATGAGGGAGAAGCTGACATCACCAAAGGAGAGGGGAAATTGATGTGGAAAGTGGAATTTGCAATGAGATGGAGCGCTCTCGGGATTCACGTTGAGGCCTATGGAAAGGACATAGCGGATTCAGTTCGAGTCAATGACAAGATTAGCCAAGAGATCCTGCATTATCCTCCTCCGTTTCACGTTAGATATGAGATGTTCTTGGATAAAGGAGGAAGGAAGATTTCGAAGTCAACCGGAAACGTTTTCACTCCGCAGGTTTGGTTCAGGTATGCGTCTCCGCAATCTCTACTGCTGCTCATGTACAAGAGGGTAGTGGGCTCCAGAACTTTGAGCGTTTCAGATGTTGCGACGTATATGAGAGAGTTCGACGACTTGGAAGATGTTTACTTCGGACTCAGAGATGTGTCAGATGACAGGGAACGAGCGAAGCTTAGAGGATTGTATGAATACTGTTGGCTCCTGAACCCGCCTTCAAGGCCGTCGATTCATGTACCATACAATCTGCTGGTCTTTCTGGCGAGGGTCTCACCGAAAGGCCGAGAAGTTCAGTTCATGGTAGACAAGCTGAGAGGATACGGCTTGCCGGCAGATGAGACATCACGCGATCTTCTGAACAGAATCCGTTGCGCGCAGAACTGGGCTGAAGACTTTCAAGAGATTAGAGAGATGCGCGTGGAACTCAGCGAGGCCGAGAGAGATGCGATACAAGAGCTGATTGAGCTCATAAGGTCGGAGAGCGATGAACAGAAGCTTCAGAATGGAATCTTCACGGTGGCACGGAAGCATTCCCTGAAGGCTGAGAGTTTCTTCAAGACTCTCTATCAGGTATTGATCGGCTCTCCTGAGGGGCCCAGGCTCGGACCATACTTGATCGCCATGGGGAGGGAAAATGTGGCGGATGCCCTCTCAAGAGCCATACGCTGTGAGGACTAGTTACTTCTCTCTTCGAAAGGTTTCCGCCATCGAAGACGCCAAGATGACTGCACAGCCTAGTGCTGCAAGCGCTTGGAAGATGAACGGGGTGGCCTTCGACACGGAAACGTAGAGGACTCCACCCAAGATTGAGCCCACTGTCCTAGTGACGTATTGCCAAATGATGAAGAAGGAGTAAACTCCACTTCTGTTCTCCTTTGGGCAGACGTCGGCTCTAAGAGCCTGAGACAGCTGCTGGGCCACAAGCACGGAAACGGAATAGATTGTGAAGACCAAAGCCACATGAGCCATAGTCTTTGACTGTAGGAAGAAGAATGAAGACGCGCCGGCCAGCATAAGCGTGACTACAGTCACGTTTCTTCGACCGTACCTGTCTGCAAGGGATCCAAATGGAAAGCCCAAGACCCTCCCCGAGTTTGAAGCAAGCAGAACCAAGCCCCATTCTGCTGCAGTCAACCTTATGGAGTCAACTGTCCCATAGAGGATGAAATATGGTGCAGCGGCAGCCCAACCTAGCCAAACTAGTCCCTCCGCCAAGAGAAGAATCCAAAGATCACGGGACATCAGCTTATGCGTTGTGAGAATTGTCTTTGCCATTGTCGAAATGGATCTATGTCCTTCTCTCTTAGAGAGGACTGTTTCTTTGAGAAACAGATATCGACAGCATCCTGCGGTCAGCGCAGCCAGGCCGGTCAAGGCATATCCCAATTTGAGAGTAAGGAGACTACCCTGAAGGTCAATCAGGTACCCGGCTATGATAGGAGAGACTACCGAAGGCACAGTAGGTATAATGGCCCAAGCAGCAAACCCTATGCCTCTTGACTCAGGCGAAAGTGAGTCCGCTATTAACGCGCTCATTGCTGGTTCTCTGAAGCCTGCTGCCAGAGAGTCTACGATTACTGCGACCAACAACATTCGCCAGTCCGATGCCATAGCCATAAGGAGGCTTGTGAATCCGAGAGCAACGCTGAAGAACGCCGTTAGCTTCTTCCTGCCGTATACGTCAGCGAAGTAGCCTCCGACTACGGTTGGCAAGATCGACGCCAATGTGCCTACTCCGCTGATGATTCCAATCATTTCCGGGGCTCCTCCTAAGGCTAGGACGTAAAGCGAGAAGAAGGGCCACACAGAGTTTCCGGCAAATTGCCATACTGCACCGGTTGCTATCATGACTGCCATGTTGCCGCGCAGAAAGCCCAGTTTTGCTGATGAGCGCTCGCGCTGATCCTCTCGCATTGGAAATGCCACATCCTTCTAGGCGAAAGTTCAGAGATGAAAGGCTGACGTCTAGATAAGGTCTTCGAATAGATACATAGGGGCGTTTCAGATCTCTTCAGCTATACTTGCAACAGAGTCTCCTGGGAATACGACTCCGGGCATCTCAATGCTTGTTACGATGCCGTTATACTGGCTGAGCACTTTCTCGTCTGTGGCGTTCATGACTCCGAGCTGGTCACCCTTCTTCACGATGGTTCCAGCCTTGACTCGTGGAACGAAGAAATCCTCTTTGTCGGCCTTGGTGTTCGCGATCTTGCCGAAGAATCTCTGCTGAGTGGAACCCGCGGCTTCCTGCGTCATACCAAGACCCGCAAGCATACCGAGGATAGTTCTTCGAAGTAGCTCTGCATGATCGGCGTCGAATATGCCGTGATGGCTTCCTGCCTCTATTATCGCTGCAGGAATCTTCTTGTGAGAGGCTTCAATAAAGAGTTGCCCTCTCAGCCCAGAAGACTCAACAACCGTAGGGACCGCGAGCTTCTTAACGTAATCTTTCACGAAGTCGAATTCCTGGTGAAGACACAGGACGTAGGGGGTGCAGCTCATTCCACATCCATGCAGGTCAAGGATGTAATCAGCCTGAGTTGCTTCCTGCCATATCGCCTGAGCGAGCCGCTGTGAAACTGAGCCCTTTTCATCTCCGGGAAATACTCTGTTCAGATCTGCCTTGTCGACTGGGGAGGCTCGTTCTCGACATCGAAAGGCCAGTGGGTTGGCTATAGGCAGGAACGTGACCGAGCCTTTGAGAGACACTCGATCTAGTGATGGAAACACCCTTCGAATAGCGTACGATCCAATTACTTCGTCTCCATGAATCGCTCCGGTCACGAGGGCCACTGGCCTCCCCTTGCCAAACCTATAGAAAGTGAGCGTCGCTCCCTGCAATTTGTCTATCTCTACTCGCTCTTCTTTCAACATGGTTCTCCTCCAGATGCGGGCCCACAATCTAGGTTTCATGTATTTCTTGCTTTCGAGCCCAAGAGTAGTCAACCTATAAATCCGCAAGACGATCTAAGATCCGATGGGCCCGTAGTCTAGTCCGGACTAGGACGCTGAGAAGACAGTTAGCGCGGAAGCCTGCGGAGCCGGAGATCCGGGGTTCAAATCCCCGCGGGCCCGCCATGGTTCTCATCCGGGTCCTTTTCCTTCTGCATGACCCGCAGTGTGCATTTTCATTGAAGTTCTCGTCAGCCCAGTTGGTCTCACCTGTGCTATGTGCCGCTAGTGCTTCGCCGTTGCAGGGTCCGGATGAGAGAGCCTTTAAGAACTGGAGGGGTGAAACAGTACAAGCAAGGGGCTAACCTGGCGGAGATAATTGTCTTCCCTAGAACACCTGCAGAATGGTAGATATGCCATTCTGAAGAAGCTCGGTGAAGGTGGAAAGGGGATCGTTTACAAAGCCAAAGATACCGCTCTGAACCGTGTCGTCGCCATCAAGATGCTCAAGAACCCCGTCACAGCCGGAGAAGCATACACGCGTTTCATGACTGAGGCTCAGTCAGTAGCTAAACTCAACCATCCAAACATCGTTAGCATCTACGACATCGGAAAGGAAGACGGGAAACAGTTCTTCGTGCTCGAGTTCGTCGAAGGACGCGACCTTCGTGACCTCATTGAAACGTCTCTGGAAGGCAAATGTGACATACAGACCGTTCTAAGAATCGGCATAGACGTTTGCAGCGCGCTCCAATACGCGCATTCTCAAGGCATCCTGCACCGAGACATCAAACCGGAAAACATCAAGATCACTGCGGAGGGCGTTGCAAAGCTCATGGATTTCGGCCTCGCAAAAATGCTTGGCCAACCACATCAAACACAGGACGGAGTGATAGTGGGCACAGTCGCCTACGTAGCCCCTGAGATAGCGCTAGGAAGAGGAGCTGACGCCAGATCTGACCTTTACTCTTTCGGCACAGTACTCTACGAGACGGCGACCGGGAAACCGCCTTTCCCAGGAGAGGATCCAGTCAAGATCATATTCAGTCACGTCCATGATTGTGCAACCTCACCAGACAAGCTCAATTCAAAGGTTCCACGGACCTTGGCAGAATGTATCATGAAGCTTCTGGAGAAAGATCCGGGAAGGAGATATCAAACCGCGGCAGACCTGCTCGCAACGCTGAGAGACATTGCTCAAGAATCTTTCGCAGAAGTTCGTGTTCCTGCTCAGAAGCCAAGCGCTATTGCTGCCCCGGGTCTACGTCTCTCCGGTGTTGGAGAGGTTCGGCTGATCGATAGAGTTGAGGAGATGGCGCTTCTTAGAGAGGCTGTGGATAGGGCAGTCCGCTGCGAGGGTGGGCTCGTTTTTCTGTATGGAGAACCTGGAATCGGCAAGACAAGATTGGCCAGAGAGATAGGAGCCTATGCACGCCTGCGCGGTATGCAAGTCCTGTCAGGCAGAAGCCCAGCCCTGTTTAGGATGGATGGGGCTCCTCCATACATTCTCTGGAACGAGGTGATCAAGGACTATCTAGAGATGTGTACGCCTCAGCAACTGTACAAGGCGATTGGTCTCTATCCGAGTGAGGTCTGCAAGTTAGTTCCACAGATCAAAGAGAAGCTTGGCGCGGTTCCACTGTCTCCACCGCTTAGCCCTGAAGATGAGCGGGACAGGCTCTTTGAAGCGGTTTCGCAATTTGTGACCAATATCTCCAAGGAATCTCCGTTGCTGGTTGTTCTGGATGATTTGCAGTGGACGGATCAATCCTCGCTTCTGCTTCTGCATTATTTGGCTAGAGGCGTCCAGAAAGAGCCTATGCTCCTTCTAGGCACCTACCGTCATACGGACATAGATGATAAGCACGCCCTGTCTCCAGTCCTGACAGAACTCAACAGGGAAAGGCTGCTCCAACCTGTCCGACTGAAACGCATGTCTCTCAATGATACATCGGAGATGATCAGACAGATCCTTGGGCAAGACGATGTACCAAAAGAATTCTGCGAACTGCTCTACGAGAAGACTGGCGGCAACCCGTTCTTCATTGAGGAGACGATAAAATCGCTGCAGGAGGAAGAGGTCATCTACCGCGAAGAGAACAAGTGGAAGATCAAAGACACGTCAAGGATCGAATTCCCCGAGACCGTCAAGAGAGTCATAAAGACAAGGATAAGTCGACTGGATGAACCGAGCCAACACATTTTGACCATGGCCTCGTTTCTTGGAAAGGATTTCACTTTTGAGGCATTGCAGGGAGCCATGGGGTTCGAAGAAGACAAGCTGCTGGAATCAATAGAGAGAATACTCAAGACTGGGTTGATCAAGGAAAGAAT
>CAZVYD010000013.1:0-5990 GCA_964631575.1 uncultured Candidatus Bathyarchaeia archaeon
AATGGCGGGCCCGGCGGGATTTGAACCCGCGACCACTGACTCCGGAGGCCAGCGTCATATCCTGGTTATCCCGGCACTTCCATGTGTACGATTTGCTTCGTCCAACCATTGCCGCCTAGACCACGGGCCCGATATGAACAGGCGGATAGCCCGTAATAAAACATGTTGAGTAATGACCGGCCTCAATGTCACCCGTCAATGCTAGTTGCCTTAGGTTCTACAAGCAAGCAGTTGCACAATTGCAGCTCTTGACTCAGGCCGTTGCCTTGTAGCTTTTCACATAGCGTCTATGAGTCGAGATATCTCCTCGCGGCGAGGCATTGAAGCCCAAGCTCCCCTCTTTGTGGTTGACAATGCAGCTGCGGCACAAGCATATCGAGCGGCTTCCTCCGGTGGCCTTCCGCCGAGAGTAAGCTTGGTGAAGGCTGCGGCGAAGGCATCACCAGCCCCTGTGCTATCAATCGACTCCACAACCGGTGCCTTCACTTCGATCTTCTTCTGTTTCGTATAGACAGAGCACCCTTGTCTGTCCGTAGTTACGGCTACGATATCAGGGCCCACTTCAAGTAGATTTGCCGGATCAGACGGTCTCGGAGACACTTCGGAAAGCCTGTTCCATCCTTGCTCGTTCATGTAAGTGACCTTAACACTTTTGAGAACACCCAGCAGCTTCTCCATTCCAAACTTCGCGAATGGAGATAGAAGCCTGTAGAAAACTGGCTTACCTCGGGATTTTGCGTGTCCGGCGATGAGTTCAGCTAGCTCAACGTATGTTTCACCCAGATATATCGCCGAGGCTTTCTCGATTTTTCTCCATTCGATTTGAGAAGGGGAATCCAAGGAGATTGCTACGTTTGTTGTCGGAACAATCATCCGCTTTCCTCCTTCCTTGTCAACCATGATGATCGTTCTGAGAGTCTCTAATTGCTCCGAAGGCACCAGTTGAGAGAGATCCACATTCTCCTTCAGAATCTCTTCAACAAGCCTTTGCCCCCAGAAATCACATCCTATCCTTCCAGCGAAACCAGTAACCAATCCCAGTCTTGAAAGACCAACAGCAACAGTAGCACCTGATCCACCCGGATATTGATGGAGGCTCTCCACCGGAGTGGTTTCTTCTAGCATGAAATCTTCGACAGGTACCACTTGATCCATAGCTATCGATCCGAAGGCAACAATATCCAAGTCGCGAGCCGCTGTTTTGTGCTGATCAACAACCTCTCTAACATATGCACCATGATACTCAGAAAGGAGCGAACTCGCAGAGAAGGCCAGTCGCGATGAGAGTTTCGCTACGTTCCTCGAATATTGTTCAAAGATCTGGCTCAGCAACCTTCTCGCGTCGGCCACGCTAACCTTCTTCGGCGGTAGAAGAAGAAGGCCAAACCATCTCCCAAGAGCTGTCGGCTTGTACCACTTGACCCAGACCAACCTACTTTTCGATCTTTTCTTGTCCATTCCACTCTCTAAGACACCTGATGAGACAAGTTTGTTTAGGCATCCGAGGATCGTCTTACCAGAGTATGGAAGCTTTTGGAGAAGCTCACTTTGGAAAACCGGTCTGCCAGACGAAGCCTGCTTCAGAATCTCCAAGGATAGCTCGGAGCTGAAGGCGGAAAGGAGAACCTTGTATTGATCGAACGGCCTCTTGGGAAGCGGAAGGACATAGGGCCAGAGCTCATTCACGTAAATTCCGCCCAATAGAAACTTGGCCTTGTACTCTTATATATTCGACGTTTGGTAAATTTCTACAATCGAAGGCAACAGCTTACAATTCATCGCTTGAGGCAGCATGAATGAGGCTCACGCTTACGACGAAGCAGGTTGCACTCACATCTGCATTTGCCGCACTTATCGTCATGTTTACTCGGCTCCCGGGAATTCCCATTATCGGAGCGCCGGGAGCCAAGGTGGAGCTATCAGTCGTAATCTACCCACTGATCGGAATCCTGCTTGGAGGAGAAGTTGGAGCGATCGCCGTTCTTGTAGGAAACTTCGCGTCATGGCTGATTCCTCCGTCAACCTTGCTTGGACTTTTCATGATTCCACCCGGCGTGGTCGCAGCTCTAGTAGCAGGATCACTTCGATCGAGCGAGAAGATCTTCAACTGGAAGCTCGCCTTCGCAGTTCTAGCGGTTCTCAATGTTCTGTGGTACCTCACCCCCATAGGACTGGAGGCACCGTTCTATCCAATCTTGCACTGGAGCGCACTCCTTCCGGTCATTCTTTTCCGAGAGAAAACCAAGATCTTCCTCGAGAGCGCTTCCAAGCTTCGGATAGTGCTTGGAACCGGAATATGTTCTTTCGCAGCTTTGATGAGCGACAGCATGGCGGGAAACCTGATCTTCATCTACGCAGTGGGCTGGGTGGTTCCACTGCGAAGCGTGTTGGACGCAGTTGCAAGTCTAGGAATGTTTTGGGTGAAACTAGGAATTCCGAAATTACCTTTTACTGGGATGGCTGCCCTGTTTATGGGTGCTCTAATAATCACAGCAATAGAGAGGACCATAATGACGATAGTGAGTACCTTGATCGGAAGCGCCGTGCTCCGCCTCCTCGGAAAAGGAAGATTCTTGACCTAGAGTTGACGCAGTCTAGATTCAGAGAACCGACTAGCGAACAAAACCAAGAAAACGTGTTCAATTAATCCCTTCATAGCACAACCAAATAGTAGTAGGAATCCGCTCTTGAAGGCCACTGTCGTTGCCCATCCGATACAAGGACTGGTAAAGTACCACGGATTGAAAGATGCGGAGCTGCGGATCCCATTTCACGATTCGATCTCGGTCTGCATTGAGGCTCTTGAAACAACAACCACTGTAGAATTTGATGAAAACCTCTCAGAGGACATCGTCGAGATCAATCAAAGAATCGCAACAGACATGGAGAAGACAAGAGTCCAAACCGTTCTTGACCATCTCAGAGCTAGGAAAACCCCAAGGCCATACGCGAGAGTATCGTCGAAGAATAGCTTGACGACTGGCAAGGGACTCGGGTTCTCTGCCTCTGCCTTTGCGTCTATAGGCGTCGCAGCAAGCCATGCATTGAACCTGAAGCTTGACCAGATCTCTCTGTCAGAAGCCGTCAGGTTGGGAGCAGGCTCGGCGACAAGAAGCTTGGCTGGAGGATTCGCCATATGGTACGCAGACAAGCGAGGGAGGTCATACGCCGAGCAAATAGCTGCACCCGGTGATCTCGACTTTGAGATGATAATCGTTCCGGTCCCTTCACCAATCAGAACCGATGAGGCCCACAAAGACGTTGTCACCTCACCCCTTTTCTCTGCGAGGCTAAAGT
Source organism: uncultured Candidatus Bathyarchaeia archaeon (assembly GCA_964631575.1). Classification (GTDB taxonomy): domain Archaea; phylum Thermoproteota; class Bathyarchaeia; order 40CM-2-53-6; family JALHTG01; genus JALHTG01. The sequence continues at coordinate 3,298 of CAZVYD010000013.1, forward strand.
ACATTAACTCAATGATCACAACGATGAGACAGGCATTGTCCCGAAAAGATGTACCTGCCGTCTGTCAATTGGCTGAAGAGGATACCCTCAACCTTCACGCCATTACGATGACCTCAAGATCGCGGATAGTTCTGTGGGAACCTCAGACACTAATAGTTCTCAGAGAGGTCCTTCGATTGAGAGAGAAGGGGATACCCTGCTGGTATTCGATGGATACGGGCCCATCTGTCTTCGTAAACACTCTTGGACAATGCGCAGACGAAGTTCAAAGATCGATCGAGGACTTGGATGTGGGACCGGTGATCAGAAGCAGAGTTGGGGCGTCACCAAGAATCATACACGAGGACTGACATAGACCGACGCCTGAACTGCCATCCTTGCCCTGATCGCCGATCCTCCGCACTCAAGCCATCAGGGCTGCTATGTGCCATTCACTCTGAGAAAGTCGATGCGGAAGAGCTCAATTCCAGCTTCCTTGCATGCCAGAGGAAGACCGATATCGAAATCATAACAAACGATCTGCTTTCTAACGGATTTCCTTCCTGTCTGCTCTACGAAACTTCGGGCCAGCCTCAACACCTGCCCAACAGCATTGTCTCCAGCTTTCGTCTCGACCTCTACTATTACGTCCGTTCCTTCTTGGTCCTGCAGAATGATGTCAGCGGTCCCCGCAGGTAGCTGAACGTCTGATCCTACATACTTCATGCCTTTCTCAATGAGGGCCGGATTGTCAGCCAATATCTTCACTATCGGGCTTTCCAGTAGGCCGCGATCCTGAAAGTACTCTTTCGGCCCCAGATTCAAGATCCTGTCAAGAGAGGATTCCAAATCAAAATAGGTTGTTCCCAGAAGGTGAGGAAAGACGCTCACAGCCGATCTATCCTCTCTCAGAATTACGATCGGCGTGTTTCCCGTGTTTAGCGACTTTGATCCCGAAAGGGGGAGCACCTTTCCTCGAGAACTGACTATTCGACCTCTTATCTGCGGAGGGATATTCCGAATATCGTGTATCAGTTCGCGCCTCTGTTCTTCCATGAATCCCTCAACATCAAACTCCTCGAAGCCCGTTTTCCACTTGACCGCTATATCTCGCATCTTTTGCCTTATGGCAACTAGACTTGCTTTATAGTGTGCATTTGGCCTAAAGTACAGTTCGAGTTTGTACACCGGGCAACTCCAGCTTCTAATTGATGAAATGAGTTGTGAGATCGTAACCTAGAATCCTTCTTCGCTTCATATATCTCTTGGTAGAAGGCACCTCGACTCGAATGACTGCCGGAAAGGAGTTTCAGCAGTTCTCACGAAAGGATGCTCGGTTACCTTGAGGGCTCTTCACTCTAACCGTTGACTGACAGCGCATGGTTCATTGAGGGGGTTGTTTGGTCAGAGGTGTCCCCCAGATCTTCTCAAATGCTATCCGATATGTTCTTATATCGGATAGATCTATCCGATACGCAAGCGTATCGGGTGGCTTGAGTGGACCTCCTCAGTAGCAGAATACACGATCGGATTTTGGAGAAAAAGAAGAGACTTGATGCTCATCGTCCACTACCTCCATCCGCAGTACGCGAAATTCAACAACTAATGCAGATTGAGTACATCTATAATTCCAACGCTATCGAAGGCAATACTCTCAATCTAAGAGAGACCCAACTTGTCTTGGAGGAGGGAATTACTATTGGAGGAAAAAGTCTTCGAGAACACTTGGAGGCTAGAAACCATCCGAAAGCAATTGAATATGTTGAGAGAATTGCCAATAGATCCTTGAAAGAGCAAGATATCCTTGCTCTGCACCAGATAATCATGAAGGGAATTGAAACGGAAGCGGGCAAATACCGCACGACCGAGGTCAGAATTGCAGGAGCGGACTTTCTGCCTCCGCCTGCATATGAGATTCCTTTTCTGATCAAGGGACTCATTGATTGGCATAACCAAAACCCCGACGAGTTGCGGCCGATAGAGTTGGCTTCGATCCTGCACCATAAACTCGTTCATACTCATCCGTTTCATGATGGAAACGGTAGGGTTGCGAGACTGCTCATGAACCTGACATTAATGAGAGGGGGCTATCCGATGGCAGTCATTTTGAACGTGGACAGAAAGAAATACTACGACGCATTGAAGAAGGCGGACGACAAGGACTCAAAGCCATTCGTAAATTTCGTAGCTGCGGCTGTTGAGCGATCCTTGGATCTCTGGCTAAGAGCTGTGGAGCCCACCAGAGAGGATGACGCGCTATTGAGCCTTGCAGAAGCCAGCAAAGGTTCCCCATACACTTCGGAATATCTCAGTCTTCTTGCTCGGAAAAGAAGAATCGGGGCAGTGAAGATCGGCAGGAAGTGGATGATTACGAAGAGGTCACTGCAACGATACTTGGAGGAATTACAGATGGGCAGGTCAACGCGGAATGAAAGAACATAGCGAACTGAATTGCAGATCTTTACCCTTTGCTTCATGAAACGCCTGGTCATGCGCCGGCAAGTTAGCAGAACCGAAAGGAGCAAGGTTGACTTGCCACATAGGCGGTCCGAAGCAGATAGAGAAAAGCGCACCTCTGAAGCTTCATCTATACGCCACAAACTCCTTGCCGAGTAGCTCCCGGGCGACTATGATCTTCATGATTTCGCTAGAGCCCTCGGCCCACATGTAGGATCTTGCGCCTCTCAGTCCTGCTTCTATCGGGCATTCAGTAG
>CAZVYD010000013.1:6090-27061 GCA_964631575.1 uncultured Candidatus Bathyarchaeia archaeon
GCCCACATGTAGGATCTTGCGCCTCTCAGTCCTGCTTCTATCGGGCATTCAGTAGTGTATCCATATGCTCCGTACCATTGGAGAACATCGTTCAAGGTTTCGAACGCCCATTGAGGCGCCAGCATCTTGGCCTCTGCAATTGCCTTGGAGACTTCGAACCGAGAATACTTCTTTTCTTTGATCTCCTTTCCCAGCATCCAAAGCGCTCTATAGCCTAGAAGCCTAGCTGCGTCCATCTTAGCGTAGTCTTCTGCAAGTTTGAACTGTATCCCTTCGTACCGGCCTATAGGCTGACCGAAAGCTTTCCTCTGCTTGATGTATTCCATGCCCTGCTCCAACGCAGACATGGCTGCTCCTGCGCAAACGGCCGAGATTATAGCTCTGGCGTAGTCGAACCCTTCCATCGCAATGTAGAATCCTCTGTCCTCTTCTCCGACCAGGTTTGAGGCAGGCACTCGGACGTTATCCATCTTGAATCCTCCCGTTGAGATGCCGCGTCTTCCCATCTCTTCCAGCACGGTGTGACTGATTCCCGGTGTACCTTTGAGAGGAACATAGAGGAAGCTCATCCCTCTTGTGCCCTTTTCCGGCGCTGTTTTGACTAAGGTGAGGAAGCCTCCTCCTTCCTCAAGTTGCTCCATGACCTCGCTGACCCCGCTGATATACATCTTCTCACCATTGATCACGTACTCATCTCCGACGCGCTTTGCAACAGTCTTCATATTCGCCAAGTCCGAGCCGACCTCCGGTTCGGTTGTAGCTATCCCAAGAAACGACCGACCCTTACACACATTGGGGAAAACCTTCTGCTTTGTTTCCTTGTTTCCGTAAGTGTTGAGGATGTGGCCCCAAGAGGCAGGAACGAGGTAGAAGACGGCAGTAGCACACGTTATGTCTGCTCGCCCAATCTCCTCTCCTGCGATGCCGGCCAGAATTGGATCTGCCCCTGCGCCCCCGAATTCAGGCGAAGCAGTTATTCCCATCAGACCCAGTTCAGCCATGCCCCGGATAACCTCGATAGGAATGCGCTTCTTTTCTTCCATGTCTCTCAGAACTGGGGCTATCCTCTTCTGGCAAAATTCTCTCAGAGTTTTTCTGAAAAGTTCCTGCTCGTCGGTAAAGGTGAAGTCCAGCATGATCAATCCACCTTAGGTTTGCTTACGTAACAGCAGATATAAAACAACGTTTAGGTTCTGCAAGTTGGAGGCACGCGCGAATCAGACGGCAGCGTTATGTATTCGTGCCCCAAGGATTTGAGAGAAGGAGCCGCCCGAGTTGGAGAAACACGGCATATTGATCGTTGTATGTGACGGAATGGGCGACCGACCCAGTAGGAAACGAGATTTTCAGACCCCTTTGAGTGCGGCTAGAAAGCCGAGCATAGACGAATTGGCAAAGACGGGATCAGTTGGTCTAATGCATCCGATCGGGCCGGGGATAAGGCCAGGCAGCGATGTTGCTCACTTTGCCCTTCTCGGATACGACCCCTACGAATGCTATACTGGACGCGGTGCACTGGAAGCCGTTGGCGCAGGGATCAAAATCAATCCCGGCGACATCGCCTTTCGATGCAACCTCGCAACCGTGAATGAGAAGATGATCGTCAAGGACAGGCGAGCAGGACGAGCACTCCAAGGAAGGGAAGAACTCGCGAAAGCTCTCAACCAAATGAAAATGAGTGCTCCCCATTCCTCATTTGAGTTTGTGCCCACCGTTGAGCATAGAGGCGTGTTAATTCTAAGGCGAAGGGGACTATCACGAAGAGTCTCAGATACAGATCCTCACACGGAGGGCAGAGCTGTGCAAAGATCGAACCCTGAAGACAACAGCAAGGAAAGCAGGCTTACGGCCAAGATACTGAACGAGTTCACTAAAAAGTCCTACTTGGCACTCAAGAATCACCCCGCCAACAAAGAGAGAATCAAAAACGGGCTTCCTCCGGCAAATATAGTTCTGTCTCGAGGACCCGGAACAATCCCTTCGATTGAGACTCTCACTACGAAATACTCCATTAGTGCGGCGTGCATAGGTGTCACTCCAATTGTAAGAGGAATCTGCCGTCTTGCCGGCATGCATCTGATAGATGTGAAAGGCGCTACAGGGGGGTTGGACACGGACTATGTGGCGAAGGTTAAGGCTGCCGTTACTGCCATGGAGAAGTACGACTTGGTCTTTCTCCACATAAAAGCGCCAGATGTCGCAGGTCACAATGGGGACTTTGAGAAGAAGATTTGGACAATAGAGAGAATCGATGAGGCAATGGAAGCCCTCAGGTCAGTGGACCTCAACACTCACTACATAGCTCTGACGTCAGATCACGCCACCCCCGTAGCTGTGAAGGATCACTCAGCCGATCCTGTACCGATTCTGATCGCAGGACCGGACTTCGATGCGAGTGGAGTTGCGGCGTTCTCAGAGAGGACTGCCGCCACAGGGAACTTGGGAACAATCCTAGCTCTTAACCTAATGCCGATACTCATGAACATGCTGGGAAAGATCGAGAAGTTCGGCTTCTGACTTCAGTGTCTTCTAGACTGCAAGGCGTATCGAAGCAATCTGTGACAAGTGGAAACCTAGCTCGGCTATGCCTTTCAGACTCTTTCGCAGATCACGTTCAGGCCCTTCCCTGCCGCGGCTTAATTGCCTCTTGGCCCAGACATGGAGTCTGGCAAGCTCTCGAATCTTGGCTACATCCTTCTGCCACAGTGCTCCGTATCCGCCTACTGCTATACGCCAAGTCTGCTCCAAGACAGGATCAGAAAGTGACTGAACAAGCTTGGTAAGCATACAGACAGCGTGATTCAGGCTCTCCAAGTTGATTGCGATCCCCATAAAGGTCAAACCCACAGACACATCGATCTGCCTTTGACTTTGGACAATTAGATCCTGTGCCAGTAGCTTTGCGGCCTCAAGCTTCTTCGCTACAGAACCCTCAATGTCGGCTAAGGAGCTTTCAGGCGAAGGAGTGACTATCGCCTTACTCAAGATCTGAAAAGCCTCGTCAAGATTACGCTTGAAGTCGTTGAAGATAGATTGTTGACTTGCTTCAAACTCCGTGAGAATCTCCCCAGCGGTCTTCACCTTAGAAGGCCTGAGGGACATAGATGAGGGCTTCGGAGGCCCGTCATGCAGCAACAGACAGTTTTTGCCCCCGCACCGACCACACAGTCCGGCGATGCATTCTGAGATCGCCCTGCTACATCTGGAGCATATCATCGCCGGCCATGCTGCTTTGGATACGAGCAGAGTTGTTCTGAGTGCATCTTCCTCATTCTCTGCTTTTCGCACATTGATGCGCCCGCCCTTAGAGATCACGATTGTCTTTCCATTGATCTCCATCTTTGCGATTCCAAGTTTCTCCGAACACTTGACGCGGTTGAAGACCTTAGAGTTGTTGAGTGTCCAACAAAGCCTCGCTGAGTCAAAGAACTCAAGCGTTGATCCGCCTGATTCCTCGCTACTATGCGACAGATGGGTCTCAGCAGAAATCTTTCCTGCTTCAGTCGTACAAGGTCGAAGGTAAGTCGTCGCTGCCCGTGGCTTGACCATGTCTAAGCTCCAGCTTTCATGAATCTATTTCTTCTATGGCCTCTCGTCTAAACGTTCAAGCTAGCCAGATGACCGGCCTCATCCTCCATGTGGGCCGGCGTCTCCGTCAGGATGGGAAGCCCCGCTGCCATTTAACCTGGAGGACGGGATGCCCGGTCTCGCGCCGTCAGATATGCCCTGCTTGCGCTTGTCATTCCACGTGTACACGATACAGATCCATGTCAGGGCCAAGCAGGTTGAGGAAATCTCTCGCCGCTCTTTCGATGTCTTTAGACTGTGTAATGTATCTCCCGACGATCAATATGTCGGCGCCTGACTCCAGTGCCTTAGGGGCCGTGGAAGATTCAATTCCGCCGGCGACAGCGACTAGGATCTTCTTCCCTGCAAATACGCTCTTGATCTCACGAATCAGCTCCCATCTGGTAAGGCCACCGTGCTCCTCATCTATGCCCCGGTGAATGATGACGGCGTCAGGAAGGTCGTCCAACGACCGCAAGATTTCGAGCGGATTCTTCACGTCCATCATATCTACAAAGGCGTAGATGCCTAGGCGCTTTGCCTCATGAATAAACTTGTCAAGAGTCTCCTTGGAGGCCAAGCCTGAAGCCACCACCGCATCCGCTGTCTCCTCGTAAGCAAGATCCACTTCAACCTGACCAACATCAAGCGTTTTCAGGTCAGCTATGATGAAGACATCCTTTGCTATCTCACGAAGATCATGGATAACGCGGGCTCCATATTTCTTGATGAGAGGAGTGCCCGCCTCAAGAATGATTCGGTCGCTTCTAGGCAGTGCATTCAAGATCGCTTTGGTTCTTGTGATGTCAGGTATGTCAAGAGCGATCTGTAGGTAAGGAGGCATCCACAGGCGAGGCACTCTGAATCCCATTACCGGATGTGTAGCTCTATCCTTGTCATACATTAGTTTTTCAAGGCTGGGATACTCTTGGAAGGCTCTTCTCAGCGCAAGCCGCGTAGCTCCGTAGTTGTACTGGTAGATCTTCCTGTAGTCCTTGGCTTCAGGGTGTATGAAGACACTACAGACTATTACCAGATCGTCAACCTTCTCTTGAGGAAAGATGCCTTCCTCTGTTGCATCGGCAACCGCTTTGGCCACGGCCGCCTGCGCAGGACCAAAGATCTTCGAAGCTTGATCCATATCCTTGACAGTCACCTTCGGAACTATCAAAGTGAATGGCTTCGAAGGTAGGTTGGGACGAACTACAGCAAGGAGAGGTGTGTGGCCTGCAGAAACACTGGAAAGCCCAGTTGCGAACGCCTGGCCGACCGGTCCATCCTTCTCGCCCACAATCAAGTCAATATGTGCCAGTTCAGGAGCCTTGCCTACCAGCGCCTCGCCCACCAGATACAACTGACCATCCTCCCACAATTCAGCCTAATCTCAGCTACCTGCACTTAAATTGGTTGTGCAACATCGAAGGTTGTTCTGAGATCTGCTATACATCAATTTGCAACTCCGAACTCCATCAACGAAGAATTGTCTCAGAAACGTTAGAAATGCTTAATTTAGCATCTATCTCCATGCAGGAGCGTGTCGAGAGTCACCAAGATGAAGAGCAGAATTCCTGTATCGTGTATCGCCCTGATCGCGATCAGTTTGATTGTTTCGCTGCCCCCAACAATGGCAGCTCCGCAGGCATCGATCCACTCAAGAGCAGCTGTCGTCCGTTATTCACTTTTCCTCAAGTCAAACTACTCAGTCCGGCATGATATTGATTTCGTCTGGAGCTTCAGAAACACGAACTGGTCGAGGGTCACGTTTGAGTCAAGTAGTCCCAGACTGTCTGGGACGGCTGATATGGACTGCCAGGGACAACTCGTGTCGAAGAGCAGCTTCGACGCGATCCAGGCCTTCGGGTGGAGATTTGAGAAGGCCGCTCCTAATGACTTATTGAGTGTTGACTTTAAAGTGAGAGTGGACGTCTCATCTTTTTCACCTTCGTCTCTCACTGCGTCATCAGTTGGGAAGGTTGAAGACTTGAGTTCGTACTTCTCGGCGAAGGACCTTGCAAAATACTTGAACCAATCCTACTATTGGGATTATTCTAGTAGCGAGGTTCAAGCGGTTATCCAAAGCATTCGTCGAAGAATCGGCGGATCGACCAATGTCTATGACATTGTAAGAGGGACATTGGCATGGTTTGCCGAACACATGATGTACAGCTATCCCTACGAGTTCGACTATCCGACGAGCAGAGTCAAGGCAAGCGAAGTTCTGAAGCAGACCCTTCTTGGCCGTCACTTCGGAGTATGCCGGCATTTCTCTGATGTGTTTACTGCGGTGATGAGAGGTTTTGGCCTTCCCTGCATTAAGGAGTCCGGCTTGATCCTTGAGGACAATGACGGAAAGCTCAGGGCGCTAGGAAGGCATGCTTGGTGCGTAGCATATTTGCCAAAGGTAGGGTGGATGAGACTTGAAGTTACTGTGCCTGATAGATCCAGCCTGGATGTGGTTGGGGTGGGGCTATTTCCCTATCCTTGGTACTACGTACCCGAATACGCGGAATACGCCAATGACGCGCCCAAACCCTCTGAAGGAACCGTTTACCCATACATCTTGCTCGGAGGATCCATTCGCGTCGAGGAGGACGGATTTGAGTTCACATGGGATAAGGTCGTTCTGATAGGTGCACTAGCAGGGATCCTTGGCCTTGCGCTGGCATACATGCTGATGCGAGTAAGAATCAAGAAACTGGAAAGATCATTGCAGTCTCCGCCAGGCGCACAAGGGGCATATCCCTCTCCTGTCTTCTGCACCTCGTGTGGAGCCCAAAGGCCTGCTTCCGGCAGGTTCTGTACCAAATGCGGAAGCAAGCTCGATTAGCGACCACTTAAGAATTCAGGCTTTGGCCGCTGTGAACCGGAGTTCTGTGAGCCAGCTTTATCCTGAAGGGAGACCCCGGCTGATGAGAGCAAAGATGACCTATACAGCGTTTCTTCTTCTAGCGCTCACTGGCTTGTCATCAGGGATACCGAGCCTGTCTTCGTTCGTTGGATACTACATGGAATATGACCTCTCATTCTCAACGACAATCACTAATAGGGGATTGTCTGTCCTTCAACTGACAAGCAATCGGCTGACAATGCCGGCAATGTTTCTCTTTCCCAACGACACTTTGCAGACGGTCAGGTTGACATCGTCAAGCCACAACATTAGAGTCGATGCCGATCCGGATGGAAACGAAATGGGCATCTTTCAAGCAGAGAATTCTCTTCAGCCGGGACAAAGCATCACAATTGAAGCCAGTTTCAGAGCCCAGTTGCGCCTGACTGACACGAGGAGGCTTGAATGGACCCCACAACTGGAGTACTCTTCAAGCGGTGTGAAGAAGGAGATACCGAAGGAGCTCGTTGAGAAGTACTGTGTCCCCAGCGGCCCGTGGAGAATCGATGATCTGACTGTGTCGTGGCGGTCAGTCAGAGAACTTGCGTACAAGTTGGCTCAAAACGAAACCAATGTCCTGAGGGCTGTTATGCAGCTAGTCCTTTGGATAGGACAGAACATCAAGTATTCCACAGCAAAAAGAGACAGAATCTTCTTGCCAAATGAGACACTTGGTTCCCTCGAAGGTGACTGCGACGAGCAAGCCAACCTGATCATATCCATGTGCAGAACCTTAGACATCCCGGCATATCTCCAATCCGGCTGTGTCTACCTACCCTCAAGAGAGGACCAAGGATCAAAGTTCGATGGGCATTTTTCTTTCCAGCTCGACAGAATAGGCTGGCATGCTTGGGCCATGATCTACGTTCCTCCTTGGGGGTGGCTTCCCGTAGACATGACTCTGGGATATTCAAGGGAGTACCCTCTCTTAGCGATCCAAGGAGCCGCCATCCAAGCGCTCAGCACAGTGAAATCGGGCAACTATCTCGTGACGGATTATGTATCGGAAATAAACCGCGACGCAGAGGAACTGAAGCGAACAGGGGCATACATCGAAGAGAGGGATTCCATGAAACCGATCGCAATCTCACCTGAGTATCAGGCAGTAGAAGGCGCTAACACAACAACCATGATCCTTGTTGCCTTCGGCATACTCGTTGTAGGAGCCTACGTGAAGGCTAGAAGCAGAGCAGTGACGAAGAAGAAGCAATGCGGGCATTGAAAGCTGTGCAAGGATCTCAGGTCAAGGCTTATTTCCAAAGATCTATGTTAGATCCTTGACAGAGCATGGAACTGTTTGATGCGATTCGAGGCAGGCGAAGCATAAGGAGATACAGACAGGATGATATCTCCGAGCAGGATCTGAAGAGGATTCTGGAGGCCGCAATATGCGCTCCGAGCGCCGGGAACCTCCAATCGTGGGAATTTGTGGTGGCACGAGAAAACCGAACAAAGGTGGCTCTAGCAGAGGCTGCATACGGTCAGAACTTTATCGCGGAAGCCCCAGTCGTGATTGTCGTATGTGCAAACAGGGAGCGATCTGCGAAGAGATATCGAGACCGAGGAGCGAGCCTTTACAGTATCCAAGACACAGCTGCAGCTATCCAAAACATGTTACTGGCTTCCTACGCCCTTGGATACGGCTCTTGCTGGATAGGGGCATTCGATGAGACAAAAGCAGCTCGCATAATTCAAGCTCCACCGGAAGTCAGACCATTGGCAATGATACCAATCGGACGGCCCGCAGAATCTTCAGCCGCGCCGTCAAGAATCGACCTTGAGAGAGTCTCACACTTCGAAAGGTTCACGTAAGAACACTCATGAAGAAAGATACACAAGGCCACGTAGTCGATCACCACGTGTGGGATAGAGGACCATTGAGATACTCAAAGATCGTAGAAATCTACGATCAAATAGAGTCCACCACGAAGAGACTCGAGATGACCGATTTACTCGTTCGGCTCATCAAGGAAACCCCGAAAGACGAAATTGACAGGGTGATCTACCTTACGACTGGTGTTCTCTATCCTGACTACGTAGGCATCGAACTCGGCGTAGCTGATAAGCTCGGGATAAGGGCGATAGCGGAGGTTTCTGGAAAACCAGAACACATTGTCGAAGAGGACTACAAGAAAACAGGGGACTTGGGTGTCACCGCTGAGAAGCTCTCGTCGGTTAAGCATCAGACAACGCTCATCTCGGAAGTTCTAACAGTCAGGAAAGTCTACGAAACCTTTGACAAGATCTCCCGCGCAACGGGACCAGGAGCGATAGACCAGAAGATCAAGCTCCTTTGTGGCTTGTTGGTCAACGCCTCAGGTAAAGAGGCCAAATACATTCTCAGGACTGCAGTGGGACAGCTCAGGCTTGGAATCGCGGACATGACCATCCTTGATGCGCTTGCAGTTGCGTACGCTGGCGAAAAGAACGCACGAGAAGCTTTCGAGAGAGCGTACAACCTATCATCTGATCTTGGCCTTGTGGCCAAAGTAGCTGCGAGAGAAGGCCTTCACGAAATCGAGCGATTCAAGATAATGCTTGGTAGACCAATCCGCCCTATGCTTGCAGAGAGGCTTGCAGAATCAAAGGAAATCCTAGAGAAGGTCGGGGGAGAAGTTGCTGCGGAGTACAAGTACGATGGATTGAGAATCCAAGCGCACATTGAAGCGAACAAGATCTTGCTCTTCTCAAGAAGACTAGAGAATATTACAGGTCAATTCCCGGATGTCGCGCGGTACATAGAGACCAGCTTCAAGGCCGAGAACGCGATACTGGAGGCTGAATGTGTGGCTGTTGATGCGAACACTGGCGAGATGCTGCCCTTTCAAGTGATCTCTCAAAGAAGGGGAAGGAAGTATGACGTTCAAGAAATGGCTGAAGAGGTCCCGGTTTCAATCTTCATGTTTGATGTCCTCTACCTCAATGGTAAAGACCTTACAGAGTTTACCTATCCCGAAAGAAGGAAAGCGCTCGTTAGGGCAGTTAGGGAAGACGAGCATGTCAAGATCGCACAGCAGATAGTGGCAACTCGACCCGAGGACTTGGACCGCTATATGGACGAGGCCGTTGCTGATGGCTGTGAAGGGCTTATGGTCAAATCAATTGGCCCTGATTCTGTGTACAAGGCTGGTGCAAGAGGCTTTCACTGGATCAAATACAAACGAGAATACAAGTCTGAGATGACGGACACAGTTGATCTGACTGTTGTCGGCGCGTTTGCCGGACGAGGAAAGAGGGCTGGCACCTACGGCGCACTTCTACTCGCAAGTTACAACGAAGTAGAAGACGTTTTCGAGACTGTATGCAAGTGCGGCACAGGCTTCAAAGATGAGGACCTCAAGAAACTCCCTGAGATTCTCAAACCGCACGTCATAGGTCATGCACACGCACGCGTCAAATCCAAGATCAAGCCAGATGCCTGGTTCACTCCTTCCCTCGTGTTAGAGGTCATCGGCGCAGAGATCACGTTGAGCCCGGTTCACACCTGCGGGCAGAACGCAGTAAGACAGGGCAGCGGACTTGCAATTCGATTTCCAAGATTCACGGGAAACTACAGAACGGACAAGGCCCCTGAGGATGCGAACACTTCACGTGAGATACAGGAAATGTATGGGAAACAACTGAAGAGAATAGAAGTGCAAGCGTAAGAAGCTGATCCAAGTCGAACTCCTAACCTCCAGCAAGCGGAGGAAGGAACATCACTCCGCTACCGTCTTCCAAGGGGAGCGGCCAGCCCCTGAGGGAAGCCCATTTCTTGATCATTTTTCGCGACAATGACCCGAAGGTCTTCCTTTGGCTCACTCAAGACAGCTGACTGGAAATGATCGCCATATCCTTTGATCATGCCCGCAACGTTATAATACGAGGAGGACAGAACGATATTTGCCGGGAAATTCCTTGCATATCGAGAGAGTTCCCACCGGTATAGGTGGCCTAGACACTCTGATCCAAGGCGGATTTCCCCGCAGTAGCTTAATACTGCTTGCAGGCCACCCCGGGTCCGGAAAGACGGCCATGGCGGGGCAGTTTCTCTATTCTGGTGCCACGCAGAAGGAGAAAGGGGTGTATGTATCATTTGCCGAAGGGAGAAAGCCCTTCCTCGAGTTCATGAATGCTCTCGGAATCGACCTAGCCACACAGGAGCAGCTCGGAAACATCAAGATCCTAGACATGGTTACTGTTAAAGAGGAAGGACTATCGACAGTTTTAGAGCAGGTGCTTGGCGCAATACAATCCTTGAAGGCCCAGAGACTTGTCATAGATTCATTCTCCGCTATGGGTCAAGCATTCACCAGGGAAATAGAAGCAAGGATAATGCTTCACACCATCCTCAGCAAGATCGTGAGAGGGATGGGGTGCACAACTATTCTAACATGCGAGATTCCCTGGGGAAGCGAACGGGTTGGAATGGGAATCGAGGAATTCATCGCAGACGGTATCATACTGGTAACATCGTTCGTCGAGAACTTCTCCATCAAGAGGAGGCTCATAATAGTCAAGCTAAGAGGAACTGATCACAGCGTCCAATATCATGACCTCATCCTCTCAAGCAGGGGCGTCAAAGTAGTGCCAGTGCCCTCCATGAAGTGAGTCAGAGATGCCTATCGCGGGAACAGGGATTCCAGAACTCGACAGACTTCTTGGAGGAGGAATCGAACAAGGCCACAGCGTCCTTATGGAAGCCGATGTCGGAACCTTGCTTGAACGGTTCCTTCTTGTATTCGCAAAGGAGGGAGTCGACAAAGGTGAATGCGTATGTTATATCTCTTTAGATAGGAATCTTCAATCACTCACTCATCTGATTCAATTTGAGTCACCCTCACTGCTGGAGACCCTAGGAAAGAATCTCTTTGTAGTAGATCTCCAATCAAGAAAGGAAACTGATCCCTCTGAGGCCTTGCAGAAAGGAGTGCTGACTGTTTCAGATCCCTCAAATCCTTCTATCGTGACTGAATCGGTGGGCTCATTCTTTGCTAAGCTGAAGCAAAAGGAAAAAAGAGTTCGATTCGTTACGAACTCGATATCCGACGCAATTACAACGTATGGACTTACTCCAGCATATCAGATGAGCAAAGAGCTCCTCACGTTTGCGAAAAGAAGCGAATTCGTAGGAATCAATACCATATATCCGAAAATGCATACGCGACAGGAGAATGCAACGATCGAGCATATTCACGACGGAGTAGTTGAGCTTTCCACATCTCTGGTGGGCACCAGACTTCAGAAGCACCTTCAAGTGAGAAGCATGATTGGAGCGAGGTTTTCTCCCGAGATTGTCCCATACGAATACGTAGATGGAAAGATTGCGCTTTGGACTAGGTTGACGGAAGACTTCGAGGCCGTAAAGAAAGGAATGACCTTGGAACCCGACGGAACTCTCATGTTAATGGGAACCAGAGGACAACTCATCTCTGAGAGAAGTTTGGCGAATCTCACGTCAATCATACTCAAGGAAGCAGGTTATGAGAGAGGCGGCAGCATGCTCTATGAGTACACTAGGACAAGCGCAGGAAGAACAGCCGAAGAGATATCGAAAGCCCAGCAGGTCTCAGGCATAGACATACTGAAGACATACCTCAGGTTTTCACAGATGACAGGTTCCGGCGTATTTTCCCACATTTCTCTTGACGAGAAGACGGGTGCAGTGATTGTTCACGCAGTAAACCTGCTTCCAAACACACTCAAGTTCGATCGCCAAGTGCACTTTCGAGATGCAGGAGCAATCGCAGGCGTTCTGGAGTTCGCGACAGGGAGGCCTTACAAGGTTGAAGAAACTCGATGCGTGTGCAAGGGTGACCAGCACTGCGAGTTTGTCGGGAAACCACTCTAGCCTCGATTACTAGTGCCCAGCGATTATGGTAGAAAGACCGCTCTACTCTTCATCTGTGAGTGCATAGCCATTGGCCGAAGAGATCAGACGCTCAGGGCATATAGGACAATAGTGCGAGATTCTGCGCCGGCCATTAGAGATTGAAACTCGAAATCAAGTACTTCGAACTACTCAGCCCAGAGATCTGAGGCTAGATCTTCCATCTCCATCTCACGTAGCTTCTGTCTCGACGGCTTTCCGTTCTCCCATCCTCGAATTGCATAGTACTCTTTGAGAAAATCCTTGAGAGGCGGCACTTTTCCTGCCGCCTGTCCTTCCTTGAATGGTTCTGCAAGAAACCTTTGAGGAAGAGTATCCTCAGCAGGCGCCGTGCCCATCTTGACATTGAAAGCCCTCTTTAGATTCCAGATTCTCTCTCCTCTTCT
Organism: uncultured Candidatus Bathyarchaeia archaeon; assembly: GCA_964631575.1. GTDB lineage: Archaea > Thermoproteota > Bathyarchaeia > 40CM-2-53-6 > JALHTG01 > JALHTG01. Next base: position 18,800 of record CAZVYD010000013.1, read on the forward strand.
CAAGAGTTCCCAATGATCAACTTTCTCTCCCGTGGCGGCAGAATAGGCTTCGGCCACTATGTTGAACGGTATGACCCCGCAGATGGTGAACTGGCAATGGCCCATCGCAGTAAATGCGGCATTGAAGTCTTGATAGAACTTTGTCACCTGAGCTGTTTGCTCTTGATTGAACGGCTGAAGCTTTGTTTCATATCCGAACTCAGGTTGGGCGAGCCCCCATTCCAAGTATGCGGGTGTTCCTTGAAGATGGCATGCTCCGCGGTTCGAAGTTGCATAGGCAAGACTCATCGTCCACCAACGCCTAGGCTCGTGCATTGGAACCTCCATGCCTTTGACATGCATCGCGAAGTCTTCTGCACCCATCTCAAGTTTGCTCGCAGCAAACCTGACCCCTTCGCCAAGCAGACGCCCCATGCCTTCTCTTCGTCCGATAGTTTCGGTCATTTTCAAGACTGCTTCGTCGTCTCCCCATGACAGAGCAATGCCCCCAAGATCTTCCTTGTTCAGTATTCCTCTGTCGTAGCATTCCATTGCAAATGCGATAGTGCCCCCTGTGGAGATAGTATCCATTCCAAGTCTATTGCAGATCTCATTCGCCTTGGCTATGGATTCAAGGTTGCTGTTGAGACAGAGAGAGCCGAGTGAGGCACAGGTCTCGTATTCAGGCCCATGACCTTCAATCGGCGCATACTTGCCTTGCTTCACCTCAACGTGTCTCCAGCACGATATTATTCCGCAAAGCGAGCACATTCCTCTATTCTTAAGAATCGTCTTCGATATTGTGGAACCAGTTATCTTGGCGGCCTCCGGAAATGCCCCTTGCCTCCAATTCTTAGTCGGCAGACCACCCATAATCTCCAATGATTCCAGTGTTTTCGCCGTTCCGTCCGAAGTGAGGGCTGCCACCCTATCGGCAGTATACGTTGGCGCAGCCGGAAGCTTCACTACGCGTCTGGCTATGTCGCAAAGAGAACCAAAGGCCTGCTCGGCTACAATGGGAATCCTTTCAGTTCCTCTAACTGCAACCGCCTTGAGGTTTTTCGATCCCATCACAGCGCCCATTCCAGCTCTTCCACAAACCCTCTCCTCATCTGTCACAATAGAAGCAAATCGCACGAGTCGCTCGCCGGCAGGTCCAATACATGCGACCCTTGTCTTCGAATCATTCAGTTCCTTCTGCAGAGCTCTTGCCGTGGCTTTGGTCTCCATTCCCCAGAGCCAGCTTGCATCCCGTAGTTCAGCGTCGCCATCGTTGATGCATATCATCACCGGAAGAGGCGATGCACCTATCACTGCTATGCCGTCAAAGCCAGCGCGCTTAAGCTCTGCTCCAAATGAGCCGCTTGCGCTCGATTCTCCCCAGATATATGTCAAAGGGGATCTAGCACAGACAGTCCACTTTGTCGCTCCCGGGAAACCCGTTCCGACCATTGGCCCAGCAACAAAAACGAGCAGATTTTCTGAATCAAACGGATCCGTGCTAGATTCTATTGCATCATAGATGAGCCTGGCGGCATAGCCAGAACCTCCTATGTATTTCCTTGCAGCCTCAATATCTAGAGCCTCAGCCGAGATCTTCTCACATGCAAGGTTGACCTGCAGAATTCTTCCGGCGTATCCCCCGCGAATCGCTCCCATCGAACTAAGCTCCATGTTCATTTCACCCTGAGCTCAGCCGATAAGCCTTGCGTGCCTGTCATGCGCAATGTCTCTGCGAGAGTTCAATCTGTCGTGAAAAAAGTTGGAAAAGCTTAACCTACCATCACTCAATCCTATCTGTCGGGTTAAAGCTTGGAGTCGCATGTCAACCAGATAGAAGTCCTTTTCAACCCCCGCTCAGTTGCAGTGGTCGGGGCTTCACGGAACGTATCCAAAGCCGGACACATTATCTTCAAGAACTTTGCCGAAAACAGGACGCGAGGTATCTTCAAAGGCGAACTCTACCCGATCAACCCGAATGAGGATCAGATCCTATCGTACAAGTGCTATCCCTCTCTGACTAAGGTCATCGATCCCATTGACACGGTGGTGATAGTAATTCCAGCCGGGTCAGTCCCTAACGTAATGAGGGAGGCCGCAACCGAGAAAGTCAAAGCAGCTGTAATAATCTCAGCGGGTTTTGGCGAGATTGGAAACACTGCCCTAGAAGAAGAAGTCAAAGGCATCGCGAAAAGCGCAGGCATCCGATTGCTCGGACCAAACTGTCTTGGAGTCTATGACTCACGTTCCGGAGTAGACATGTTATTCCTACCAGAAACGAAGGTACTTCAGAGTGGAGACGAAGTTGTCGCGACTCCCAGACCAATGCCCGGCAATTTGGCAGTGGTCAGCCAAAGTGGCGCGTTCGGAGCCTCAGCCCTAGACTATCTTACAGGCAGAGAGATGGGGATCAGCAAGTTCGTGAGTTTCGGAAACAAGGCAGACATTGATGAGCCTGAGGTACTGTCATACCTGAAAGAGGACAATCACACAAGAGTCATCCTTCTGTACGCTGAAGGAATAGCCTCTGGAAGAGAGTTCCTTCGAGTTGCTAAGGAGGTAACAAGACGAAAGCCAATTATCGCCCTGAAGGCAGGAAGAACGAGTTCAGGGGCGAGAGCAGCGGCCTCCCACACAGGTGCACTAAGCGGAACTGACCGCATTTACGAAAGTGCCTTTGCTCAGGCAGGCATCATAAGGGCTCGTGATATGGACGACCTCTTTCACACAGGAAAAGCCTTCTCAGCCCAACCTCCAGCCTCAGGAGATGGTCTCGCCATACTCACTGACGCCGGAGGGCCAGGAGTAATGGCGGCTGACGAGTGTGAGCTAAGAGGAATTGCCGTCAGAAAGCTGTCCAATGAGACTATCCAGAAGTTTGAGAAGCTCAAGGAGAAGCAAGAGATTCCTACGTTCGCAACAGACCTCAACCCGGTAGATCTGACAGGCTCCGCCTCTTCCGACATGTTCGAAGCTGCGACCAGAATTCTTTTGGATGACCGGGCCATACAGGCGCTCATAGTCATTGGACTTCATCATGTACCGGCTTTGAGGGAGGACTTTGTGGATAGAATAGCAAGCGTCGTGCGAGGTTACTCGAAGCCAGTTGTAGCGTGTGACATCGGCGAGACAGAGATGGCTATGTATGTCAGGTCAAGATTTGACAAGCAAGGGATACCATCATACTCCTCGCCTGAAGATGCAGCGAGATCCATGGTCGCCCTCGTGAAGTACGGTCTTTACCTTATGAGGGAAGGATGCTACGAAGAGTATCTTGCAAGCTTCAAGCACGAGAGAGAACTCAAATCATAGCCCGAGTTCCCAGTTGTCAACTCGATCTTGTGAAGAATGTCTGCCAGAGAACCATGTAGGGGCATCTGCCTCCGGCTTCGACGCCTTGGCGAGTCTTGCCTGCGCTAGGGATAGATCCTACTGATGAGCCTGGGGAAGGCTATCGCGTCCCTGATATGCTTTAGCTTACATATCCAAGACAGCGTCCTTTCAACTCCCATTCCGAACCCTGAGTGGGGAACTGTACCGTACTTCCTGAGATCGACGTACCATTCGTAAGCCTTGTAGTCGAGGTGTTCCTCCTCGATTCTCTTCATGAGTTGATCTAGGTCATGTATTCTTTGGCCTCCGCCAGTTATTTCTCCGTAGCCCTCAGGTGCAAGAAGATCTGCCGACAGTGTGACTTCCGGCCTTGAAGGGTCAGGCATATGATAGAATGCTTTGACTCCTTTAGGGTAGTGGGTGACAAAGAAAGGCTTCTCAAACTTGAGAGCAAGCTTCTTCTCCTCTCTCCATCCCAGGTCGGCCCCCCATTGAATCTGCACACCCTCGTCGCCTAACATGTCAATCGCCTTGTCATATGGGATCCTCGGAAAGGGCGGGTCCACTCTCTTTAGGTAGTCCGGATCTCGTCCGACTGTTCGAAGCTCTTGTTCAGTCTTCTCTGCGAGGCTGTGGCACATGCTGGATAGGAGTTCTTCTTCTACCTTCATTATACCGTCAAGGTCAACCCAAGGCGCCTCTACTTCTAGGTGCCAGTATTCGGTCAGATGCCTTCTGGTTCTGGACCTTTCGGCTCTGAACGAAGGCGCAAGGGTGTATATTTTCCCTAGGCTAGAGATCACTGCTTCAGCGTAGAGTTGCCAGCTCTGGGTCAGGTACGCCTTTTCATCAAAGTATTTCACTTCAAATAGCGTTGAGCCTCCCTCAACCGCTGCTGTTATTATGGTAGGCATCTGGACCTCCGTATATCCATGCGACTTCAGCCAAGTTCTTGCAGCATCAAGCATCTCTGCTCTTATCCTCATTATTGTCTGCATTTTTTCGCTTCTAATCCAGAGATGTCGATGGTCTAGAAGAAAGTCGGGACCGTGACGTTTCCTCGCTATCGGGAACTCTTCGGTCGGTCTATGAATTGCCTTGAAGTCTTGCAACGAGATCTCAAATCCTCTCGGAGAACGGGTGTCCCGTTGCACAACGCCAGAAACTTCCAGAGTGGATTCACGCGGGAGCTCTTCAAGTCTCTTGAAGAGCTCTTCTTTGAGTTGGTCTCTCTTCGCTGTGCACTGAATGGTGCCAGACCCGTCCCGTATAAGTAGGAATTGTATTCCTCCACTGGATCTCCTGGCGTGGAGCCATCCTCTAATCCTAACCTCCTTGGATGTCATGCCGCCTTTCAGTATCTGGGATATGTCTATGTAGTCTGTCAAGTTTCAAGAATCACCTGAATTTGATGGGCAAGACTAAGTGATGGACCGCTATCGAGGCCGCAGAGGCCTGTTAAATGGGCCACCTTCCATGTTGCCCACCGAGCCGTACAGTTTGCCCGAATCGGTATTTAAGTCGTACTGCAAGAATCGAGATGAAGAGATCTTCTTTCCGACAATTCTGGCTAGGACCACGGTGATTCATTTGACCTTCCGCAATAGTGTCGAAAGTATTCTTTGAGAGGCTCGTCCATCTCCGAACGGGCTCTTGAGCCGTGATAGTTTTTTCTTCGCAGCTCTATCTGAGAGAAGCTTTTTCGCTGCTCTAATGATTCTCGGCCTGCACGCTCCAACAAGCTTGTTCGCTCTCAGCGCTACGGTCTCTAGCCACTCGGTCTCGTCCCGAAGTGTAAGGCAAGGAACTCGCAGTAGAAAGGCCTCTTTCTGCATGCCTCCTGAATCTGTAAGAACCATTCGTGAATTCTTCATCAAACAGAGCATATCCATGTAGTCCAGCGACTCAACGGGCAAGACATTGCGAGAGCGGCTCAGCTTGGTCCAGAGCCCAAATCTATGAAGATTCTTTCTTGTTCTAGGATGAACAGGAAAGACAGCTAGGACGCCGAGATCGGAAACCGCAGAAAGGATCTCGTTCAGCCGTCTCCGATCGTCCACGTTTTCTGCTCGGTGAGTTGTCAGCACAACGTAGCTTTCAGGTTCCAAAGATAGCCTATTCAAGACGGTTGACGATTCTATCGTCTTTCTCCATTGAAGCATCGCATCAACCATTGTGTCACCAGTACGAAAAACAGAGACAGAAGGAATGCCTTCGTGGAAGAGGTTTCGTGCAGCGAGCTCAGTTGGAGCGAACAACATGTCTGAACAGTGATCAACGATTATTCGGTTTACCTCTTCGGGCATATTCATGTTCCCTGATCTGAGGCCGGATTCGATGTGGGCCGTAGGTATGCGAATCTTCGCCGCAGCCAAGGCTCCAGCGAGAGCCGTGTTCGCATCTCCAAAGACTAGAACCACATCAGGCCTATAGCGGAGCAAGGCCTTCTCGATTCCGATCATCATTGAGGCGGTTTGTTCTGCGTGAGTACCACTCCCCACTCCAAGGTTGATCAAGGGTTTAGGAAGGTTGAAGTCTCGGAAGAACACTCTTGACATTTCGAAATCATAGTGTTGACCAGTGTGAAGAAGCTGCAGCTCTACGCTCCTATGCGTATTCAGAAGCTTGATGAGGGGAGCAGCCTTGATAACCTGTGGTCGAACGCCCACAACCGGCATGACTTTCAGACGATTCATCCCGTCGAACCTACATCTTCGTTGACAGTTTAGTCGCTAGGTTATCAGGCCGATTATTCTTGCTTTCGGAGTCATCTATCCGGAACCTTGGCAAGCTCTTCGTAGGCTTCGAGCAGGGTTCTTTCAGAGTTCTCCCAAGTGAAATCTTTTGGGCGGCTGATGATGGGGGGATTCCTGAGCACTTCCCTGATCGCGGCTGGGAAGTCCCTCAACGGGACTATCTTGATCGGTAGTTCGGTTTGAGCGAACTCGCCCACAGGTGTTGCGATCACTGGCTTTCCCAGAGCTAGATATTCGCCTACCTTTCTGACTGAGTGCGGTGAATAGAACTTAGCGGATGGCATGTCCTCTCGGCGCGGAAGCACGCAGACATCAGCAACGGCTATCCAATTGGGGACCTCGCTGTGGGAAATCCATCCGGTCATCTTTACTCTGCTTTTGATTCCTCTTTCGTCAATGAATTGTTCTATACTCGGTCTCTCGGGGCCGTCACCGACCATTACAAGGATCATGTCTTTCTCTTCTTCCAAGAGATTCGATACTGTTTTCAGCAAGTCTAGAGTACATTCGACCGCAGATAGCTTTCCCACGTAAAGCACAATCCTTCTCCCAGTAAGGCCCTGTTGGTTCTTGAAATCTTCAGGGACAGTTGTCGGACGAAAATCTGTCGGTGGGTAGTTCGGCACAATGTAGACTCTCTTGGCACCCCATTCTCTCGCTCGGTGCTCCAAAATCTTGTTTACTACGATGACAACATCTGCGTGTCTCGTCAGGTAGCGTTCTATGCTTCGAGCGAAATCTGCAACCAGTCCTGAACCTTGAAAAGCTTCGATTTCATCAGCCCAAGGGCTACGCACATCATAGACCAGCTTTGTGTGTTTCAGGATTGGTGTGAGTCCGAGGATGTCTGGGATGTTTAGGACATGGTAGACATCAGGCCACTCTAGGAACTCTTGGGCCATCAATCCGGCATATCGAAGCCCTGCCGAGAGTAGCTTGGGCCTGAACCTAGCCCTCACTTTGGGGGACAGAATATACGCGTCGTGGCCGTGCTTTCTCAGACTTTGGTGCTCAAGTTGAACTCGCGGCAGCTTCTCTGGCTCGGAGTGAACAAGACAGACCTTCATTCTTTTTCCCCGAGGATTATGCGCGCAGCTTTCTCAGTGCCTCTTTCAACTGATGGTATGCTCATCTTCTCGGCTCTCAGAACTGTTTCTTCAAGGCGTTCAGGGGTTAGCTCCTCGACAGGCAAGTAAATCCCGTAGCCCTTCTGTTGAAGAAAGAGAGCCACACGCTCTGTCTCTTCAACGGCACTCTTCTTCCATTTTGGATTTGGCACGATGATTGCCGGAACGCCGTAATTCACTGCCTCCCAGATTGTGTATCCGAGATGAGTGACAACGACTCTTGCCGAAGCCAACACATCGTCCAAACCTATCAGCTTGTCTACCACGACCCACCCTGGCCTACGGTACTTCTCTACATCCAAGTCTCCTATCGTCATCGTGACATCTTTCAGGTTGGTTCTTGCTGTTACGTCGCACAGTTCCTTGAAGCCGAAACTTCCTGGGCTAACGATTATCCTACCATTCCTAGTGGACCGCGCGACACTCGGAAGTAGAAGCCCCACATACGTTCCTTTCTTTCGATGAAACTCTAGCTGCTCTCTCCATTGGAGCAGCGTGACCTCTGAGATTAGATCCAAGTACTTGGAGGTCTTGCTGGACGAGAATAGTCGGACGGAGTCCTCAATGTTCACTATTCTTGACCCAAACGCCTTTCCAACGATAGAAATAGGTATGGCAATGTTGGACCCTGTCGAGACCACGACATCTGGTTTGTGCTTAACCCAAATCCATAGCGATTGGAGACTGCACAGGATTAACCCGTAGATGAATCTCCAGAGTCTTGTGCCAGGTTGTCTAGGTTTGGTGACTGCCACTGTCTGCCCCAAGGAAGATACACGAGCCTTGGACAGAGAGTCATCCTTATCGGTCACAAAGATTAGTGACGCCTTGGGCTTGAGGGCCGCCGCTAAAGCGATGGCATATCCCGTGTGTCCTCCGCCTCCAGCCGTCAGCAGAACTTTCATCAGACTCAGTCCGGCACTGATGGCAATCTGGTTTTCAGGTCGGCTCTATTGCAGTAGCACGTATTTAAGCGACAGTTGCAAATCTCAGATACTTGCCTACAAGTCTCTCGTCGATCAACTGACCTTCCTTGTAGTTGAGGCCTCTACAAGGAGAAACGAGCA
>CAZVYD010000014.1:0-26238 GCA_964631575.1 uncultured Candidatus Bathyarchaeia archaeon
GCAATGGTAGCCCGGGGGAGATTCGAACTCCCGTCGGCGGGTCTCCTCTCCTCTCAGAGGATCCAAAGCCCGCAATTCAAGGACCGGTTCATGCTTGTACGGGCGAGGATTCTTGCTGTCCGCTACAGTCGGCGGAGATCTATTCCTCCTCCACCGGGCTGCGATGGCCCCGGGCTGATAAAGAGCAATCCAACCAGACGTATAAGTATTAGATAGTCAATCTGGGCAACGGTAGAACCCTGTTGCGGCAACGCAACGAGTGCATGAAAGCCCGGATAAATGGAGTTGCAATCATGCAGCTACTCGCCTTATGTCGCGCTGCTAAGCGCGATCTGCGCCTTCAGCAGGATAGGCCAGCATAGCTCGCATCCAGAACTGCGAGAACGAAAAGCAGCAACTCCCTTCTATGAATCAGAATGACAAGTAGCTGCGAAGGGATCTTCTTGAACAAGGACCAAGCATACGACGCGATTGTGCCGCCTACTTCTTTGACTGTCGCTCTAGCAGACAGCACATCGTCGGAAGAGAACGGAAAACTCTCCTTGAGCCCGCCAAGCAGGACCGAGGTTATCGAGCTTCTTCGCGTAGCGTGATTATTATGGAGTTTATGGTTTCCTTGGCCCTGCTTTGACGCTTCGTGAGGTCAGAAAGCATGCTGTCATACACGTGACGGGCTACCTTTCCTGTCCTGTACTGTGTGCGTACCTGAGCCATGCTAGCCTTTGCCGCGTCGATCTCCGCCTCAGCCCGCTCAATCCTTCTGATCATTTCGCCATATCTGCCTGATGCAGCAGAAAGAGCCGTCTTAACGAGCTGTAGCTCCTTACGTATCTCCTCTATCCTCGTGTCGATCTCACGACTCCTTCTTCGGTACTCGTGCCGCGAGATCGCGCCTCGAACCATGTCTTGCTCCATCTTATCCGACTCAAGGCTCAAAGCGGTCCTCTCGTCATGAAGTTCGACGAATTCCATTATGCGGTCGACTGGAACTGCTGTGACAACCTTCACAGGCTTCCTTAGCTTGGATACCGCCACGGCAGCGGCAATGACCACTTGGATCAGGAGAACCCACATTAGAGGAATGAGACCGGACCAGAACGGAACATACTTGTATCTCAAGTTCAGAGTCAGGTCGTGAAGCGGTGTGGCAGGCTCAAAGGAGTAGGTGAGCACACTTTCATATGCAGAGCTCTCTGTCCTGCTCGCTGGCATGATATTGCTTGACTCAAAAGCTACGCCTCTCGGAAGAACGACTCTGACATCTGCCTTCTCAATCACCCATGGCGGATCGGCTATCAACTTCAAGGTAAGGTTGTACAAGCCCCACCACTGCAATTGCTTGAGATTCTGCTTGGCGGACAGCTTGTACCTCAACCCGAACGTGAAACTCTCATTCTGACGAACAGTACTGAACCTAGGTGAAACAGTAACGTCAGAGGTTTTCTTGGGATCGGTCCAAAGTGGACCAAAATCGTCATACGCCATTATCTCCACTATTTCTTTTGGAAGAATCATTCGAATAGATGAGAACGACGCCGCAAGGTTGTTGAGACGGTAGTGTTCTGAGACCGAAATATCGCCTCCCGGAGAAACTGATATTTCACGTCTCGCCCAGTCGCAGATCGCCAAGTGCTGAGTGGATGAACTGAAATTGAACGCGTATCGCTCGTCAGTCAAGGGCTCAAGTGGCTTGCGGGAAGCAACTAGCACCGGCTTTCCTTCAATCTTGCTTGCTACAAATGACGCGTTATAGGGAAGTTGGAACTTGGCGTCCCAAGAAACATAAACAGTAACGTTACAGGATCCGGCTCGAGCCCTCAGTATCGGATAAGCAGAGAAAGAGACTCGATAGAGCTCTTCAATTCCTTCTGTTCCCTCAACTCTCAGAAACTTGACAATGTCTGAGTGGATCGAAGCAATATTCACAGTGAGGTTTTTTCCTTGAGGAAGAGGATCCTTGAAGCCAACTCTCATCCAGTAGAAGGGAGATTCTTTATCGACATCTCGGTCCACCTGCAGCAGACCTGATGATGACTTAGCCACTACAAAGCGTAACCCTTCCGCATTTGATCTTGGCAATGCGTACAGGAATTCGTTCACGGAAGAGGTACTGTTGTTCAAAATAGTGAAGGTATCGTTGAAGACCACGGCTCCCCATTCGCCCACAGTGACGTGCCGCTTCACATCTACAACTGCGGCTGCAATCGGAGCAGAAGACGCGGGTATCAGCGATATCGCCATGATCATCAATAAGATGGCAATTCCGACGAGCTTTCGCAAACTTCATCACTCTTTAGAGACTGGTGCTGCCCTTTGATAAGGCGCCTTCCTACGCGACAAGTGGACTTCCATGCAGCGCTGCGTGCCGTTTCTCTATAGGGTCTTCGCCTCGCTCAAATAGGCGGCGAGGACGCCTGTGGATTATGTTCACGTCCACTTTGAGCACCGTCAGCCGCTATGACGGCCATGGCATATTTAAGAATCGCTCTCATCAATCTACGGTTCAAGTAAGAAGCATTCGCCACTTTTGCGGGCGGACTGAACTTCATTGGTCAACAATTTCCCCGTCTGGTATGTTTTATCACGGTGAACAATGCAATCTGGTAGCGATCGCGGGTAGATGGAGATAATGCCTTCAGAGAAGACCAGCAAGGCCGATCGCCTTTCAAAGAAGAGGAAAAGAGAGATTCAGGAAATGGTCGATGAGCTGGAGATCCAAGCCAAGATCGCTAGGGAAGAGGGCGCCGAAGGGCTGGAACTGCACAGAATGGAATGGTTTCGAAGGGGGCATCTGCACGGGCTATCGATCAAGAGAAAATACAGAATCACTGGGGATGACATCAACACTGTCTACAGGCAGTGCCATGCCATAATCAGCGATGAAAAGGACAGGACAAGGATTCCGGAGATCCTCTTAGAGGACAACACTCTTGTTCTGCGAAGCCGTGCAGGCACATACTGCCCGTCGCTGGAGGCCGTCAAATGGAAAGCAGGGTCCTATGTTCTTAGAGCAGGCAGCCCGGAACTTTGTCAATATTGCAAGAGGGCATGGTTTCACGGGGCTCTCCAAGCTGCAGTTAGAAAGAAGTTGACTCACAAGAATGTTTCCTCCAGAATACGTGGAGACAGCGACTGCGTTGAAACCTTCTACCTTGAAGAATGAAGAAGAACTACAGTTCGCAACACTTTTCAGAATTGGCACTGCCCGATGCCCATACTCCTCATCTGGCCTAACGCATAAGAATGGATGACGCTAATAGATCGTCCCGGAGTCAGATATGTTCATCTCGAAAAAGGCATCGCTAGATCGAGTGCTTCTTGAGGGAGAGAATGTTGTTCTGGGACCTAGTCATGTTGGCCACGGTTCGATTCTCGGAAGAGGTGTAATCATTGGATACCCATGTCGCACCTCCTTAAGAGAGAAAATCGACTGGTCGAAAACAAAGCGTTTCGACCTGAAGATCTATAACAGCATAAGTGATGGAGCGAAGCTTGGAGACACCTGTACAGTTAGGCCGGGCACAGTGATCTACGAAAGGGTGTCAGCAGGTGCAAATTTAGAAACAGGACACAATGTACTTGTCAGAGAAGACACTGTTATTGGTGACCGGGTCCAAGTAGGATCTTCAACGATCATTGATGGAAAGACCACGATCGGCCGTAGCGTCAGCATCCAATCGAGAGTTTATCTACCTCCCATGACTGTGATCGAGGATCATGTTTTCTTGGCCCCTTGCGTTACAGTCACTAACGATCGATATCCCCAGAGTAGAAAATTGATCGGAGTGACAATCAGGCGTGGCGCGGTCATAGGAGCCAATGTAGTTCTCATCGCAGGCGTCACCGTTGGAGAAGAAGCGATTGTAGCAGCTGGAGCCTTAGTCACACGAAACGTTCCGTCAAGAACAGTGGTCATGGGCATCCCAGCGTGTGCGAGGATGACTGTCGAAGAATATCGAAGAAAGAAAGAGGACTACGAGAAGACCTGACCTCATGCGAAAATCATAAGGCGACTTCGACTCTTCAACTAGTGGGAAAGTGACAAAGGAAATGGAGTCCGGAGTGGCTCATCCGTACATTCCCTCCTCAACAAGCGATGCCAAGGCTCAGCTCATGAAAGAAATTGGGATATCGAGTGTAGAAGAACTTTTTTCGGATGTCCCCCAACAGGTCAGGCTGAAGAGAAGACTCAACCTGCCAGCCAGATCGTCTGAACTCGAAGTAAGGAGACATGTTGAGCATCTGCTCTCGAAAAATGGCAACGGTTCAGAAGTTGTAAGCTTTCTGGGAGGCGGATGCTGGAACCACCATATCCCTGCGGCTGTTTCAGAGATCTCGTCTAGAGCTGAATTCGTCACTTCCTACACTCCCTATCAGCCTGAAGCCAGCCAAGGAATGCTGCAGGCCCTTTTTGAATATCAAAGCATGATTTGCGAACTCACAGCAATGGACTATGCGAATTCATCGCTCTACGATTGGGCATCTGCTCTGGGCGAAGCAGCTCGGATGGCAGCCAGAGCAACCCACAGAAACGAATTCCTGATCCCACGCCACATTCATCCCGACAGACGCGCAACCCTAAAGGCATACGCTGAACCCGCTGGCATCAAAGTGATCGAAGTCAAGAACGATAACGTGACAGGTCAAATAGACCTCAAAGATTTGGAATCAAAGATCACGGAAAACTGTGCTGCAGTGTACATTGAGAACCCGTCGCACCTAGGTTGCCTTCAGACCCAAGCTCAAACTATCGCAGACATCGCGCATTCGAACGGAGCTCTGTACGTAGCCGGAGTGGACTTAATATCGCTTGGGATATTGAAGCCCCCTGGAGAGTATGGAGCGGACATAACGATCGGCGAAGGTCAATCCTTAGGAAGCGCAATGAACTATGGCGGGCCGCTCTTAGGCGTATTCACATGCAAAGAGGAAGAGCTCCTAAGACAGATGCCAGGCAGAATCATAGGTATGACCACCACGAAGGACAAGAGGCAGAGAGCTTACTGCATGACACTTCAGACAAGAGAGCAGCACATAAGACGAGAGAAGGCTACCTCCAATGTCTGTACGAACGAGGCACTTTGCGCTCTAACAGCTGCAGCATATCTCTCTCTCTTGGGAGCTTCTGGCATGAGAGAGCTTGCGGCTGTGATCCTTTCGAAAACCTACTATGCAATGGAGGAGTTGAGAAAGATCAGAAGAATCAAAGTCCCCCTTATGCAGGCGCAGCACTTCAAGGAGTTCACTGTAAGCTTCAGTGAAAGTGGAAAGAAGCTTCGAGACTTGGAAAATAGCCTTCTCAAGAAGGGAGTACAGATTGGAGCTCCGTTGACTGGGAGCATTCCAGAGCTTGGTGAAACAGCGGTCTTCTGTGTCACCGAGACTCATTCGAAAGAAGACATCGACAAGCTACGGGCGATCCTGACGGAGGTCTTGGAGGAGTAAGGTTGACATTCAGGCAAGCAAGTTGGAGTGAACCCTTGATCTTTGAGCTCTCTGGGAAGGGTAAGGTAGGCCAGATCACTCCGAGACTGACTGAAGAAGAGCGCATCGCATTGAACGAGGCCATGAGAGGCGTACCAGAGAACATCCTACGGAAAAGTCGGCCCGACTTGCCTGAAGTGTCTGAAATAGAAGTTGTGAGACATTTCATTAGACTCTCTCAGGAAAACTTCGGAGTGGATCTCGGAACTTATCCTCTGGGAAGCTGTACGATGAAGTACAACCCGAAGATATGCGAAATCCTAGCAACGTCATCTCAAGTAAGGAATTTACATCCTCATCAGCATACATCACTCTGTCAAGGAATCTTGAGAGTACTGTACGAGCTCTCAGAGTTCCTCGCAGAAATAACAGGAATGTATAAGGTTTCACTTCAGCCCTCTGCCGGCGCCCACGGTGAACTGTGCGGAGCACTAATCATGAGAGCTGCCCACAAGGACCGAAACGAGCTACACAAGAGAGCAGAAATGATTGTTCCTGACAGTTCACATGGCACAAATCCTGCAAGCGCAACCATGGCAGGCTTCAAGGTAGTTGTGGTTCCGTCAGACGGCGAAGGCTGCATCGATGTTGAAGCGCTCAAAAACGTTGTAAGTGATAGGACAGCTGGCATAATGATAACGAATCCAAACACTCTGGGCATATTTGAGAAGAGGGTTCTTGAAATCGCCGAGATCGTTCACGAGGCTGGTGGACTGTTATACTACGATGGCGCAAATCTTAACGCCATATTGGGCAAGACCAGGCCACTGGAGATGGGATTTGACATCACCCACATAAACATTCACAAGACCTTTGGAACTCCGCATGGAGGAGGAGGACCAGGCGCCGGGCCAGTCGGCGTAACCGAGGAACTTGCAAAGTTTCTTCCAGTACCGACGATCGAGTTCGACGGCAAAAGCTACTACTTGGACCACAATAGGCCCAAATCCATAGGAAAAGTGAGAAGCTTCCTCGGAAATGTTTCAGTGCTCCTGAGGGCTTATGCGTACATTCTGTTGCTTGGAGCGGAGGGATTGGAAGAGATCGCTGAGATAGCTGTGCTGAACGCAAACTACTTGGCAAGAAAAGTGCTTGCATCAGGCCAGTATCATATGCCGTTTGACTCAAAGAAGGTAAGAAAACACGAGATCGTCATAAGCACGGAAAAGATCACCACTGATACAGGAATACGCGCGTTAGACATCTCAAAGAGACTGCTTGACTTCGGGGTGCATGCTCCCACGATGTATTTCCCACTAATCGTAAAGGAAGCCATGATGATAGAACCGACCGAGGCTGAAAGCATCGACGCTCTTGATCGATACGCAGACATACTCGCAAAAGTAGCCAACGAAGCGTATCTACAGCCGGAACTTCTCAAGAACGCACCTCAAAACACCACTGTTGGGAGAGTCGATGACGTAGCTGCGTCCCACCCCAAGACAATGTGCCTCACATGGAAAATGTACAGGAATAGGCAAACAGCTTCCTAGCTACGATTGCCCGGCCTGTCATTTCCCTTTCACGCATGTTTATTAGCTTGGAGAAGACAAACCCAAGAACTCAGAAAAGTCGCGTCCTAGTGCCATTCCGATGCAAAAATGGAAAGCCACGACGGTATGACGGAGAAGAAGCAAGTTGAAAGTGAATGTCAAGTATTTCGCAACTCTCAGAGACATCACAGGCAAACGAGAAGAACAGATTGAACTCTGCAAAGACTCTACGATGAGAGACCTCTTGAAGCGCCTCGTCGAACTGCATGGATCTGCGTTCAGCAACTACGTGATGGAAGAAGTGCCTGGTGTGCCGAAACGTCACTTACTCTTTCTGATCGATGGAACCAGCATGAACACCATGGGAGGACTGAACGCAAGACTCTCCAATGGCTGCGTAGTTGCCTTGATGCCCCCGGTGGGCGGAGGATGACCACTGAGCGTCCGGAGGTTGTTTGAAAGGAAAATCTATCAAGCATTGCTTGAAAACGTGTGAGAGCAGCATTTTTGAATTCGCAGATATGTGTCAAGTTTTTGAAGAGGCTTGAGATGAGGTGTTTCATTAACGCTGATTGATGTTACGATTAGTATACATCTGAACTACGATCTCCTATAAAGACTCACGGCTCAATTGTCTAGTGCCGGAACCAGACAAGCTGGTTCGCCTAAGGATCAAAGAGAACCTTGAGCCCAAACGCCCTTTCGCAAGCAAGTTCCACGGGGCTACCTGTGGACAGCGCCCTACCTCGAATACTTGTTCTGGGTTTAGGCGACTTAGGCGACGAGGTCACCAAAAGCCTTGTTGATAATGGACCTACCAGAGCACGATGTATTTCTATTAGTGAAGAGAGACTACAGCTCGGAACAATTCTTGCTCACAGAACACTTGTCGAAAGAGCTGGCACCGAGGGCTTCGAGATTTCGAAACAGCTTGAATTGGCGGAAGAGAATGTGCTGCTGTCCCTTCCGGAGATATCTCCCTCAATGATCGACAATGATCTGGTGTTCATAGCTACAGCACTGGGAGAAGAAGACGGACCTGCGCCTTCACCGGCTCTTGCTCAAGCTGCAAGGGCAGCAGGAGCCCTAGTCATTGGAGCAGTCACAATGCCACGTTGGTGCGAAAGACCGAGACTGTACTCTGCCGTTCACACTCTCAGAGAAATGAGAGATGCTTGTGACGCCTTAGTTGTCGTGGACAACAACAGACTTGAAAGGTCTCCGGCATCCCTTCAGAGAACAAGCATCGACGCCATGGCAGGGGACCTCTTGAGCCAGCTTATAGGAGGAATAGTGGAAACGCTTTCAACACCCAGCCTCATCAATATCAACTTCAAAGAGTTCGTGAGAATCATCCGAAGCAGTGGATTCGCAATTCTGGGGATGGGCGAAGCAAACTCTCCTAGCCAACCGGAGGAGGCAGTGAAAAACGCATTCAATTGCCCACTGCTTCACGTCAACCATGACGGTTTCACAGGTGCATATCTCCATATTAGAGGAGACAACAGCCTCACCTACGCCCAGGCCTCAAAAGTCGCAGAACTCGTTACAGGAAGACTTGACCCATTATCCGGTGTCATATTCGGCGCAAGCACAGATTGCTCTTTCGCTAAACGTCTCTGTGTCACTCTGATGCTGACAGGCGTAAAATCACCCCAACTCCTTTCGGCCTATAAGGAGATTCCGATCCAGATGTATGAAATGGAAGAGAAGCACGAACCGGAACAGCAACTAGACATAGAGCTTGATCTCTACCAACTAGAAGGCTCCTAGAAGGACTTGGCCAGAACCATCCGTAGCCCCAAGATTCTATTCCTAATGCTCGTTGAAGAACCACAAGGTGTCGTTTTGCCCGAACGAATGGATTCGAGAATACCTTCAACCGAGGGCGAAGAGACTTCGAGTAGAGTATAGGCATCGCCTATCGTCGACGGAATGTGAGAGTCGCTTCCGGCTACCATAGAAACACCAAGAATCTTGGCTGCCTTTTCGGACTTTCTCTTCGCGAACCGGAACGGAATCATTGCTGAGTTCACTGTCTCTATTCCATCAACACTGTTCCTGAGGCGAAGTGGGTCAACGCTTGGGCTTGAGATGTCATACGGATGCGGAACCACTATGACACTATTTTGACCGCGAAGCGATTCGATGGTGTGATCCGCCGAGAGGCCTTTCTGAACTCCCTCATGCACACCAAGAGCAACAATGTGGCCTTCTCTTGAACTCACCTCAATTCCTGGAATAACCAAGATCTCGTCAGATCGATAGGATGAAAGTAAATCGTGTTCTGTGACTGCAATTCCATCAAGTCCGCGTCTCTTGACGATTTGAGGAAGGATCTCTGGATCTGTAAACGCATCTTTCGAGTGCCTTGTGTGAACGTGCAGGTCAAGTTTGAGCAGCATTTTCGTCTAACCTCAAGTTGAAAATGCTTGAATGATGCTCCTAAGAGGCCTTAAGTCTCTCGACTTGTTTCTCTATCTCTGGGTCCTCTATTTTCCTGAATAGCACTTTGGGCTTTCTGATTTGGTGGTCCGGAGCAATCTGCAGGGAGGAGATTGAATTCCAGTCTTGCTCATGTACCGATCCCCTCTGGTTCAACAGTTCCCAGAGAGCCTCTGCTGAGCTGGGAATGAATGGCTCGAGTAGAACAGCAAGAGATCTAACCGCGTTTGCGCTCAGGTACAGGCAGTTGGATGCCTTCTCTTCGTTCGTCCAAGGCTGTCTTCTCTGGAAGTATTGGTTGCAGTGGTTTGAGAATTCAAGGATTCTCTTAAGCGCCCTGTCAAGCTCTATGCTTGAAAGCTCCTTCCCGACTTGGGTAGCCAAACCTTCAACTCTATTTCGAAACTCGTGGTCCAAGTCATCGAACCGATCTGGCTCAGGAACCTTACCATTGAACCTTGACCATATGAAAGTGAGCGTCCTATGCACGAAGTTGCCTATGTTAGCAACAAGCTCGTTGTTTATTCGTCCTTGGAAGTCTTTCCAGTCGAAATTCACGTCTGATTGGCTGTAAGGAGTGATCGCAGCAAGATAGTAGCGCAAGTAGTCTGCCGGAAAAGTATAGAGGAACTCTCTCAACCCAACATACCATCCTCGACTCTTCGAGAATTTTCCTCCTTGGAGCAATAGGTGACCTCTAGTCGGAATAAACTCGGGTAGTTTGTATTCTCCGACACCTATTCTCATTGCTGGAAGGAAGAGATAGTGGTGGTACACTATGTCCTTACCAATGAAGTGGAAGATTGTCGAGCTATTCCAGAACGCTCTCCCATCGATTCTTTTTTGCTTCAGTAACTTCAACGTAGTGGATATGTAGCAGAGATGGTTATCAAACCATAAGTAGAGAACCTTTCCTCTTGCCTCTTCCAAGGGTATTGGAACTCCCCAAGTAATATCTCTAGTTATGTCCCAGTCTTGAAGACCGTCTTTGATCCAGTTGAGCACATAGTTCTTGACTTCAGCTTGCAAGTTGTCATTCTCTTGCAGCCAGCTTCTGACCGATTCTGTGAATGCAGATAGTCTGAAGAAGAAGTGTTTGCTGCCCTTACTTTCAGGTTTTGATCCACAGATCGCGCAAGATGGATTCTTGATCTCTCCTGGTTGAAAGACCTTGCCGCACTTCTCACAGCTGTCCGAGTATTGATCAGTGGCTCCGCAGAATGGACAGATGCCTCTCACGTATCTGTCAGGTAGGGACTTCCTGCAATTAGGGCAATATGGCTGGATGATCTCTCTCGCATAGATGTACCCTTTCGCGTTGAGTTCGCTGAAGAAATGTTGAGCTAGTTCTATGTTCTCTTTCGAGCTCGTCTTGTCAAATATGTCGAAAATGATGCCCAGATCTTGTAGATCTGTTATATCCCGTTGATTCCAATGGGCTACAAATTCCTCCGGGGTTTTCTTCTCTTGCTCGGCCGCTATCAGTATGGGTGTTCCGAAGTCATCTGTCGCACAGATGAAGATAACTTCGGTTCCGCTAAGTCTGCAGAATCTTACGAATATGTCCGCAGGGAGGTAGGTTGAGGTCAGATGACCAAGGTGGATTTCTCCATTTGCATATGGGAGAGCACAGGTAACGACAACTCTGCTCCAAGGAAGACCCACCGTATCAGTTGAGTCATGTAAATCGTTTGAGGCGGTATCTAGGGCCAATCCCTCCGTGAACTTCGCACTCAAGGTCATACGCCTGCTGATTAAGCTTTCCATTTGAGAGTTGCTGTCGTTACCTTTATGATTGTCTCAGTATCAGGCCCATTACAGGCTCATCATGACATCTTCGGTCTTTCTCTACAACGTCTATCCTGAAGCCGAATCTCTTGTAAGCAGTTGTGTGCCCCACTACTTGCCGAACTCTTCCTCATAGGCGTTTAATAATCCAAGTGTTGTTCTATTTCGTTAGAGCGGGGCCCAAGAGGATGAGCAAGGACTACCAGATTTTACTCGACAGAGCTCTGGAGAGGATTCCGAAGAAACAGCACAGTGGAGAACGCTTTGAACTGCCAAGGCCACAAGTCATGAGTGCAAAGACGAGAACTTGGATAGGAAACTTCAAGGAGATCTGTGACTACCTGAACCGAGATCCGCATCATGTCTTGAAATTCCTAACTAGAGAATTGGCTACTGCTGCGACATTCGAGGGCTCGCGGGCGATATTTAAGGGGAAATTCGGTCAAGAATCCATCAGACGCCTCTTGGACATATATGTCGGCCGATACGTGATCTGCCCAATATGCGGCCGACCTGACACGAAGATAGCAAAGAAGGCAAGGTTCCTGTTCCTAGACTGCGAGGCATGCGGAGCGAGATCTTCAATCCTCCCCGGCTAGCAAAGTGAGAAGATCGATGGAGCAGGTCTACCTTCGGATATTCAAGGACAAAGGATATGTCGTGGTCGCAGCCTGCGACAGAAGCGTTCTGGGAAAGACCCTTCGAGAAGGAAAGATGAAACTAGAAGTCACAAATCGGTTCTACGGAGGAGATCTTTGCGGTATCGAGGAGACAATGCAAGCTCTACAAGCCGCTGACATAGGGAACTTAGTCGGAGGAAAAGTCATAGACGCTGCAGTTCAAAGAGGACTCGTTGACCCTGAGGCAATACTAAAGATAGGCGGAGTGCCTCACGTTCAAATCATCAAGATCAGTCAACTTCACTAGAAGACACGGCAACGTAACATACACTTAATAGCTGGCCATTTTTCATTAGGAACAATGAAACAGAAAAGGCGCTTTAGAAAATGGGAAAAAAGAAAGTGCTCAGTGAAGGAGAGCTGAGAGAGATGGTTCTCCCAGCGCCTGATCAAGTACTGGGCATAGTCAGTCAAATGCTAGGCTATGATAGGCTTATGGTCAAATGTGTTGATGGCCACGAGAGGGTTTGCCGTATAAGAGGAAAGATGAAGAGAAGAGTGTGGATCAAAGCCGGCGACGTAGTGCTTGTCGGCCCATGGGATTTCCAACATGACACGAAAGGCGACATTCTGTGGAGGTACACGGAGAGCCAGGCAAACTGGCTCAGAAGCAACAAGTATCTGAGCATAGGCTGAGGAAGAACTGAACGTGGCGGCAGAGGCCCTCGAGAAGAGGCTGCGACTCAGAGAGAAAAGGTATGAAGTCGAGCAGCTGATGAAGGAGAAACGAAGCGAAGAGTTCGAAGCCCTCGAAGAAGTTTTTGACAAGCCCACACTAATGCTAGTCTACCGGATGTTGAATCAGGGGCACTTGTCGCACCTTCATGGATGCATCAAGGCTGGAAAGGAATCAAGAATTTACTGGGGAAAGGACTCTAAAGGAAAGGATGTCGCGGTCAAGATATACCTGAAATGGAATGTAGAGTTTCGCAAGGGGAGACTGATCTATTTGGAGGGGGATCCGAGGTTCCAGAGATCTTGGAAGGACACGCGTTCACTTGTTTACCTATGGGCCCAAAAGGAGTTCAAGAATCTCCAAGCTGCTTTTTCGGCAGGCGTGAGTGTCCCAAGACCGATTCTCGTAAGAGGAAACATTTTGGTCATGCAGTTTATCGGAGAGAAGGGGACGCCTGCACCTCTCTTGAAAGACCTGCAGCCTGAGAGACCAACAATGTTGTACAGGGCATTGCTGAGCAATATTAGGTTGCTCTATACAAAGGCTGGTCTTGTTCATGGAGATCTGAGCGAATACAACGTGATGGTTTGGAGGAAGAAGCCCGTAATATTTGATATGTCTCAAGGAGTCTCGTTGGAGCATCCGCTGTCAGACTTGTTGCTGAGTCGTGACTTGGATAACTTGAACAATTACTTTCGAAGATGCGGAGTTAACGTAAAGCAGATTGATCAACTTCATGCTTGGGTGACAGGAAAAGATGCAAACTAAAGTCACTTGTATGATACCAAGAGACAGAGTGGGCGTACTCATCGGATGCGAAGGGGATGTAAAGAAGAGAATTGAGCAGACTCTTGGAGTCCAGCTGGCGATCTCAGGCGATTCAGGTGTTGTGGAGATAACGTCTCGAAGCGAGAGCACAGATCCTGTTTCACTTCTTAGGGCAAGGGATATTGCAACCGCAATCGGAAGAGGTTTTTCTCCTGAGAGAGCGTGCTTACTGTTCGATGAGGATAAGGTCTTGGAACTGATAGACCTAAGAGAGCTGTACGGAAAGAATGAAAGCGATATCAGAAGAGTGAAAGGCAGAATCATTGGCCAAGAAGGAAAGACAAGAAGAATAATAGAAGAAATGACAAAAACGAGTCTTTCAATATACGGTGATACAATTGGAATAGTGGGAGGATATGAGGAGGTCGCCGCCGCCAGAGAAGCGATAGACATGATACTGAAAGGAAAGCAACATGCAACAGTATACAGGTTTCTCAGGGACAGGCGCAGAGAAGCGAAGAGAAAACAAGCTTTGGAACTGTGGGAAAAGCATCCTTCACAGCAATGAAACCAACTATTAAGAAGAGACTTCTCTTCAACCTCAAATTCGGCCACATCTTCAACTTAAGAACGAGCTACGTTAGATTGATCCAAAGCAATCTACATGTAGAGGCAATGCGGGAGTTGACGGTCCTTCGTCATTCACTTTCATCACATAGTGATTGGGAGAACAGAGTAGACCAAGGGTTGGCTGGCCGACTTGACTGAGGTCTTCCAAGAAATAAGCCCAGCAGATTTCTTCTACAGAAACAGAGATATCGCCGGGTTCACAAACCCTTCGAGAGCCATATACTCAACGGTTCGGGAACTCGTCGAAAATTCTTTGGACGCCTGCGAAACCTGCAGTCAACCCCCCGATATCTACATCCGAATCTCGCAGACCTCAGATTCAGAGGAAGGCCCTGGAACGTACACTGTCAGAGTTCAAGACAATGGGTGTGGCGTTCCGCCAGACATGATTCCCATGGCTTTTGGACAAGTTCTTTTCGGATCCAAGTACAAGCTCAGACAGACAAGGGGGACCTTCGGTCTAGGCGGAAAGATGGCGATTCTGTATGGGCAAATTACGACACATGCTCCGGCTCGAATCATGTCAAGCACAGGACGCGCGAAGATCAATGAATATGAAATCGCGATCGACATCCAACGTAACAGACCGATCATACTCAAGAGGAGAAAACACCCCAACCCAACTAGATGGCATGGAACGATCATAGAGTTTCAAACTGAAGCAGACTATGCCCGTGCAATGTCCAAGATTCTCGAATATATGAAACAGACAGCGATAGTTGCACCTTACTCCAATCTCACATTCGTTGATCCGAAAGGCCGGCTGTACAGGTTCATTAGAGGTACAACAAAGATGCCCAAGGCCCCAAAGGAAACCACTCCCCATCCCCACGGTGTTGATGTGGAGGCCTTGAAGAGGATCATAGAGGCTACTACTGCGCGAACGATGAAGGAGTTCATGAAGAAACACTTTCAACGAGTCGGAGATGCGATTGCAAGAAAATTCTTGGACAGTGCTGGTGTAAGCTTCAAGAAGAATCCAAAAAGGCTTGAGCCAAGTGAAATAGTAAGATTGGTGACAGCGATGAAGAATTTTGAGGGATTCTTAGCACCAGATGCAAGTTGCCTGAGTCCACTGGGGGAGGAGTTGCTCGATGCAGGAATAAGAAAGGAATTCTCCCCGGAATTTGTAACTGTTCACCAGAGAAGACCGGCTGCCTACTCAGGTTTTCCATTCATCGTCGAGGTGGGTATAGCTTACGGAGGCCAGGTTCAGCACGCTGAAAGCGTAGCGCTGTATAGGTTTGCAAACAAGATCCCGCTGCTCTTTGATGAAGCCAGTGATGTCTCTTGGAAAGTGGTGAATTCGCTGATAGACTGGAGGCATTACAAAGTTCCACCAGATGCGCCCTTGGCTGTTCTCGTGCATCTTTGCTCTACGAAGATTCCATACAAGACAGTCGGCAAGGAGTTCATCGCTGATAGACCTGATGTGGAGCGAGAGATACTAAACGCTGTGAGGGAAGCTGCAAGGAGATTGTCCATTTTCCTCTCTAAGAAGCAGCACTTCGAAAGAGAGAAGAAGAGACTGGACATATTCGAAAAGTATCTACCGAAGATTGCCTCGTTCTCCGCTAAACTAGCGGGAAAGCGTGGCGTTCCCGACATAAAGCCCCTTTTGAGGAGTGTGATGAAGTATGGTCCGGAAGACGAAAATACAGAAAGCACCTAAGAGCATAGTGAGACAAAAGAAAGAGAAAGTTGTTAGTAGTCTGGAGAGTCTGGGAACTCAGATCTGCGAGCAGATCGACCGTAAAGAGTTCCCATGGATGAAGATGCCCAGTAGATCAATACAGAACATCCTCTACGACCCTGAAACACGGCAATACATTCTAGGGAACCGGCAGGTCAGAAGGAGTGCAAGAAATGTTAGGCACATAAGGCCCTTCACTCAGCTCGTCTGGACAGCCGCTTTTGTAGATGAGCTATCCGAACAAGCCAGAACGAGCACATTGAGAGACGTCTTCTATTCTGCCCAAGCATACGAGATGGATTTCATCGACCAAGCAGAGAGCGACAACATAATCACCGACTTGGAGACGCTTGCCGGTATGGCAAGGGAGGACTTCAATGTCTTCCCCGAAGAAAGATCGGCAATCTTTGGAGATCTCACTATTGAGTACACAGTTCCGGGTTATCAAGGGAAGAAAATGAATCTTGCGAGCCACCCCGACGGTATGATGATTGGCCCAGCCATGACCAACGCCGAGTTTGCCGAGTGCAAGGCAAACAAGGTCATTGCAATAGAAAAAGGCGCATTGTTCACCAGGTTTGTGGAGGAGAGAGTTCACGACAAACACAAGGCAATTCTGGTCCAAACCGCAGGTCAGGCCCCGAGAGCCACTAGAGCCTTGATCAGGAGGTTGAACCAAGAACTCAACCTCCCAGTACTCATACTGACAGATGGCGATCCTTGGGGAATGCACATAGCAATGGTGATAATCTCAGGATCAGCCAATGCAGCTCACATCAGAGAGCTTAACACGCCGGATGCGAAGTGGGGAGGCGTCTGGGCGAGTGACATAGTGAAGTACAAGCTTCCAAGTGAAGGACTCACTGACTTGGACATCAAGAGGCTCTACGAACTTAGGAAAGATCCACGATATGAGGGAAAGTTGTGGAAGAGGGAGATTGAAAACTTCCTGCGCACAAGGAAGAAGGCAGAGCAGGAAGCATTCAGTCGCTATGGCTTGACATATATCGTTGACGAGTATCTCCCGGCGAAACTGGAAGAGATGAAGATCTAGGACATCAGGCCGCCAATGCTGCAGCTGTCTGAACGACAGATTTTTCACTTCGACAATACATCCAAGAAGACAACTGATGATGCATTTGACAGAGCAGAAAGCTGATAGAGTCTTGGATTGCATCGGGCTTTTCTGTCCGGTTCCAGTATTCAGAACAAGAGAAGAAATCGGCAAGATGGCTGTGGGAGAGATCCTCGCGGTGCTGGCTGATGATCCAGCTGCCGAGGAAGACATTCGGTCTTGGGCGAAGAGGACAGGGCACGAGATAGTGGAGCTGAGAAAAGAATCTGATCACATTCGCATATTGGTGCGTAAAACGAAGTAGGAAAGACAGTTATGAGACGCGCCTATTTTGACTACCAAGCTGGATCTCCGGTTGACCCCCGTGTCGTCGAAGCAATGACTCCCTACTTTGGAACGATATTCGGAAATCCGTCTTCAACCCACTGCCTCGGTCAGGAGTCAAAGGCAGCAATCGAAGAAGCAAGGGAGAGAGTCGCTTCGTTGGTCAAGGCTAGGAAGAAGGATGAGATAGTTTTCACTTCAGGTGCGACTGAAAGCAACAACTTGGCTCTACTTGGAATTGCTCAGAGAAACAAGGAGAAAGGAGGCACCATCGTGACTACTACGATAGAGCACATATCCATCTTGAACATCTGCAAGTATCTCGCTAAACAGGGATTCAAGGTCGAACTTGTGCCAGTCGATAATCATGGTCTGGTCAACCCGACAAGTATTGAGAAGGCCATATCGGACAATACTGTCCTTGTTTCGATCACGTATGCGAACGGAGAGATAGGGACAATAGAGCCAATAGCAGAGATTGGAAGAATTGTACACGCCCATGGAGCGATATTTCACGTGGATGCTACAGCCGCAGCCGGTAGGATTCCGATAGAGGCAGTCCGAGATAACATCGATCTGCTTTCCCTATCCTCAAACGACCTTTACGGACCGAAGGGACTAGGAGCACTCTACATCAAGGAAGGAACTCGAATAGCGCCGATCATGATTGGGGGAGGACAGGAACGAGGACTGAGGTCAGGAACGGAAAACGTACCGGCCATAGTAGGAATGGGAAAAGCGGCAGAGATCGCTTCCCAAGAGATGGCTGACGAATCAGCGCGACTCACCCGGTTAAGAGATAGGCTTCATACAGGAATCACTGAGAAGATCCCGTATTCATACTTGAATGGACATCCGACGACTCGCCTGCCGAACAACCTCAACGTGAGGTTCAGCTACATAGAAGGAGAATCCCTCGTGCTGAGCCTCGATATGGAAGGAGTAGCGGCCTCTTCCGGATCGGCATGCTCCTCGAAGACTCTTGAGCCCTCACACGTACTCAGAGCGATCGGCCTCGCCCACGAAGAGGCTCATGGCTCACTGCTCTTCAGTCTGGGCAGGTGGAACACTGACGATGACGTAGACCAAGTACTGAACGTTCTCCCCGGCATTGTCAGTAGACTAAGAAGGATGTCACCTCTCACTCCGAAGGGCTTGCAGGTGTAAGAAATGTACAGCGAGAAGGTAATGGAGCACTTCAGAAATCCGAGGAATGTCGGAGAGATCCCTGACCCGGATGGTGTCGGAACAGTTGGAAATCCAATCTGTGGTGACATGATGACAGTGTACATAAAGGTCCAAGACAACAAGATTGCAGACATTAAATTCAAGACTTTTGGCTGTGGCGCGGCAGTGGCGACTAGCAGCATGGTTACCGAGCTGGCTAAAGGTAAGACACTGGAAGACGCAATGAAGATCACAAGGAGCGATGTGGCTGAGCATTTGGGGGGGCTTCCCCCGATCAAGATGCACTGCTCAAACTTGGCGGCTGATGCTCTTCACAGAGCAATCGAGGATTACTTGAAGAAGAAGGAATCTTAGCCTACTGTATTATGATGGCTCCACTCGGGCAGTTCCTTACACATGCGACGCAGCCCGTGCAGGACGCATCCTCCGCAGAACAACCGGAACATGATTGAGAGGCTCTCCTTCCAAGGCATGCGCCTTCGTCTTCGATGCGCACTGCCCCTTGGTGAAGCATCAACACGCCGACAGGGCACACATCGACGCAGATCCCACAAGTATTGCAGTTCCGTTGGTCTATTCTGATCTTGGGCAATGTTGCTTCCCCCCGGCCAATATGCAGTTGATTGCAGTCTCGAATCTCTTCAAGCTTTCGAATGCATGGGAATGAGATGGCAAAGATTGAGAGATCCTTGATGTGTGCGCCAGCAACCCTTAACTGTTTCTTGGTCAAGATAGGCCGAAAAGGTGATTCATTGACTGCACAGAAAGGCTGGACTTGGGAGAACGCTCTTGACAGAGCCATCTTGATGGAGGAACAGTCGCATTCTCTGTATGTCTCCGCCCTCAAGAGAGCCATCTCACCAGGCAGCAAGACTCTTCTCGCGAACTTGGCCTATGATGAGCTTCGGCATAAGGCAAGGCTAGAGGAAGTCAAGAGAACAAGATCTTGGCAAGAACTTGATTCAAGAACGAGTGGTGTTGTAGATCTCCAGATCCTAGATCGAGTGGAAGATGTTCGGCTTTCTGAGGATGCGACTTATGAGGAGGTACTGATTTTCGCAGGCAAACGTGAAAAGGAGACGCATGAATATTACCTTGAGCTTAGCGCCAGGCTGTCAAACACTGCTGCGGGTGATGCTTTCAGGAAGCTGGCAGACGAGGAACTGGGCCACAAGAATAGGATAGAAAAAGAGTACGAGTCAGTCATAATGAGAGAAGGCTAGGATTCAGTCTCGTTGGATTTCCTTTTCTCTTCCGCTTCTGGTATAGAGAACTCCCTCAGCTTTTCTGCCATGGTTCGAAGTTGCCTGTCAACTCTGTCGTTGATCGATCCGAGCTCAAACGTTCCATCCGGCAACCTTCCGCCTGCCTTGAGACCGGTCAGGACCTCGATTCCTTCATCAATCGTCTTCACGGGGTAGATGTGAAATTTGCCTTTGGCTGCGGCTTCAACTATTTCCTCTTTGAGCATGAGGTTTTGAACGTTACTTTCCGGAATCAATACACCTTGATCACCCGTAAGTTCTCTTGCCCTGCATATCTCAAAGAACCCCTCAATCTTCTCGTTGACTCCCCCAATGGCCTGCACGTCACCTCTTTGGTTGACTGAGCCCGTGACTGCCAAGCCTTGCGTTATGGGGACATTGGCTAACCTTGATAGAATTGCGTAGAGTTCCGTGCTTGACGCACTGTCTCCTTCGACTCCTTCATAGCTTTGTTCGAAAACGAGCCGAGCAGATAGAGTCAGAGGTTTGTCTTGCGAATACTTCTGGGTCAGATATCCACCCAAGATCATGACCCCCTTGCTATGTATCGGGCCGCCCAGCTTCACTTCTCTTTCAATGTCGATGAGTCCTTCCCGTCCAATTCCGATGCTTGCCGTAACCCGAGATGGTCTGCCAAATTCGTAGTCCCCAATCCTCATCACAGACAGCCCGTTCACCTGGCCAACGGTTTCTCCAGAGGTGTCGACAAGAAGAATCTTCCGCTCGATGTACTCTCTTATCTTCTCCTGAATGAGACTTGATCGATGTATTTTCTCGTCGATCGCTTTCTTTACGTGCTCGGCTTCTATGAGTTTCGACCTGTCTTGAGAGGCGTAGAAGTTTGCCTCTCGGATCAGATCAGCTATGATTGCGAAACGCGTCGAAAGTTTTTCTTGATGATCAGCTAGCCTCGAACTATATTCTATCACCTTCGCGACTCCTGACTTGTCTAAATGTTTGAGTTCTTCGCGGCTGCAAATTGTGCAGATGAAAGATACGTAGCTCTTAATGTTCTCCTCGGTTCTTTTCATGTCAATGTCGAAGTCAGCCTTAACTTTGAAGAGTTCACTGAAGTCTGGATCGTATGTATATAGGAGCTGAAAGACGAGTGGATCGCCGATCAAGACTACTTTCATATCCAAAGGAATAGGTTCTGGAGAAAGCGTCTTCGTCGTTAGGTAGCCATAACGTTCCGCCGGGTCCTCGATCACAATTTGGCCATTCTTCATCGCTCTCTTCAACCCGTCCCAAGAGAATGGATTCTTGAATAGCTCCTCAATGGGTATGACCAAATAGCCACCATTGGCTTTGTGAAGCGACCCAGCAATAACAAGAGTGAAGTCGGTCGTCAGCGCACCGAAGACCGCTTCCTTCTCTATCCTTCCGAAGAGATTTGTGTAGGTTGGGTTAAGTTCCATAACGACGGGGGCGCCTTTGAGACTTGAGCAGTCAGCTATGACATTCACCTCGTATTTTCTCAGAGGGATTTCTCTCAGCCATGGAACTGTAAGTGGCAGAGCAGTCTGCACGCCTGGTTTGGCAATGAACTGTTCATAATGTTCGATCATGTCATTCTGCACATCCTTCAGGTATTCTGTGACCTCAGCGAGATCCTTGTATTTCTCAACTAAGTCAGCGATCATGTGGCCGACCGCGTACAGAGCGATCTCTTTGTCCGCTTTGGCCAATTCCTCGCCCAGCTTCTTTTCCAGTTCACGGATATCTCGGACAGCGTCTTTGAACCGCGTTTCTAGCGTTTCTCGCTTCTTAAGGATCTCCTGACGAACTCTTTCACTCAGGCTCAGAAATTCTTCGTCTGTTAGAGGCTTGCCTTGAATCACAGGGATGAAGACTGGGCCAATCTGTGTAATCTGGAAGAGGAAACCGTCTCTCCTCGCCTTCTCTGCCAATTCTGTCAGAAGGTCCTGTCGCTTCTTCTCGTATCCCTTGGCTATCGTCTCTCTTTTCTCTTGGTAGTCTTTGCTCTCGAAGGTTTTCTGAATCGCCTTTTGAGCCTCTTCCACGAGGGATTTCATATCTCTTTTGAAGACGCTTCCTAACCCAGCGGGCAATCGCAGAGCGTTTGGCTGATATGTGTTACGGAAATTGTTCACATAGCACCAGTCAGAGGGCAAAGGCTTGCCTTTGGCAAACTCCTCAAGAAAGCTCTTCACCGCTGTCGTCCGGCCTGTTCCAGGCCAGCCTGCAACATAGATATTGAAGCCTCTCTCTCTTATTTCCAAGCCGAACTTTAGAGCCTTTACTGCTCTTTCCTGACCTACAATCGTGTCCAAGGGAACCGCGTTTTCGGTAGTCTCGCATGTTACGACGGAGGCTTCGCAGGGACATCGAAGCTGTGAAGGTTTCAGCTCACTGACCATCAACATGCCCCTCGGGACATCTGTACTAAAGGTGTGGATTCGTTCCAAATCAGCTTTTCCTAGGTGTTTGCGCAGTGTCTCTGCGGTTATCGTTCAGCAGGGGACCATATTACCATCGAGACGCGTTCAAAAGATTGCTCCTCCGGTAGCACTCCTACGAACAGAATCTCATTTGACTTCAGCTTCGAATGTATGGTGCCTCGCGTCGCTTCTTCGACTCCGACAGCTTGATGACTGATGACAATTCAACATCAGCAGGATTAAGCTGGATTGTCCCTGCTTTGGCAGCAGATTGAATGAGGTCATTTGCGTCCTGATTTCGGGTTATCACTGTGCACCATCCCACTTTGGAGCCTGCGTGTCCAATTGAAATATCAGCCAGTTCAGCGGTGAAGTCTTGGCATTTGCTGCATCCGGGGTGCACGTATGATTCCAGGTTTCCGACGGGGACATCTAGTTTTGCTTCGGCGCCACAATATGCTTTGAAGTGCCCGCTCTTTATCTCGATCCTACTGATCCTCTCAAGATCTAGCTTGTGCTTCTCTTTGATATAACTAACGAAGAGAGGGCTGTACTTGTATGTGTTGTAGCAGAAGAGACCGATCGCAAGTTTGACTGACTCTGCGAGCTTCCGAGCGCCATGAGGGGACGTGGCGATTCTTCGAAGTGCTTGGATTTGGCATGGCATTCCCACAAAAGCAAGATCGGACTGAGGATATCCGGCTGTCGCCTCTGCGAGTGCACCGAGTGAACCTGTTGCAGTGTACTTGGAGCCAGCATTCAAGAGTATCTCATCGCCTGTTCCTGCAATTGTTGGACGCGGCCTCCAAGGTGCTCTGGAATCTCTCCCTATCAGTATCGCGTGTCCCACTAGGCCCGTTTCAAGAGCATGTTGCAATAGTGCGGTGACTACGCCGCCGTCTTGTGATTTCGAAAGAGTCTTCTTGTCTGTGCATCGCGCAGAGAATATGCCCCGCTTCACTCCCAGTGGTTCGTTAGCAGTTCGGTTCCTTCCAAATGTGGATCTCTCAACATATGCTAGGGGAAGTTCGACTCTGGGACATCCGTAGTAGCATAGTTCGCACAGGACACAGCGTCCAGCTAAGGCGGGCCTCTCGTCATCCGTGTAGCTGATGACATTCACCGGGCAGGAGGCAATACATGACCCACAGTACATGCACAATCCTGTGTTGACTATCTCAGTCAAGAGGCTACCGAAGATCTTCAGAGGCTTACTCAAACTTCGCGTCACTCCAGTAGCGGTTGAGTTGATTTACCGTGCTTTCAAATTCTTATGCCTTCCCCGATAAGCTAAAGATGAGTCTTGTGCCGTTGCTAGGACATCAAGGAAACAGCATTAGTATTATGAAAGCTGCCCCTTAGCCATTTGTCTTGATGGGACAGGATATTGATGGTCTCTGGTTCTGAAGGGGATTTGGCGCCGCCGGTCCGGATCGAACAGACGACCAACGGGTCTCTGCGGTTCACATCGCAGGGGTAACAGCTTCAGCCTCAGCCGCTTTCGCGGTTGAGTCCGTTGCTCTACCACTGAGCTTTCGTCCGTGGATTGCTCACGAACGGCGGCTCTTTTTTCGGCGGCCGAGTTCACAGTCAAGAGAAGAGGATATTTAAGGGTTAGTCAGCCCGGCACGAATGACTGTCCCAACATGTTCAGAGGAGAACGGTGCAAGCTCTTCAGGCAGATCACTTGAGGCATCAAGTTAAGAGAGGCCGTAGGGAAATCCTTAAACAAGTCAACCTCCTCAAAGAGGAAATCGAGCGATTTGGGCCCGTAGCTCAGCCAGGTTTCATTGGGACTGAGAGAGCAACAGGCTCATAGTCTCGGTGTATGGGAGACCTGTCGGTCGGGTGTTCGAATCGCCCCGGGCCCACCAACACACAGTATGCCTGCCTAGCATTGATACCGCTTCAATCAGTTACGCGAGCATTTCTGTTGTCTTTCAACTGGGTAATGGCGACTGCAATAGCTTGACCTTAAGGTTCAGATTGAAGGTTGGCAAACGTTTGTCTAGCGACTGAAAGCAAGTGATCTAATGATGAGAAAGAGAAAGAAAAAGAGGGGTGTGTAACGGCTACTCGGGTGGTATCTCAGCGGTCAATGTCTTCAGGTCGATGCCCATCTTCTTGTTCTTGTACGCGTAGTACACGTATAGTGCCAACCCTATGCCCAGAATGAGGCAGGAGATCGAAATATCCATAGGCGCCATCACCGTTGCGTTAGTAGCGAAGAAGAAAACACCTAAGGCAAAGGCCACGACTCCACACAGTGAAGGAAGCGGTAACCCTCCGACCTCAACCTTGATGCTCTCGTAGATCTCCGGTCTGACGATTGGCAGCAGAGCCAGTGCAAGCCCAGTGAACAAGTAGCCCAGCAGATACATGAAGGTCGCGTTGATTCCGCCTGCCAGCGACCTCAACGGGCCAAGCACAGGTGACGATATGACTATGCCTACGATTCCCCCGACCACCATGAATACGATCGCCCATGTTGGTGTATGGAACCTCTCGCTGACATTAGCGAACCTTTCTGGGAAGAATCTGTCAAATGCTAGTGAGAATACTCGTCTCGTTTCCATCATGAGCGCTGATGGTTGGACGTGATAGAGACTGAAGGCGCCTGCCGTCGCTACGAGAAATGCGAGGAGCACATTTCCTCCTGTGAAGAGCACCCCGAACATCGGTAGCACCGGTTCAATCCTAGGTGTGATTACGAATTGTGCCCTCGCCTTGTAGTATGCCCAGTTGTATTGTGAGATGAATTCCCCGCCTGAGTAGAACGCTGATGACGCCAAGCCGATGTATATCACCGCTGTGATAAGCGTACCACTGATTATTCCGATTAGCATGTTTCTCCTAGGATTCTTTATCTCACCGGACCATTGTGCGGGGTTGTGGAACCCGGAGTAGGCGAAGAGCGCTGCACCCGCAATTGCCCTAATCGTGGCATCGAAGTTTGGCGTGTCTAGTTTCCATCCTGTGTTCTGAGCGATCGTCACAATCTCCTTGTAAGACCCTATTCCCCAGACTGCGTCCCAAGCCTTACTGAAGGAAGCTGGGCTGAACGGGTTGCCAAAATTCAGCAGGATGCAAGCAATACCACCCACGAGAGGAATGAACCATATCACCGCTATGTACGCCTTGAATACAGTTCCACCAATTGTCATGAAGAACCAAACGCTAAGGAGGAGGAGGATTGCCCCCACAAGGATTATCGTCGGGTCGGGTGGCGCTGACAAGAATGTGCCGAAATCAGCTAGCGCAACATTGCCTGTGCCTTTCCCGAGCATTCTGAGGGCGATACCCCATAGGCCTACGTCGGTTACCAGCAGGAACCCTATGGAGAACCACCTGCCAAGGAAGTTACCGATGGTTACCACGTAGCCCAGCGCCGGGTTGACAGTCCTTGAGATGAAAACGTAGTCCCCGCCCGCTCTTGGCATGCAGGACGCAAGCCATGCGTATGAGATCGCGAAGAAGAAAGCTGGGATCAGTCCTATGATGAACGCTAGCGCGGCATCCGAACCCGGATAATTGTACGGCATTCTTATCGAAAGTCCCCAGATCCCTGCGCCTATCATGTTGTTCATGGCCATCATGAGCGCCATGAAAGGACCGTACTCTCTGACAAGCCCAGTAGCCTCTCGAACGAAGAGAGTGCGAGACATTTTCTTGTCCCTGAAAGATGAAGCGCCCCCCCTCCTATATAAGACCTTCAATCCCCTGTAGAGGAGGCGACCTCGGTCAGAAGACTGGGAACTAGCTAGCTACCCGCCAGTGCCCTTGGATCTTCTCGCCACTTAAGAATACGATGTAGCCTCGTAACACTCCCTCGGCGTATTCGGATCCTGGGTTCACACACAGTGTTCTGCCGAACCTTCTGAAGCCCGCCGACTCATGTATGTGTCCATGCAGCCCTAGAAGTGGCCTGTATTTCTCGACTACATGCCTCACAGCCTTACTTCCCATAGGCTCAAGCTCTACTCCACCGATGCTGACTTTGACTGAGAAGTCATCCTTCAGCTTCGGGGCAATGTCCAACCCAGAGTTGTATGGAGGTGCATGAAGGTTGCATATCAGCTTCCTGCAGCTCTCAGCCTTGGCCATCAATTCTTCCAGCATCGGCTCAAGCTTCTCATCAGGCAACTCTCGGGTGGTCTTCCAAGGAGTTGGGTTAACCCAACCGCATGTCACCATATCATATCCATCAGGAAGATGGACAAGCTTCTTTTCGCACGCGACTACTGAGTCACTCTTTTCAAGAATCTCATCAACAACCAAGCGATCGTCGTTTCCCGGAGAAACGTATAGCTGCGATTTGCCTTTGAAT
>CAZVYD010000015.1:0-11781 GCA_964631575.1 uncultured Candidatus Bathyarchaeia archaeon
ATCTTTCCACAGTCTCCTCGCTGAGCTGTCTGCACAGCCGATTCGAAATCATCCAGCTTGAATCTATGGGTTATTATGGAGGTTAGGTTTAGTCTACGCTCTTCCATCAGCCTCAGAGCAACCTTGGTTTCCGCTTCTGTGGCGGCGTTGCTGGTTATGATGGAGATTTCGCGGTTGAATATGTCGCTGAGATCGTAGTCCAGCCTACTGCCCTTTGCAGGCACCCCGAATAGGCAGACTTTTCCTCCTTTCCTGATCACATTCAACGCTTGGACCAAGGCTCCAGAACTTCCTGACGCCACGACTACTAGGTCAGCTCCCACCCCTCCAGTCTGCTCCTTGATCTTCGAAGAGACATCCGTCTTTGCCGCATCATATACCATCAATGCCCCAAAGCGCTCGGCGAATTCAAGCCTAGCAACATTGAGGTCGCTTACAATGACATGGGCTCCACGCATAGACAACAGTCTAACGTAAGTAAGTCCGATCGGGCCTGCACCTACGACCAGCACGGTTTCATCACTGGAGACATTGCATCTGTTCAGGGCTCTTATGCAACAAGCAGTAGGTTCTATCAAGCTGGCTTCTTCGAAGGTCACATGCTCAGGAAGATTCAGCACTCCTCCATGCTCCACGTTCCAAGCTGGTACCCGGAAGTACTCAGAGAAGCCTCCCGGATCTAGATTGCTGGCCCGGTAGTGAGGGCACATGGTTTCACTTCCGTGTTTGCAGAGGGGGCACTGGTAGCACGGTACATGGTGATGAGGAAACACTCTATCTCCGACTTTGACCCTTTCAACATCTTCGCCGACTTCAGACACCACACCTGAAGCCTCATGTCCAAGCACCGGTTTGGAGGCAACGTATCGCCCCTGAATCTTTTCAAGATCTGTTCCGCAAAGCCCACAAGCCTTCATCTCCACCAATATGTCGCCTTTCATCAAAACAGGTGGAGATGACTCTACAACTGCGACTTTGCCTGTGGGCTTTAAGAGTATGTACTTCATCGGACAATCTTCCATTGAAGTGTTCAAACATCCAGATTACTGCTTTGACCTGAACTCCCATTCGCACCAAAGTTTTTCGGAGTGCCTATCTGGCGGACAAACATGACATAGAACGTCAAGTTGGGGATTGAGTTCCTGAGCAAATGCCCTCAGGTATTCGTACCGGACTTGTTTGCACGGAAATTCCGGTAAACCCTTCCGCCTTCTCGTTAGCTGGGTCTCGCAACTCACGACTCGAAACACTCCCTTGGCCGGGCTGACTTCAACTTCCTTGTGCCTTTGATCAAGTGACCAACTAGTCAGCTGGAGAGCTTCCATGATATTTGGCACGGAGAACTGGGATCTTCCCAAGAACCTTCCAATCTCGCGTGCCTCTATCGCCGCCATCGTCCTCCAACACGATTTATCGATCTCCGTTGCGGCCTCTGTTCCGAGCTTCCTCTCTATCCCTAGGAAGTAGAGACCATCGACCCGAAATACGTTCCTAATGTGCATGAAGAACAAATCGATCAGTTTCTGTTCCGGTAGAGAGGAGAGGAGTGCACGATCCCTGTCTCTATCCAACTTGCCTACCTCAGCAATCCAATCATTCTGAGTGGGATACTTATCTTGCGCTTGGAAAATCTTGAATATGTGGGATCCGACCAGTTGTCCTTGTTGCGCACACAGCAACGAGTCTGAAGATCACGTTTATGCGGACTTCCCAGAGGCCAGTTGCCTTAGGTCTTCCTGTCCTCCAGCGTATCCTGCTACTATTAGAGTGTCTCCTTCATTCACTACAAGGTCCGGTTTGGGCCGAAGCCATGCATCTCCTCGCCTCACTGCCAAGACCCACATGCCCGTCTCTTCATGAATTTGCGCCTCTTGCAGGTTCCTTCCTATAAGCACTGAGCCTTTTGAGACGGAAACTCGCATCACAGTCTCCTCTGCCTCTCGGATCGCGAGACGCAGAACCGGATGAGGTTTCAAGCCTCTCAGAACAACATCGGCTATTTGCGCCGCCGCATCCGCAATGTTCTCTGCAACGAGGGCCAGACGAATCAGACCTAGATAATCCTTCGACTCCTCAGGTGTGATACATCTCGTCAAAACGAGAAGCTCGAACTCTGTATGTAGATCGTCCATACGGTTCTCCAAGGCATGGACCTCTTCGGCTAGTTCACGGCTATTCAACAGAAGAGAAGAGTATGCTAAGTCGACCATGAGCTCAGAGGTGTCCTTTAACTCGGCCATCTTGTCGATCATTGTCTTAAACTGCTTTTCGTCTTGCTCCACGTCTATTCCTCCAGTTCTTCAGAATTCCTTCAGCAACCTGTCTCAATTCCTCTATGCCAAGAGGCGCTCCTCGCGCGATGAGAATGTCCCCTTTCTGGAGCGTTTCATCTTCCTTTGGATTGATTATCCAATCTCTACCTCTCCTGATAGCGATGATGTTCGCTCCGATCCTTGAGGCTAGCTTCAGGTCTCCGCGCTTGCGCCCAACGAGAATTGATTCTGGTTTTATCTCAACTCGGGTCAATCGTTCCTCAACTTTTTCGAAGACCTCTCGCACCAGTGGGTGGATGCCTATGCCTCGTAGAACTATTGCGCTGATGTCACCTGCTGCATCAGAGATCTTATCTATCGCCGAGGCCACAACCGAGACTCCGACAAGTGATTCGGCATCACTAGGGTTCCTGACAGCTATCATCGCACTCATATCGAGGAGATATGCGAGCGAGTCTACGCATTTTTCGAGTTCAAGAACTTCCTCCGCGAGTTCGCGGCTATTGAAGAGCGCAGAAGAGTATGCTAGATCGATCATCAGCTCTGACATATCCTTCATTTCCACAAGCAGATCCCGCACTGGAATCGGCCTATACTGGATCTTATCCAACGTCCCCATGCGAAGGCAGAACTCTCCGAACGCACCTAGGATATGCCATAAGCCTAAATATCTGTTTCTTCGAACCGTCGGAGAAGTGACAACCTATTCAGACATGCAGAATCGAACGGTTCGGTGGCATGGCATGCCAGAATGGAGAAACAACCGACTCGTTGCCAAGCAACGTATATGGCTCAGGAGTGCCGCGCATTCGAAGGGGACCCGGATCGATCTCTGTATCGACCGAGACATATTGCGCTTGAAGTTTGTTGGAATCTAGCTGTCATGACTGGACATAATGAAGGCCAAGGAATTTCAGGAGAAGGCGGACACACTGAAAACACCTAACCAGCGAACGACCCATACCATGAATTCGGCAACCTTCCTCAGAACTCTCAAAGATACCTTGATTGCATATTCCTTCGATTTTGGCGGACTGCTTGCAGGCTTCGTGCTTGCCACTCAGCTGAACGTTTTCCAGCTGTCTCAGTGGGCCATTGCGATATATCCCGCAATTGTGAGTGCAAAAGGCGTCATCGGAGGCCTGCTCAGCGGACGTCTGAGTACTGCACTGCACATCGGTACCGTTTATCCGAGATTCTTTGGAAACACAAGAAGCTTCTATGCGTTATACGCGGCCCTGACTGTCATAACCTTGGCAACTAGCGTAGCAATGAGTCTGGTCTCTCTAGTCTTTGGTCTTCTATTTTGGGGCATCACTATCACAGACTTCCTTGCGATTCTGAGAGTTGTTGTCGCGACAATGGCGTTAGGGCTATTCCTCACTGTGGTTACAGTAAAAGTCGCGTTCGTCACTTTCCTGAGAGGTCTAGATCCGGACGTTGTTGTATACCCAATAATGTCCACGACAGCAGACATATTCATAACCTTATGCTACGTTCTGGTGCTCAACCTGACCTATCTTTTCGACTTCGGCCAACACGTGATCTCGCTAATAGTGTTACTACATGGAGTTATCATACTCTATATTCTCCCCCGAAACATTCGCGACAAAGAATTTCTCAAGACAATAAGAGAGTCTCTGTTCACAATTATACTAGTAGCATTCATTGTCAACGTGACCGGAACAGTCCTTAAGAGAATAAGCATCCTTGCAGAGGAAAGAAAGGAAATCTACACGGTTTACCCGGCCTTGATTGACATGGTGGGAGATGTGGGGTCTGTCGTCGGTTCTACAGCCACTACAAGGCTTGCTCTAGGCTTACTTAGACCCTCTCTCTCTGCCATGAGAAATCATGCTATGCGAATACTTAGTGCTTGGACAGCTTCAGTGATAATGTTTGTTCTCCTTGCAGTTTCGTCTCTACTCATAAACAACATATTTACTCCATATGGACTGGTAGGGCTAGCCTCGGTTCTACTTGTGACCAACCTGATTGCAGTTGCAGCAATCGTCCTTGTGTCTTTCATCGTTGCGATCATAACATTCCAGCGAGGTCTGGACCCTGACAACTTCGTTATTCCTATCGAAAGTTCTCTTGCGGATGGCATGACTTCTATAGCTCTGCTCGTTGGCTTGATCTCGGTGGGATAGCTCAGGGTATTATCTCGCAGCTGTTGTATCTAGGATAGTCAAAGTCGCGCAACACAACAGCCCCTTCAGATATGAGACTACGAATTGCGGGGAGTGCAGATTCCAAAGCATCAATTAGGTTGTGTACGGTAGAGCACACGAGACGAAAGCCTTCTTCTCCCCACAGTTTCGTGACGTTTGCATAGAGGCATCTTCCACCACATAGAGAGTATATCTGGCAATTCGTGCATGGCCCAGAAACGAATACTGCTCGAGACACTAGGTCGCTTGGATCGGTGTGCTCGATGTTACCAATGTAGAAGTCCTTCATGCCAGCCATCACAGGGCAGGGCGTAATATTGCCGTCCGTTTGAATGTTGAACATCGTCCATCCTGCTCCGCATCTCAGCCTTGAGGGCTCGCTCAGAAGCAACGATTGCATGATTCCGACGAACGGATAGATTCTAAGGACCTTTCTGTGGCTCCTCATATGCTTCACCCACAAGTCGACGAGGGTTCTAACCCCTGGGTTGTACGAGGCTTTCACCCATTCAGAGAATTCCTTCTCATCATAGTCATTGTGCCAGAAGAGCGCATCAAGTTGCCAGTGAACGGAATCGAACAGGTCTTCATTGAAGATCAGGGAACGAACAGCACGATCAATTCTCGTCTCTCTTCCCACGGTCATTCTAGCGACTATCTCTCCAGCGAATCCTCTGTTGCGAAGCTGTCTGAGGTTTTGAGTCACCTGTTCGTAGACGCCTTTTCCCCGGTAATAGTCAGTTAGGTCTCGGTCTCCGTCGACAGACACCAAGATGGTGTCAAGCTTGTTGACATACTCTGAGTCCAACCTAGGAAGAAGTATACCGTTCGTTTGTAGAATGAACTTCTTGACAGGAATGGTGCGTATGATCCCGTTGAGTAGGTCGATTCTGAGCAGTGGCTCGCCGCCATAGAAGACAACGGAAGGTTCCGGATCCTTAGCCAAAAAGCGCTCTAGGTCAACTATGTCATATTTCACTGAGCTTGAAACCGAGTAGTCTATGTCGAGGGGCCCGAGGTCGACTCCAAAATCATTGCAGCACTTCTCGTAGCAGTATTTGCATCTCAGATTGCACTCCGAGGTGAGGGTTAGGTAGTACTGCACGCTCGCTTCCTCAACATCGACGCTTCAAGAGACAATGGCGTCTCCTGCTGATTAATCACAACTTAGTTCTTTGACGAAGACCTAAAGCTATATACGCAACCTCCTGTCTGAACGGGACCAAAACGGCAATTTCAAAGGTGAAATGTAGATGGCCAAAGAAGCAGCAGAGGTCTACAAGGAATTCGAAAGTTACATCATCCCACCCAGCTGGAAAGACAGAGCATGGGACGCTAATGACTTCAAAAAATGGTACGAGAGCACCGTGAAGGATAAGAAGGCGGTGGAAGGCTGGTGGGACAAGTGGGCAAACGAGCTCTTCTGGTTCAAGAAATGGAACAAAGTTCTGGATGACAGCCACCCCCCATTTTACAGGTGGTTCGTCGGCGGAGAAACAAACCTGGCCTACTTGGCTACAGATTGGCAGATTGAGTGCGGCAGAAGAAACAAGCTGGCCATGATATGGGAGGGGGAGCCGTGGGACGAAGCAACACAGCAACCAAAGGAAGTTAGAAAGTTCACCTATTACGACCTATTCAGAGAATCAAACTCAATTGCCTTTGCCCTGAAAAGCAAGTTGAACGTTAAGAAAGCAGAGATCTTGACGTTCTATTTGCCGATGATTCCGGAGCTCCCGCTTTACATGCTTGCAGCTCAGAGGTTGGGAGCACGACACAGCATAGTCTACAGCGGATTTAGCGCGGACTCCTTGGCCACCAGAGCCATAGACTCCGGCTCAAGGATAATAGTTACCGCAGATGGACTCTACAGAAGAGGAAGGGTAATAACACTCAAACCCATCGTCGATGAAGCCGTAAAAATATGCGCGCAAAACGGAGTCAAAATAGAGAAAGTTGTGGTAGTCAAAAGAGTGGGGAACGATATACCTTGGAATAATGAGAGAGACATTTGGCATCATGAGCTGACCAGCGACATATCGAAAAATGTCACTCTTCCAGCAGAGAGATGTGGTTCAGAGGACTTCTCGTATATCCTCTACACATCGGGTACAACGGCTGCTCCCAAAGGAGCCCAACTTCCTATAGGTGGTTATGCTGTCTCTCTATATTCTACTATGAAGATGATATTCGATGTCCGTGACGATGATATCTATTGGTGCACGGCGGATATAGGATGGGTTACCGGGCACTCGTACATAGTTTACGGGCCGTTAATGACGGGCCTGACATCAGTGATGTACGAAGGCGCCCCGGATTACCCGAAACCAGATAGATGGTGGAGCATACTTCACAGATACGGAGTTACAGTATTCTATACTACACCAACCGCCATTAGAATGCTAATGAAATTCCCCGAGGAGTATGTCCGAAAGTACGACTTGTCGACAATAAGGATTGCTCATTCCGTTGGCGAGCCTATCAATCCGGAGGCGTTCAAATGGTACTTCAAGAATGTCGGCAGAGAAGATATTGTCGCTTCAAGCACTTGGTGGATGACGGAGACAGGACAAATGCTAACGGGCCACTATCCTGGACTAGGAAAGATATTTCCGCTTAAGCCAGGAACCAACGGTTATCCTCTACCTGGAGTTACAATGGAAATCCTCGATGACGACGGAAATGCCTGCGCACCGGGAGTCAGAGGGTACTTGGCAATAACATCACCGTGGCCGGGAATGCTCATGACATTGTACAAGAATCCACAAAGATACATCGATGTCTATTGGTCAAGGTTCAAGGGCAAGATGTATTTCTACACCGGAGACTTCGCTGTAAAAGATCAAGATGGATACATATGGGTCTTGGGAAGGGCCGACGATGTCCTCAAAGTTGCTGGTCACAGAATCGGAACAGCTGAAATCGAGTCGGCAATGATCAAGCATCCGGCTGTCGCAGAGTCAGCGTGTATTGGCAAAGAGGATCCTGTAAAGGGACAGACGCCATTTATCTTTACCGTTCTTAAGCAAGAGTTCTCGCCAAGCCCAAAGCTCGCAGACGAGTTAAGAATGCACTTGAGAACCACAATCGGCCCTCTCGTAGCATCTGACTCAACAGTAGTTTTTGTTGATTCGGTTCCCAAAACGAGAAGCGGAAAAATCATGAGAAGATTGCTGAAGGCGATTATTGCAGGGGCAACCCTTGGAGACGTCACAACGCTGGAAGACGGAGTAGCTGTCGAAGAAGCAAAGAAAGCTTACGACAGTGTGAGAGCGGCTCTTGAGCGCAAGTGATGCTCACCATCTTAGTCGAGAAAGGAGCAACATGGGCGCCATTTAAAGCCGAAGCATTTCGACACCGGATGCTTCTGCAGGATTTCAATCTTCCCTCATTCTAGGTGTCCTTATTACGAATGCCATTATCGCCGCCAAAAAGCAGAGCAGGGAGGCAGGTATGAATGCGTAGAGAAAGCTCAGATTGAAGTCTTGGACCATCCCTGCAAGTATCGGTCCGATGCTGCCGCCTACACCGTAGGCTGTGAATACCAAACCGTAGTTGGCGCCCAAGTTCTTGTTGCCGAAGAAGTCCGCTGTGGTCGGCGGAAACAAGGCAAGGTTCCCGCCAAAGTTGAAGCCTATCAACGCGCCTACTAGATAGAACAAGTACTCGTTCACAGTCGTAAAGAAGAATGTCAGAGTCATTATTCCCTGTAAGAGGAACATGAACATAAGGGCTCGCTTGGTCCCGATCTTGTCTGAAGAGGTCCCCCAAACTATCCTCCCTATCCCATTCAGTATCGGAAGGCAAATTGCAGCACCTATCACTGCAAAGTCCGATGCCTGTGTTGCAGTGAAGCCGTGGCCTTGAAAGCCATAGTTTAGGTCTTTTGCGAAGTTCTGGACGTTTCCTATGACCATCAAGCCTGTCAGAGTGCCGAACATGAACATGCTCCATATGGCGTAAAACTGCCAAGTCCTAAGCATGTCACCTGACGAGTAGTCGCTGCTCTCCTTCGGTCGGCTCTTCTTGTCCTCGGAACTCAGAGGCGCATATCCCGGAGGCTTGAACCCCTCAGGAGGGTTCGTCATGACAAGAGAACCCAAGACAATCAGGACCAAGAAGATTATCCCATAAATCGTGAAGACCCGGTCCACATTGGCTATTGTGTAGACCCCATTTTGCACATTGATTAGGCCGCGTATGCCCAAAATGGCTGGAGGGCTTGCAAGCATTATCCAAATTAATGCCCCAAAGCCGAAACCAGCAACAGCAAGCCCGGAAAGCAGACCTTTCTTGTCCGGAAACCACCTTACTCCAACAGCAATCGGCACCACATACGCGAAGCCTATGCCAGCACCACCAACTATACCAATCGTCAGAAGCTTTCCGATGAAAGACGCACCCGTGAAGCCGGCCGATACGTACCCTGCTCCAAGCAGTATTCCACCCAAGACAGCCACCGTTCTTGGCGCGATTTTCTGCTGGAGCCTTCCTGCCAATATCATGACTAGTGCAAAGGTCGCAAGCCCTGCAGAAAATATCGCCTGTGTTTCGGTTTTTGAGAAACTGTAATGACTAGGGTTGGTGGCCGTACCTTGAAGTGGCGTTGTGAACGCTGACCAAGCGTATATAGCCCCTAACGCGAGCTGTATCATGATCGCACCCACAACCACGGTCCATCTGTTCATAGCGGCTTGTTCCTCCCTTGTTCAGTAGCCTTGACCGGAGCGCCTTTCTCCTCTTGGGCGCAGTGGTACGTTGCCCACTACTATTATTCCTTTTCCAAGGGGACTTGAAGTAAGAAGTAGGGATCCAAAAAAAGTGAGTTAACC
This sequence comes from uncultured Candidatus Bathyarchaeia archaeon, assembly GCA_964631575.1. Taxonomy (GTDB): domain Archaea; phylum Thermoproteota; class Bathyarchaeia; order 40CM-2-53-6; family JALHTG01; genus JALHTG01. The sequence goes on from CAZVYD010000015.1 coordinate 9,280, forward strand.
AACCGTCAATTGTCTCTAGGCTAATATCGTCTATGCTTCTGGTAGCATTCTCTACAATAGACTGGTTTCCCTTCGGTAGGCTTGAACGGAACTTCACATTCCTTTCCGCAGTCAGAGCATACAGCTTTGTGCATCGTTCTGGGGCCTCCGAATCTACGCCTTTCGAAATCCATCTGCTTTCTCACATCCTTTTCCAGTTGGTTATACACCGGATCTAACTGAGAAGTAGAATCCACTGTATACCGTGGGCAAACAAATACACAACTAATAGATAAAGCATTCACTTCGGTCATGCGGTCGCTACGGGGAGGTGCAGTTAACACACATATGCCCCTAATAGCCGACTGACCTATAGAACCATACTTCTGATTCTTGAAGGCGACTCACTTTTAACCTCTGGTAGCAGATCTTCTCATATGCTCCCGAAGGCAGAAGCGGTTCGATTACTCAAGAGGCACGTCAAGAGCGCTGAGATTCGGAAGCATTCCGTTGCCGTATCAGAACTCATGGGAGAGATTGCACGGAGATTCAGAATGAACCCTGAGGAATGGCAACTTTGCGGCCTCCTTCACGATCTTGACCGTGAAAAGATTCAGGGAGACATGAGTAAGCATGGGCTGGTGGCAGCTGAACTGCTTGAAAGCCTTCTTTCAAGAGACTGCCTACATGCGATCAGAGCCCACGATCACAGAACAGGAGTCACTCCTAAAGGCATCATGGACAAGGCTCTGATAGCATCCGACGCTGTGGCCACATTTTTCTCCGAGTTGGTAGAGCGAGAACAGACGGGCCAACTTGCAGAACTAGACTCCAAAACGTTTCCAAAGGTATTCGAAGACAAACCCCTCAGAAAGCTTGGGTATCTCAAGTACCGAATCGAGATTTGCCGTGAGATAGGCATCCCTCTGGATGAGTTTTTGGGCCTCGCACGCGAAGCCTTTGAAAGGAAAAACAGCTGATCAGAGGACTGTGCTGGCGCGGCATGAGAGGGGCCATCAACAACAGTACTCGGACTTAGTCCAGACGAACTCAAACGGTCAGGTGTACGGGGCGTATCTTCGTTGTCTTAGAAGGCTCACCGCTTCCTTTACTCTCTGTGCGGACTCTTTGTGGCAAACAAGCACAGCATCGTCGGCCACCGCCACTACGAGGTTCCTAACGTCGATCAACACTACAAGCTTCTGGCCGCTGGACACTACGTTGCCCTCGCTATCAAACGTAACAACCGGCCCTATCGAAACGTTGCGTTGCTTTCGCAGATGAGGTAGTTGATCCAGCGAACTCCAAGAACCCAAATCATTCCACTCAAACTCCGCCGGAACCATGACCACATTTGTCGACTTCTCCATTACGGCGTAATCGAATGAAACCTTAGGCATCTTGTGGAACGTGGTCTTCAGCCTTCCTCGAAAGGATGATCTGGGCAGGGCCAGTAAGCTCTCTGCAAGTTTGAATATCCGAGGGGCGTGTTTCTGAAGTTGCTCCATCATCAAGTTCGCTTTGGCTATGAAGATTCCGCTATTCCAAAAGTAGTTTCCTTCTTTGAGGTATCGTCTTGCTGTCGCGAGGTCTGGCTTCTCTCTGAAGCTCAACACAGAATACGTCGACTGTTTCCTCGCCTCTGGACTTAGATCGAATTGTATGTATCCATATCCTGTCGACGGGCAGGTGGGGTGTATCCCAATGGTCACTATGCAGCGAGTTCTCTCGGCCAGATGGAAGGCCCGAGCTGCGGTCATGGCAAATCTTCTTGTTGGACTAATGTAGTGGTCTGCTGGCAGAAACATCACGATCGCTTCCGGGTCCCTCCTCATTATCCAAGAGCAGCTAAGAGCGATTGAAGGAGCTGTATCTCTGCCCACCGGTTCGATAATGATTCTATCCTTGCTCAATGCTGGAATCTGCCTCCGGATGATCGATTCAAGGCCACACCGAGTCGATATCCAAATGTTCCGCCGGTGAACGACGCGAAGTGCTCTGTGATATGCGTACTGCAGAAGAGAACGGTCTCCCCAGAGAGTCAGGAATTGCTTCGGATAGGATTCTCTACTCGCAGGCCAAAACCTTCTGCCCAACCCTCCGGCCATTATGACTACATGACGCATGTGACTAGCCCCGCTCAACGACTCACAGTCTCTGTTACCTCAGAGGGCCCACTCTCAGTGAAAGCTCTTGCGCAACCTCGACAGCGTAGACGGTTCTCCAACAATAACTCAGGTTTCTTTCATTGGACGCATGGAGTAGTCTGAGAGGATCCCGTGATCCATCTAGATCCACCGGCCATTATGCTGTTCAAGGCAAAGTGGTAGCAACTTTCATCAGCGTTGACATTCAGGTGCGGCTTGGGGAGTTCAAGGTCAGGATCTTTCCCGCGAGGACACCTGTAGGGGTTCCTCTGTCAACAACGATCTTGCCGTTCACTATGACGTATACTATTCCTTGAGGCGGCAATGTCGGTTGAGCGAAGGTCGAGCGGTCGCGGATCCGGTTTTCGTCGAAAAT